>CAZYPH010000063.1:0-12963 GCA_964649095.1 uncultured Oligoflexia bacterium | reverse complement strand
ATCGTGGCGCCTAATCATTCCGGATGGTCTGGGTTTGATGCGGTAATGGTTGGAAACGAAATCTTTAAACAAAAAAAACGCATCCCACGTATGTTGGCGCATAAGGCGTGGTTTCTCGGCGAAATTGGTACGGTTTCGCACAAGATGGGGCTGCTAGAGGCCACGACACAAAATGGACTGCGCTTGTTAAAAAAAGGCAACGTTGTGGTGCTTTTTCCCGAAGGTGAGTACGGTAACTTCAAGCCTTCGGCGGAACGTTATCAATTAAAAGAATTTAAACGTGGATTCATTCGCATGAGTTTGCGCACGGGAGCTCCGATTATCCCTACGATTGTGATTGGCGCCGAAGAGACGCATATTAATTTAGCAAATCTCAAATTTACGAAATATCTAAAGGGGCAGTTGATTCCCATTCCGCTCAACGTCCTACCGTTGCCAGCTAAGTGGAAGATTAAATTTTTGGAGCCAATCTCTTTTCCGCAATACACTCCAACTGACGCCGACAATGTGGAGCTAGTGCACGAGCTTGCAGAGTCTGTGCGTGCACTCATGCAACAGGCGATTGATTATGAAGTCAGTCAGCGCAAGTGGGTTTATTTTAGTTCGTCTGATGGCGCTGACGAGGAGGTGCCTAGTAAAGAAGAACAATCTAGTACCTGTATCGAATAGTGTTATTGAAGTCCTTCTGGGGCTTCGCACCCGGGACAACCTGCAGCAATGTCACGCGCCAATGAATTCCACAGTTGTCCCAAATTGCGCCGAATTTGGAGCTCTACCGCGGTAAAAGCAATCACTACCATCAGAATTGTTAGTGCGTATTCCACGAGTGCTTGCCCCGTTTGATTTCGAGATTTTACAATCTTTTGATTTGTGCCATTTTGTGAAAACATAACGACAGTATAACTTGAATTGTCAGAGAGCGAATGATGCGACGTATTATAATTGCGGTTAGTATGGCCCTAGTCATTGTAGGTGTGGCTTTAAGTGCGGCTAGGTATTTTAGTGGTTTGAAAAATGGTGGAGATGCTACAGACCGTACTCCGATTGCCGGCAGTGCAGACCTAGTCAATAAAAAAGGTTTAAACGAACTTGTACTAACCAGGTTAAGCGACAGCGCTGTCGTTAAATTAGATACTCTTAAAGGCAAAGTGCATCTTGTGACGTTTTGGGCCAGTTGGTGCGAGGCTTGTATGGCAGAAATGCCCAGCATCCAGGCATTATATGCTCGTTATCACACGCAAGGTTTTGATGTTGTTGCTATAAATGTCGATGACGAACCAGAAAAAGTTGCTCCTCGTATTATTAAAAAATTTAATCTAGAATTCAATATATATACAGATCGAGATGAATCGGTCAGTGAGTTTTTTAACGTAGTCGCAATTCCCTTTAATGTAGTACTTGATAAGAACTTAAAAGTGGCTTGGTCAGAAAGTGGCGAACGTGATTGGATGTCGAACGAATCACAAGCAGAGATACAAAAGCTCTTATCAGGCGCCATTAATAACTAACTTAGACGTTGATACATAGGGGTCAATTTCATGATACTGCCGGCACTGATTACACGAAGCAATATCTGGCGTATGGGGCTTTTGTGTGGGGTCGTTTTTTTATTCGGCTACATGTTACCCAATAATTTTCATTTATATACACCTCAGTACCTGCCGTTGACTGAGGTCGACCGCATGATTCCGCTGGCCCCGTGGACCATATATATCTACATTAGTGAATATATTTTGTTTACGATCGCTTATGTTTTGTATCGCACCGATCTTGCGCGTAATAAATACGTTTGGGCGTATTGTGGAACATTATTCGTAGCTGGATTATTCTATGTATTTTATCCGGTCGCGTATCCGCGACATGATTTTCCGTTACCTGAGGCTACGCAAGGTCTTACACGCTATACCTTCGAAGCCATGCGTTGGTTAGATAAACCCACAAATTGTTTTCCTTCGATGCACGTGTGTTGTTGTCTGTTGGCAGCTTTTGGTTTTTTTGAAAAAGGGGAATCTCGTATCATGGCATGGGTGTTTTTAGTTTGGGCCATCGCCATCGGGCTTTCTACTTTGCCTACGAAACAGCACTATGCTGTTGATGTTTTAGGTGGTTTGGCTTTAGCGCTTGCCGGGTATTGGGTGTTCTTTAAACGTACCGAGTATGTGTCGACTGCGCAGTATCGAGACTGGTTAATCGCGCGCTGTTCGCGCTGGCGTACGGAACGGTCAGATTAGATCGACCGCATCAGCCAGAGTACTCACCGCTTTAATATCTAATTTTTTAAATGACGCTTTAATCGACTGCTCGCTGGATTTTGGAATAATAACGGAACGAAACCCCAGTCGTTCGGCCTCGGTTAATCGTTGTTCAATATGCGACACACGGCGCACTTCGCCTGCCAAACCGACTTCGCCACAGACCAGTAGTTTGGAATCGATGGGTTGGTTTTTAAAACTACTGATTAGGGCGAGGGCGCATCCCAGGTCACACGCGGGCTCATCTAATTTTATGCCGCCTGCTACGTTTACAAAAATATCGTGTCCATAAAGTGGTAGGCCTAATTTTTTTTCTATAACGGCTACTAACAACGAGACTTTATTATGGTCAATTCCTAGTGTCGTACGTCGCGGGTTATTGAGTGAACTGCTACTCACCAGCGCTTGTACTTCGACTAATACAGGGCGTGTGCCTTCGATGGTAGAGACTACAATGGTGCCCGGTGCGTTGATAGAACGGTCTTGTAGAAATAATTCCGATGGATTAGTGACTTGCCGCAAGCCTTCACTGATCATCTCAAAGACGCCGATTTCGTTGGTAGATCCGAAGCGGTTTTTTACTGCCCGTAGTATGCGGTACGCGTACTGATTAGAGCCCTCGAAATACAGAACAGTATCCACCATGTGCTCTAATACTTTTGGTCCGGCGATAGCGCCATCTTTAGTGACGTGGCCTACAATAAACGTCGCGATACCTAACGTTTTAGCAAGAATCATTAGTTTGGCAGTGCACTCTCTTACTTGTGAAACGCTGCCAGGCGCCGACTGCACCTGACTAGAATAAATAGTTTGAATGGAGTCGATTACCAAAACTTGTGGATTAATTTTTTGAATTTGTTCGACGACATTTTCAATCTGATTCTCAGCATAAATAAAAAATGTTTTAGAGCGCATGCCCAGGCGTTCCGCACGAATCTTGATTTGTTGGGCGCTTTCCTCACCCGAGACATACAGAATCGTCTGCGAGGCGACATCGTTGGTAAAAAAACCTTGCATAAGAATTGTTGATTTACCGATGCCGGGGTCGCCGCCAATCAGAATCAAGCTACCTGGTACAATGCCGCCACCTAAAACGCGGTCAAGTTCTGAAAAGGCTGTGGTAACGCGTGTTCCGGTTTCACCTTTGATTTCCTCTAAACGCAGCGGCACATTTTGTAAGCTTCTTGGGTCACCAGTAATCGAGGCTTTTAGTGCTGACTTAAAAGCCACATGCCCTTTAGCGTCTTTTTGGTTCGATTCGTCGCGATAGGACTCTTCTACCAGGGTATTCCATTGGTTGCATTCGGGGCATTTGCCCATCCATTTTGGAAACTGTCCGCCACAGTTCTGGCAGCTATAAACTGTTTTTGTTTTCATAGGTTCATCTCAGAATTTATTCTAACATCTTTAAAAATTGCTCTTCGTCTACGATCGCAATCTTCAGGTCTTGAGCCCTTTTTAATTTGGAGCCCGCGTCGCCTCCAGCAACTAGCAGGCTTGTATTTTTACTGACCGAGGCCCCTACTGCTCCGCCATTTTGTTCAATGAGCGCATGTATGGCGCTTCGTGACATCGTTGGCAAGGTGCCGGTCACTACAATGGTCATGCCCTTAAGTTTTCCGTTCGATGCTGCCACTAAAGCCTCGGCTACGACACCGGCTTTTTCTAGTTTGGTGAGTAGGCCACTATTGTTTTGATTGTTAAACCATTCGACAATCGATTGGGCCGCTTTAGGGCCAATGTCTCGAACCTGTGTCAGACTATCGAGCGTTTGTTGAGCTACATTTTTAAGACTACCAAACTGTGATGCTAATGTTTTGGCTAACGTCGTACCGACATGTCGTATCCCTAATGCGTAGATCAGCCGGGCTAGATTGGCTTGTTTTGAACGCGAAATGGCTTCCGTTAGTTTGATAGCTGATTTTGATTTAAAACCTTCGAGTTGAAGTAAGTCTTCTGCAGTAATCGTGTAAAGATCGGCGGGGTCTTTTACCAGTCCGTTTTGGTAAAAGTATTCTACTTGTTTGTAGCCAAGTCCATCGATGTTGAGGGCGTCTTTCGAGGCAAAGTGTGCAATGCGTTCAATAGCTTGAGCCGAACAATCGTAGTTTGGGCAGCGTGGAATTGCTTCGTCTTCTTCTTGTACTAATTTGTGGCTACAGTTAGGACATATATTAGGAAAAATATATGTTTGTGCTGACGCCGGGCGTCGCTCTGTAATCACTTTTACAATTTCAGGTATCACATCGCCTGCGCGCTGGACGACAACGGCATCGCCGATGCGAATGTCCTTTCTAGCGATCTCTTGCGGGTTATGAAGGGTAACTCGTGACACAACGACTCCGCCAACGTCGGTTGGTGTAATCCATGCGACTGGTGTGATGGCGCCGGTGCGGCCTACTTGTAAAACAAGGTCTTCTACGGTTGAAGTCTCTTGCCTGGCCGGAAATTTAAACGCCAGCATCGACCGTGGTGCCCGTGCAACAAAACCCAATTCGTTTTGAAGCGATAGGTCATTTACTTTAATTACAATGCCATCAATGTCGAACGGTAGCGTGTCGCGCCTATTTAAAATAGCTTTGTAATAATCTTCAACTTCAGCAACGCCACGGCAGATGCGGCTATCGTGGCTTACCTTGAAATGATTTGCTTCTAAGAAGGTCTTTATGTCGGAATGAAACTTCCAATGTAGGTGCGGTGGTGTAGCTTTTCCGTCCTTATGCACACTGCCGAGACCATACCAAAAGGCACTCAATGGGCGTTGTGCAGCAATAGAAGCATCTAGTTGTCGAATGCTTCCAGCTGCTGCGTTGCGTGGATTTGCGAAGGGTTCTTCATGGTTGTTCAGGCGCGATTCATTAAGTGTCTCAAAATCTCTATGTGACAGAATGACTTCGCCCCGAATTTCTACAAATTCAAAGGGGCAATCTATTAACGATAGCGGAATAGATTTGATGGTTTTTACGTTGTGCGTAACTTCTTCGCCTGTTGTGCCATCACCTCTGGTTGAGGCACATATTAACTGATTCTGTTTATACGTTAGTGACATACTAAGACCATCGAACTTAAATTCGCACCAGTAATCGATAGTGTGGTCATTCGTTAAATTTAGAAATCGCTTAATACGTGCGTCGAATTGATGGAGTTCTTCAATGCTAAATCCATTCTGCAAACTTAACATGGGTGATTCGTGGGTGTGTTTTGTTAATTTCTCTAATAGTTGACCACCCACGCGTTGGGTAGGTGACGTTGATGAAGCCCATTCCGGGTGTTTATTTTCAAGTGCAACGAGCTCGTTGAATAATCTGTCGTACTCGTGATCTGAAATGGTTGGGTTATCTAAGACATAGTATTGATAATTGTAGTTATCGATCGCCGCTCGTATGGCCTCAATGCGTTGTTTTATGTCCATCAACTAGAAAAAATAGACAATCGAGGGCATAAAGCCAATAAACTTCTGATTTGTAGAAACGGTATCGTTATCAAAGTCCATTGAGTAGCTTTCAAACACAAGCCCTGCTTTTAAGCGCAGTTCATTCGAGAGTTTATAGTAAGCGCCTAGATAAAACGTAAAACTAGTTGTGGATTCTTTGTTGGTGCCTGTCTTGTAAGAGCCTTCTGAGCTAGATGGCAGTAGCAGAACTGTGATGTCTCCACTTATGCCCAGATCGTGGTAGTGCAGCGGCATTAGGCCACCTAAGCCTATAGATAAACCTGAATATGTTTTGGCAGATTGACGCGCCGATTCGATACTTGAAGTAGACCAATGAAAGTTGGTGTAGCCCAATTTCACTTTAATCTGCGGTCCTTCGATATTGTCTTCAATCAAATAGCGGTAGCCACCCATAAGGCTGATATGACGAAGTGTGCTTGAGTTAGACGTTGTAGTTGTGGTGGCTGAAGTCGTACTTGTCGATTCTAGTGCTTGTGTCACGCTTGTGCTTGCTAGCCCAAATTGACCCTCGATAATCCACTCTTTTGTAAGCCAAGCTTCGCCCAAAGCTCGCACGCCCGGGGTAAAGGCGCCATCAGAGTAGATGGCTGCCGGACTAGTGTGGGTTACGTTACTAGAGAACGATCCTAAGAAACCGGCAAGCTCAGCCTGTCCATAACGAGTATTGCCGAGCTCGTCATCATATATAACTAATTTTGTATATTGTGGATCATCGCCATCGCCCGAGTCTTTATTCGGATTGGTACCCTGAGGTTTATTTACAGGATCGTTATCTTCTTGAGACTGTTGATTCGCTAGTTTTGCCGCAATCTTCTCTCGAGAGTTACGCAGTGTGCTGGCCGATAGTTTATTGGTTCTACCAATAGCACCCGATTTGGTCGGATTGTTTTGAACCTCTTCAACTGCCGTAATTTTATAGGTCGTCCTGACGCTTTCGCCTGGGTACTCATCTAAAATTTGAGCAAACGCTAACTGGTCTTCTGTGGCGTTCACTAGGGCAGTGCCTGAAGGTGTGAGTTCGACATCGACTACGGACTTGAGTAGTGGGTGGGTTTTGATCTGTGAAACGCGGGCTAGTTGCACCAAATCCCCTACTTTAACGCCTTGTTTTTCACCAATATCCAAGACGACTTCATTATTTTCGCGGCCGGTAACTGTTCCATAGAATGGAATCCGTTTTAGGCCGCGTATCAGTAGTGTCTTTACGGCGGCGTGCATTTCCTGGCCACTAGCGCCAGCCTTCAGTTGTAGAGATTCTTTGGTAAACGTAATGCCGTTATTTTGGAGCGTGATAATAAGTTCAAGTTTAGTAGCGGTTGCGGTTTGTTCGACGTTGGTCTTAATGATGGTGTCGGCTTGTTGTGGAGAAGCCACTTGCTGAAAACGTGGATTATAACGAAAGAAATTAGCGTAGCTTTGTTGAATCGGTGCCGAAAATGCGCCGTCAATATTATCGGTTGGTGCTTCGATAAAGATACGTTTGAAGCCAAGTAGAGAGTTTGAGTCCACCGTAGATACATTTGTTTGGGCGTGGCTTATACTGATGTTTGCGGGGTTGCTGAGGAAGCATAACATAGCCGATAGAAGGCAATAATATCTCTTTTTTTGTATATGCATCTTTATTCTAAACATTCACTTTACTCGTTTGGTGCGGCGTGGCGTCTTTATCGAAGTCATCGGCAGTGTTTTGGATAGAGCTATGGTTTAGGTTGGTCGAGCTCCCTTCGATTTGACTTTCATAGATTGAGACAAGCATCTTTAGTTCAGCAATCTGTTCATCGGCTGACATCAATTTATTTTCGAGGTCTGAGATACGTTCCATGAGGGATTGAATCTGTGAAGAGTCGTTACTGTCTTTTGTGGCCGATGGCAGTGGCGCCCCTTTTTTTGAAAGAGACCCTACCAATAGATAGTATTTACCTCGTTCCGACCGATACTGAATTTTGCCGGACTTAATGTGGCGACGTAGAGTCGACAAACTAATGTCAAATCGAGAGGCGTAATCTAGTATCGATAACCATTCGCCAGAAGAGCTATCGCTCCCTAGGCGTTCATTCTGCTTATTAAGTCTATTCTGCTCGTTTTCTCTGGTTTGGTATGCGTGCATAGTGTTCTTCGAATTTTGGTTTAGATATTAATTTGCAAGAATGTGTAACAATGGTCGCCATAATTTATGACACTCATTGTTTAGATCTAATGTTAGTTGATGGCCCACATCAAAGTAAAACCAATTTAGAGAATATTAGTATGTAAAATTAGTACTAAATATAATTTATTTAGTACAATTAGATAAATGCTAGTGAAGCGGCGCTTTTTGACGCAGCTGTCCAACGTTGTTGAAGTTAATTAGGTGTTAATAAAGATTACTAGGCTAGTAACATTAGGACGATGTTAAAGGATGTGATCAATGAATGCTAATCGCTCATCGCAAAGTACAAATAGCAGAGAGGCGGCGTTCAGTGCGCCTGAAAAAAATGGTGATCATAAATCGACCATTTTGGCCTCGCAGAAGAAAAAGATCGCATTTGTGTGTTCTGGTGGTGCCACCAAGGCTGGGGCTTTTCACTTGGGTGTGGCGTTGGCGCTTCAGGAGCGCGGGTTTCGATTTGAGGGTGGGTTGCAATCTCCACAGGTTGCTTCGGGCTTAGTAAACGAGCCTTTTTCAAAAAAGTATTCTACGCCCGTAGTCGAGGCGTTTCCTCGTATTTCTACTTATGTGGGTTCGAGTGCCGGTAGTATTATCTCGACCTACTTGGCGGCTGGTTATTCGCTAGACGAGATATTCGACTCTTTTTTAGGAAAAAAGCCAAAAGAGGGTCAAAAGGCGCTTGGGCGTCTGACGTATTCCGTTATGTTTTCTCTTCGCAAAGAGAAGGGGTACTTTTCTAAATTTTCATTCTTACGTGATAGCGACGGTGCCCTGCCTTCGTTTAGTAATTTACTCGGCGGCCTAGCAAAAGGTTCGTTCGAGAATTTGTTTAAAATGAAGTGGATGAAGGCACCTGGCATTTTTTCTACATCAGGCATCGAAAGATATTTGAGAGAAGATGTTTTATTATCAAATAATTTTTGTGATTATAAATCAGATCTATTTATAGTAGCGACTCAATTAAATCATTCGAGAAAAATTGTTTTTGGAAAGTTAAATCGGGCGCATCGTGACAAGACAGTAAAGTACCGTAGTTCGGCAACTATCTCAGATGCGTGCGCTGCGTCGACAGCTCTGCCGCCCGTATACGCACCATGGCCAATAAAGACAAAAAAGGGACAAACAGCCTACTACTTTGACGGTGAAATTAGAGATACGTTGTCGACGCATGTAGCCGCCGATGCCGGCGCGGATCTTATTTTTGCTAGTTACACGCACCAGCCTTACCATTTTGTAAAAGAGATCGGGTCGCTGCATGAGTACGGTTTACCAGCCATCTTAATTCAGGCGCTTTATTTGATGATAGAACGGCGCATTCAGTCGCATCGCGTGCATTTACAACAAAATAATCAGATTTTAGATCTGATCTCAGAATTTTGTAAGACACATCAAATCGATGAGGTCGCTCGCAGAGGCTTGTTAGACAAACTTGAGTCTGTGATGAGTCATCGTCGTGATATTGATTATGTGTGGATTCACCCAAAAGAGTCAGATCATCAGATGTTCTTTGGCGACCACTTTAATTTGTCGCCGACAAAAATGGGTGAGATCGTGCGTTTGGGGTTTCGTGCAGCAGTAGATACGCTGAAACGTTACGAATTTAAGTAAAATTGTATATATTGGAAGATGTATGGCTCAAGGCAAGTTGACGTTTCATCGTTTGTTTACCGCCCTTTCGCATGGCTTTATTTCAGGTATTCCATTAGCCTTAGTAGGCGCGACTCTACAGGCGTGGATGAAAACCGAAAACGTAGACCTAAAAACAATCGGTGCATTTGGTTTGGTGGGTCTAGCGTATTCCTTTAAGGTCTTGTGGGCGCCACTGTTAGATCGTTACGACATGCCTTTATTAACAAGATGGTTCGGTCGACGACGTAGCTGGATGTTGGTGTTTCAGATACTCATCGCCATTGGTCTATTTGCGATGGCCGCAATTGATCCGGTTAATAATGCTTCCGTTATGGCCTTATGTGCCGCTCTGGTAGCTTTTGCGAGTGCTAGTTTAGATATTGTAATCGATGCCTATCGTAACGAGGTCTATGAACGACACGAATATGGCCTAGCGCTATCGGCTACAACAATAGGATACCGCGTTGCCATGTTGATTACAGGCGCTGGTGCGCTGGTTCTATCTGATCACACGACCTGGAGTAACGTTTATCTTCTGATGGGTTTGTTAGCCGCTTTAGCAATGGTGTTTACGGTGGTTTCTGTTCGGGAATCTAATGTCATTGCCAAGCCCAAGACGATTAAAGAAGCCGTTGTGCAGCCCTTCTTTGATTTTTTTTCAAGACGTGGAGCCGTCGAAGCCCTAATTTTTCTCTTTCTTTATAAGTTAGATACGTTTTTAACAGTGGCTTTAACGACACCCTTTATGATGGAGCTAGGATTTTCGCGCACTGAAATTGCTGCCGTCATGAAAGGTTACGGCATGATTGCGACCATTGTTGGTGTGACGTTTGGTGGCACCTTGATGGTTCGGTTGGGTATCAAACGCTCGCTTGTGGCCTTTGGTGTGATTCAGGCTTTGGCCGCTCTCTCGTATTATGCGCTAGCCGTGGTTGGAAATTCTTATGCTTTGATGGTCGTTGCTATCACTATCGAAAATCTTTTTAGCGGCATGGGCATTGCGGCACAAAGCGCCTTTATGATGAGTATCTGTAATAAAAAATTCTCTGCCACACAGTATGCTCTTTTATCAGGGCTAATGGCGGCGTCGAGAAGTTTTGCTCAACCCGTCGCAGGATACATGGTTACTCAAGTTGGTTGGGCGCATTTCTACTTGTTCTGTGTGTTTGTGGGGGTGCCGGCGTTGGTGATGTTGATCAGATTCGATAAATGGCAAGTCCAAGTCTCCAATTAAGTGGTGCTTTTGGCTTAATCCTGCGTCAGTTTCGCGGGCGAAAATCCTCATGTAATTTTGTGTACACACCGGTTTTCGCCCGCGAAACTTCCTTGTCTGAAGCCAAAATCACTTACTTAATTGATAGCGATACGTCGGTGTTTTTTTGCGCGTATTAGCTAGAATCTAGCAGAAGGATTCGTACAAAGACTGCTTATTGAAGCGTTTGTCAAAAGCTTGCAGGTTTTGAACGTTTAGTTCATCCCAAAAATGGACCTTTTTTGGGATGAACTACTGGGTGCAGGAGTTGATGGTGGCCTGGTCGGCCTGCTCCATACACTTCTGAAATGTTTCTTCGGTGGGGGTCTTGCGGTAGTCCGCACATTTTTTATTCAAAATCGTTTTGCATTTGGCACTGACCTTCATCAATTTATGGGGTTTTTGTTTTTTAACTGTACCCTGACAAATGTCGACCATTTCTAAGATCATCTTTTGGCACTTGTCGTAGTTAGGTGAGTTACTAGGTAAGTTGTCGCATGTTTTGGAGTATTGAAGCGAAGCATCCTGACATTCTTTTGAAAAGGCATCAGACCGTACCTTTTGAGCAGAGAGAAGACCAAGGAATAATACGAAAATCCAGACTGAATAACTAACTCTGTGTTTAGACTGTAGTATTGTGTTTTTCATATATTAATTTTTCACCATGTAATTTTATAGTCTACTTCTAATGCAGCGTGGTCAGATAACATACGACCATTCACCTGTTCCATGAACGTCTTAGTGTATCTGATTGGCATTACGGAAATATTACGAGGGTCCACTCGGTATAATTGATGATCTAGTGTCTGTTGAAAATCGTATTGCAGGTTTACGTTAGCGGTGCACCCCTGCATGTTTAATAAGCAGTATTTTGCAACCGTGAATAACCCAGTATAACGTTCTAGGTTGTCGAATTGTCTCGTAAAGCCAAAGGTATTAAAGTCTCCAACCAGAATCACAGGAGCCGTCGTCGAGGCCGTGCGGCGAAAAAACTCACGTAGTTCTAATTGTTGGCGTTCACGTGCGGCGTTTGACTCGTGAATGGGCGATGTCCAGTCGTTATAGTCGGCCTGCATGTGTGTGTTAAAAATCTCGATGGGTGTGGCTAGTCCAGGAATTTTGATTTTTGTATAATGAATGCCTTTTCTTGCATTCCAATCAAACCCCACTGAGTTTTCTGCGCGGTATACGTACTCGGCCTCAGCTAAAATAGGAAACTCTGATAACGCCATCAAACCAGCGCTTTCTTCATTCGCCTCAGGAGGTGGGCCGTACTTAAAATAGGGATATCTAGAAATATCTCGAACCTGTTGAACCGATGAATTACTGAAAGCCTCCTGCGCTAAGACTATATGAGGAGCCGTACCGGTTTGTCGTCGATGATTTAAGATGCGACCGATGTCACGGTAGCGACCGTTGCCATCAAAAAGGTGTGTGAGGCCTTGTATATTGTAACTTGAGACTCGAAGAATAAATTCTCCGTGTGGCTGATCGGGTAGCATAGGAAAACGAATATCTTTAACCGGTGCTGGTTTTGGTGCACCACGCGCGTGAACGTCGACGCTCATTAACGATGTCAGCAGAATCGTAAATAGAAATATATATGTATAGTTAGATATGTTTTTATTCGGTCGCACGATTACCTTCCTTGGTATTCATTTGAGATGCTTTTTCGGGCGTTCTCAGCGTGACCTTAGATAGACTCTACTGGTTGCTTAAAGACACTTCTTCATGAAGTATCTGTCGCGCTTGTCTTAAGTATAAATAAAAAAACTTTACTTACAAATAGGCATTTGAAGCGCTAGTTGCAGTCAAAGTTCTGTGGAACAGCACTACGCAGGTGATTTAGGAGTCAGTCGTTTGACGTGCTGAAATCGTAACGTTGTACGAATTCATAAAGTAGCGCGTGGCGCTCTAGAAGAGTAACGTCTTGAATTGATTTTAGAAGTAGCGAGCCGTTCAGATGACTAAGGCGTACAGTTGCATAGGCGCCCATATTAAACTGCGTTCGAGCTCCTGTTAGAAAACGCAAGCAATCCGGTAAAAAGTCGCCATGGCCGCATAGTATAATTGTATGTTGAGTAGTTTGATTTGCAGTGTTTTGGGTAGTTCTTTTCGCATTTAGAACTTGTTGTATGACGTGGCTGATAACCAATTTGTAACGTGTAAGGTTGTCTTGATGGTAGTCGCCTAATAATTCAAGTTCATTTATGGGTTGTTTTAGGTT
>CAZYPH010000062.1:12174-13298 GCA_964649095.1 uncultured Oligoflexia bacterium | reverse complement strand
CAACCGCTCGAGGCAGAACAGGCACTTCGTGTGGATCAGTAAATGCAACACCCCCGGTCAGCGTCCCTACGAGTAAATTCAGCCGAGCCCAAAAGCGCCCCTGAGCGACTCTCTGAAAATTTGTAGCCGCCGTAGACCGCGCCATAGCTTCACGCATTTCGGTATGCCCTAGTGGATTCTCTGATCCGCCAGCAAGCATCTCTCGCACCCTTTGCGCGACCTGCTCAGAGCTCTGACGCAAATGAGGAGCGTCTCTTACCGAGGCTGCACTAGCTCTAGCGAAGGCTTCAAATGTCTCTGCAATAAGCCCTGCATTTGCTGCCACTTCAGTCGGGCTACCCAACTGGGAAAGCATGTCCGCTAAAAGAAATCCGTGTCGCGAGTACACCTCGAGAACATCGTTAGGTAACTCAAACCGACGCCCCCCTGTAGAAAGAACTGCAAGCTTACCGCCGGCTACATCAAATCGATTCAATAAATCGTCCGACGCTACATCACCGACTGGGACGACATCAACGACCGGGGCATCCAACCCAAGCGCACCGCACTTGCGAAGGTCAATAAAGACAACATCTTGAACCCCTCGACTTGTAGCGGCGCTTTGAATGGCTGGGGTACGAAATGGATTTGTTACAACGCCACCAGCCGGATCAAGGGGGTTTAGTGCTGGTCGCATCTCCTCAGGAAGTGTTTGCGCCACCTGACTGACCGTAGCATCATGAGCGGCACGTGCAGGATCCGCTCGGTGCTCATCGCGTATCGCCAATAAGTAGGGCCCAAACCAAATTGCAGCCTTGAAGCCAACGCCTTCTGCAACATGTAGCGGGGTTGATCCACGAAAAATTGCAAGCCTCGCATGCGGAGCATCTTGCGGTGGAGTTAGCTGCCGTCTCGTCGCACCACGATCTGCTAGGTAGTGAATGCGATCACCTAAAGGGCGCCATCCAGAACCACTCGCATCCCCTGATGGCACCACAAAGCCCACACTGAGCTCACCCGGCGCGACCATTTCGGGCGGGACTGTCGGAGCAGACACTTCCGGCGCCGGTCTTGATTCTTCATAGCGCCTAATTGGATTCTGTGGAGCAGGCACTGACAAAGCCGCCTGCCTCTCATTGCGCCGA
>CAZYPH010000062.1:3077-12164 GCA_964649095.1 uncultured Oligoflexia bacterium | reverse complement strand
CGTAACAACCGACGTTGGCTTAAACATAAAGAGACCAAGAGGATCCAACATGGCGATGCCTTCAGCCCGTTGCGTATCACCAGGACTCCCACGAAGGTCCGCCTCAAGGTCGTTTGGCAACGCCGGCGTTGTTGGTGCTGCTGATTGCGGGTTACTACCGCCACCACTGGTAGAATTCACCGCATGAGCGCGAATCCCCACGAACGACGAAGCAATCATCTGCACAACGAGGACCAGCGACAGAGTTTTTACAGAAACCGTTGATAGAGTGCATTTACGAAGATTAGCTCGAAGCATCGTTAAAATATCCTATTTTTGGGTACGTAGTAGATAGAAACGTTGATCGCCGGCGCGTAGCGTCAAACACTCCAGCGATACAACACTGCAACTCTGTAGGAAGTAGGTTTGTAATTTTTGCACATCTATAATTTATACAAGACACCTGTATGCAAAACTTTACACATCCTCATCCCCACCGCCACCGCGCAGCCACGCACCTGTCAGTGCGCAACGCAGATACGCTTGCATAAAGCCGTTGAGGTCGCCGTCTAAAACAGTGTCGGCTTGGTTGATGACAAAACCGGTGCGATGGTCTTTGACCATTTTATAGGGGTGCAGCACGTACGAACGAATTTGGCTGCCCCAGGCAATGTCCATTTTATTGTTTTCAATCACGGCGAGTTTCTGGCGCTCTTCTTCAAGATGTTTTTCATAGATGCGGGATTTTAAAATTTTCATCGCGGTGGCTTTGTTTTTGATCTGCGATCGTTCTTTCTGACACTGCACCACAATACCTGTAGGCAAGTGTGTCAAACGCACGGCCGAGTCCGTCGTGTTTACACCCTGACCACCCTTACCGCCCGATCGGTACGTGTCGACACGTAAATCCACATCACGAATTTCTACTTCAAAATCATCGTCGACCTCAGGCGTCACCGTGACCGATGCAAAGGACGTATGCCTACGTGCGTTCGAATCAAACGGCGAAATACGCACCAAACGATGGATGCCGTTCTCGGCCTTTAAATAACCAAACGCGTTGGTACCTGAAAAAATCACGGTAGCACTTTTAATACCGGCCTGCTCACCCTCGAGCACATCGATAATCTCCGCACGAAACGTGGGGTCTTGGGCCTGCGCCCAACGTGTGTACATACGTAACAACATCATGGCCCAGTCTTGTGACTCGGTGCCACCCGCACCCGCGTTGATCGATAGAATAGCATTGAGACTATCTTGTGGGCCCGAGAGCATTTTTTGTAACTCGAGTTTTTCAACGTTGGAAGAGAGCTTTATAAGTTCACTCTGCACATCGACTAACATCGCTGAGTCATCAGCTTCGAGCGCCAATTCAAAAAGAGCCTGTGCATCTTCAAACGCTTGGTACTCGCGTGCAAACGAGTTGAGCTCGAATTCTAAACGGCCCTTCTCTTTTAAGATGCCTTGGGCCTTACGATTGTCTTCCCAAAACTGAGGTGCGGCTGAAAGGTGCTCAATCTCATCTAAACGCGCGCGTTTTTTATCGACGTCAAAGAGAACCTCGAAGGAACACTAATTTTTCACGAATCGCTGTGAGTTGATCGCGCAGTGCTGAAGTTTCAATGAGTGTCTGGGCAACTGTAGTTTTTGTATCGCCACTATTAGCATTAGTCATAAATCTCTCCGCAGTAGGAAACGTTCGTCTTAGCTATTTACTACTACGTTCGATTAGCCCGCGTGGCGATGATTTTTTGTTTTTTTGAAGCGCACTTAGAATCTGAGACTCTAAACCACGCATCTTGCGTGCTTGCGCTGGTGACTTTTCATGGTCGTACCCAAGCAGATGCAATACCCCATGTGTTAACAAGACTAAACACTCATCCTCAAACGCATGACCATGCTCTTTCGCCTGACGGCAAACAACCGCATCACAAAGATACAACGACCCCAAATCGACTTTTGGAAAATGCAATGGCACTGCGTTTTCGAAACTCAATACATCGGTCGTACGATCGACATTTCGATAAAATTTATTGAGACTGCGCATACGTTTTTCACCCACTAGACTGACTTGTAAATCATACAAAGAGTTGCTTGATAACAGAGTCAATTCTCTACAAATTAATAAAATAGATTTTATTTGCTTAAATAAGATAAATTTAACGCGGCGCTTGTCGCCATTTCGAAGTGAGTTTGTAACGCTAATGTTGTCACTCGATGTAACAAACTGTTTTTTGCGATTGCACAGTGTAGAATAACGATTCATTATAATTTTATTATATACTGAGTATTACAGCATTATAACAGTGTGTAGTTGGTATTAAATTGTACTCTAGATATGTAAACATCAGCAAAACTATATAAAGAGGAGAAGCCAATGATGGCTCAAGCAGAAACGCAACGAAGTGTTTTTTATAGGTGCCTTACGGTTTTAGGTCTTACCCTTAGCCTGACTGGCTGTAACGCTACAGGCTTCATCGAAAACCCAGATGATCAACTAGATTTAACAGAAGTCGCAAAAGCTGAAATCGAAGACGGCAAATGTGACGATGCGATTGTTTCTATCAGCAAAGTGGGTCAAAAAACTTCGGCAACCTATCAAACATTAGGATGGGCGCACCTCTGCGCAGCTGGTGCTAAACTAGATAACGTGTTGGGCGCGGTACTTTCTTACAACTCTTCTAGCGCAGAACTGTTTATGATTGGTGACCTAGCGAAGTCTCTAGCTCCAACTAGTGCTGGCCGACAAAGCCACATCGACTCGGCAATCGACGCATTCAATAACATGGACCGTGGCGATCAAAAACAAGCCCAACTTACTATAGGCTACTTGATTAAAGCATCTGAAGTGATTGCTCAACGCAGTCGCGATGGCGGCAATATTTCAAGAGATGATATTGCGCCTAGCAGCACCTGTACTAGTAACTCAGCGTGTCCATCGACTGATGCCATTACCGATGTTCAAATTGGCCAAGTGTTGACGGCTGTCACGGCAGCATCCAACGCCGCCAGCGCGTCTTCTACTTTGGGTACCGCGGCGGAACTCGCTCGTGCCTTGCTTGGAGTATTAAACCAGTCAACACGCGTTGCGCAGCGTTACGAAATTCGTACACGCTTAGTAAGATAGTAATTTAGAAAATTGTATCGTTACCAATAATCACTAAAAGAAAATGCAGGATATGATGAAAAATACATTAAAGAAAATTTCCAGCATCGCTCTGTTGGGCTTAATTGTCGCTTCAAACAAAGCGATGGCTCTTGATGAACTGATGCGCCCTTATCGCGGTGTGCGCTCGTTGGGTATGGGTGGTGTGACTACAACGACTGGTCTTTATGACGAAGCGTTGTTCAACAACCCAGCCATGATGACCGAAATTCCAAACTGGCGTTTAACGGTTTTCAGTTTGACCGTTGAAAGTAATTTCAACCTAATGTCAGACTACAATGACTTTAAAAAATTAACTGGTGAAAAAGAAGGCGCCACAATGGCGTCCCGCTTGGCCGACATTAAAATCACCGGCCGTAACCAACACGCTCGTTTAACGTTGTTAATGCCCGCGTACTACACGCCAACATTCATTTCTGAAAACATGGCATTTGGTGTGGGCTTATTGTTTCAATCGCAATTTAACGCGATGGTACGTGGTAACTCAAACGTAGAAACCCAAATCATGAATGATCTGGGACCTGCGTTTAACTTCGCCTATCGTTTGTTAGACAATTCAATGAGTGTTGGTTTGAACATTCGCACGGGCTTGCGTGTATCAGGTGACGACACTATCACCATTGCGCAAGTATTAGATGGCCGCAAAGCAAAGAGCTTAGTGGGCACCGGCGTAGGCATCGATGGCGACTTCGGTGTGAACTACAAACTACCAATGCAAGAAACCAAAGTAGTAAAGGGTGTTAGCTTCGCTGGTTCTTTAAACAACCTTGCGAATAGCTCGTACCAGATCTTCTTCAAAAACAAATTCTCAAGTTTCACCGGCAACCCATTGAGCAACGACAGAACAGGTTCATTGGGTGCGCGGTTAGATTTTCAACCGTTCTCTGTATTTCAAGAGAACCTAGTAGCAGTCGAAATGTCTAAAATTGGTAACACTCGCCAACGCGCGTCCTTCTGGAAGCGTTTGCACATGGGCGGTGAAACTAAATTTCTTGAGCATTTCTTTTTACGCCTAGGCATGAACCAAGGTTATATCACTGCAGGTGCAGCGGTTGACTGGAAATTCGTGAAGTTTGACGTGTCGACTTACGGTGAAGAACTTTCTGCAGCGACTGGCTATATTCAAGACCGTCGACTCGTAGCACGTCTACAATTCGATATATAATTAATAGTTAATATATCGTAATGCCCAACATAGAGCTCTAAATTATCTTTAAAGATGGTTTAGAGCTCTTTTTGTTTTACTTCGTTCCAGATAGCTTCTAACTGCTCCAGCGGGGCTTTGGTGATATCAATCTGTCGCTCTTCACAAATCGATTCTAGTGTTCCAAAACGAGTCTCAAATCGTTTAATCGCCTTTCGATGCACATCTTCTGGATCTAAGCCCTTGTGTCTTGCAAAATGGGCTAACGACAAAAATACGTCACCCAACTCGTGCTCTAAACGCTCCTGATCACCCTCTAAGACTTCTTCTAGCTCTGCAATTTCTTCTTTAACTTTACCCCACGCCCCCTGCCAGTCGGGCCAATCAAAACCCACACGACGTGTCTTTTCGCCAATACGTGCGGCACGCTGCAACGACGGCAATGATTTGGGCAAGCCCTCTAATAGTCGCTTGCGGCCTTGATTTTTTTTTATCGTTTCCCAATTTTTTAAAACCTCGTCAGAACCATTGACCTCTACCTTTTGAAAAACATGTGGGTGCCGATCAAAATATTTTTGAGCCACACTTTGGCAAATATCGCCAAACGTGAAGTCGCCCCGCTCCCAACACAATTCGGCATGCAAGAGCACCTGTAACAATACATCACCCAACTCTTCTTTAAGATGCCGCTGCGCATTAGCAGAGAAGTTGCCGTTGGCTTTGACATAAGTGTCCGGCGATTGTTTTGCAGCTTCTTTACGATCGGCATGTACCTGAAATGTGTCGATGACTTCTAACGCTTCATACGTTTCTTCAATCAGATACTGGCGCAAACTTAGATGGTCTTGTTCACGATCCCACGGGCAACCATCTGGCGACCGCAGCCGGCGCACCATACCTATGGCTAACTTCACTTGAGCCAACATGTTGTCGATGTTTTTTATAGATTCGGGATCAATCGTTTTAAAAATCTGTTCGCATAAGGCACTGCTAGAGTTGGGTCCGATCATAAGTGCTCCTTAAAAATTTGTTATGTTATGGTGCTAACATGAGGCGCGTTGCAATTACAGGCAATATTGGGTCGGGAAAATCTACCGTCACCAACTACTACCAATCGCTCGGTTACCCTACGCTGGATGCTGATAACATAGTAAAAACATTATATAATGACCCCCACTTTGTTCATACCATTGTCACGAGTTTAAAGACGATTGCGGTTGATATTTTATCACACGATGAGCGCCAGCTATTGCGAGAGCTAAAACCAAGTAAAGACTCCATTCGAAACGCTGTATTTCGCAGTGCTAATATTCGAAAACATTTAGAGCAGCTGCTGCATCCGAAAATACAAACAGAAAGCGAAGATTTTTTTAAAAATAACAACGACGCCCCATTCATTTTTTACGAAGCAACGCTCATTTTTGAAACCAATCGTGCCCAGTTTTTCGATGCGGTAATTTTGGTAACAGCCCCGCAAGACGCACGTAGACGCCGAGTAGCTCAACGATCGGCTCTTGATAACGCTACGATAGACGCCATTTTTGCTAGCCAAATGACTAGCGAAGAACAACGCCTTCACGGACAGAAACATACGTGTTTTTATGAAATTGCGAATGATTCAACGACTGAGCAGTTATTAGAACACGCGGTTATTATATTAGAAAAACTACGTACAAGATTTCAGAATACTTAAACCTTGGGGTGTACTTTGAATAATATTAATGAAATTATATATAACTTTTTTACTAATGCAGAAACCAAAAGGACGTTAGTTTCGTTATTATACGCTTTATTGGCGACTGCGCTACTTGCGATTGTATTGAAGGGCGTGCAATATATTTTTGGTCGACTGAGAACTACTCTTAAGGCTCTTTGCAGCGCCCGTTTACAACCCCTGACCATTAGGTCGTTTAAAATTCTAACCAAAGAACGCTTAACCGAAACAATTCTTGCTGTTGTCAGTCTATTTCGGCTCATATCTATATTTATATTATTTTATTTATATATACCAATTGTATTAAGCTTATTCCCTCAGACGGCAGAACTAACACCTAAGTTGCTGCATTTTATTTCTGAGCCGATCTTAAACTTCGCAACAACAATTTATAATTTTCTGCCGAATCTCTTGGTTATAATTCTTACTCTGTTTGGCACTCGTTATCTTTTGGCCTTTATTCATTTGTTTTTCTCGGAAATTAAGAAAGGTTCACTAAAGTTCGACGGTTTTTATCAGGAGTGGGCAGATCCTACGTATCAATTAATCCGCGTACTCGTACTGGCATTCATGCTCGTTATTGTGGTGCCTTATTTACCAGGCGCTGAATCTCCGGCATTCCGCGGTGTCTCCGTATTTTTAGGTGTTCTATTTTCATTCGGCTCGAGCTCCGCTGTCTCCAATATTATTGCCGGCATTGTATTGACCTACATGCGCCCTTTTAAAGAAGGTGATCGCGTCAAGATTTCAGACACGGTTGGCGACGTCATTGAAAAATCACTGTTAGTCACCCGCGTGCGCACCATCAAAAACGTAGATGTTACGATTCCAAATGGCATGATCTTGAACAGCCACATGACGAACTACAGCTCTTCTGCGCAATCGCACGGTTTGGTTTTAAACACATCTGTCACCATTGGCTATGATACGCCATGGCGACTCGTTCACGAGCTGTTACAAAAGGCGGCCGCCAGAACACCCAACACACTGCAAACACCAAAACCATTTGTCTTACAAACGGCCTTAAATGACTTTGCCGTTTCGTATGAGCTCAATGTGTACACGAACGAACCAAATCAAATGGCACTCACATACTCGCTACTGCACGGCCATATTCAAGACTCCTTTGCCGAAGCCAACGTAGAAATTATGTCGCCCAATTATTTTGCTATTCGTAAATCAGAGACCTCAACCGTACCCAAGTCTTCGACGTAAATTATGAGTAAAAAATCAGTTTCTCAATCAAGTACTCCCTCTTTAGAGCCCTGGGGCCTGCATTGGTTTCGTAGGGATTTACGAGTTCCCGGTAATCCTGCGCTAATCGACCAATTTAAGGCATTTGACGGTCGAGTTATGGGTATCTTTTGTTTTGATAGTACTTTTCTAAAACGCAGCGACTTCTCACATCATCGTTTTGGTTTTTTTTTAAATACATTAACGGCACTGCAACGTGAGCTACAAAACCAAGGTAGTGATCTTTTAATTGTCGATGCACCGCCGCGCGATGCCTTTGATCAGCTATTCACGTTCTTAAAACGCCACAAGAGCCTGCCCCAAAAAGTTACATGGAATCGCGACTATGAGCCGTTTGCCAGAACACGTGACATGCAAGCCGAAACAGCGATTCAAGAATATGGTGTTGCCACAAAAACATTTCGTGATCATTTGGTGTTAGAACCCAATGATATTGAGCGCCCACAAAGTAAGTCGGGTGATAAACCAAATAGCTTTTACCAAGTATACACGCCATTCTCAAAACGTTGGATTGAGACAATACAATCCCCCGCATTTTTAAACCGCATCACTGGCGCTAAAAAACTTAGTCAGTACGTCGATGAATTACATAGAAAAAAGAAGATATTCTCACTGACATGGTCGTCGTTTCAGGATTTAAAAAATTTCCCATTCCAGAACTCCGAGCGCACGTTAGAAAATTTTATCAACGAAAATAACAAACAGTTAACAATTACACTCCCCAAAGCAGGTATCGCGGCCGCACACAACCAACTCAGTTTATTTGCACCAAAATTATTGAGCTACAAACAAGAGCGCGACCTACCGTCACAATCCGGCACCTCGCATCTTTCTATTTATTTGAAAAATGGCACCATTACGACGAATCAAATCATCGACCACCTAAAACTCTTAAACAACGAACAACTCAAGAATGAGAACGCCCTACAATATTTAAAAGAACTGATTTGGCGCGAGTTTTATTACGCCATTATTTACCATCGGCCCGACTGTGAACACGAACCGTTTTTAAAACAATACCGGCCATTACAGTGGCAGAACAATGAAGTCTGGTTTTCGCGCTGGAAAGAGGGCACGACTGGCTTCCCCATCGTCGATGCAGGCATGCGGCAGCTTTGCACAACCGGCTGGATGCACAACCGTGTCCGCATGATTGTCGCGTCGTTTTTAACAAAAGACCTATTAATTGATTACCGTTGGGGGGAACGTTATTTTATGGAACAACTACTCGACGGCGACCTAGCCCCCAATAACGGCGGATGGCAATGGGCGGCGTCTACCGGCTGCGATCCGCAACCCTATTTTAGAATTTTTAATCCATGGTCACAGGCTGAAAAGTTTGATCCAGACTGTATATATATAAAAAAATATATACCAGAACTAAAAACTTACTCTACTAAAATGATCCACTCTGAAGACGCGGCTCACGCCGGTTTACTTAGTAACCACGGCTACCCAAGACCGATCGTTCAACACAGCGCTCAGAGACTGAAAGCTCTAGAAATGTATAAAGCATGTCGATGAATACTTTAAACCGACCCGCTACAACACGTGGTTACTGTGCCATCGAAAAACAACTGCGTTTGATAGAACACCCGCTGAGACCACTGGAACCGGGCGAAATGTTAGTGCGTGTTTTAAGTTTTGGGCTCAATCGAGCCGATTATTATCAACTTCAAGGTGGCTACGCGGCACCACCAGGTGAGACTGAGGTATTGGGTCTAGAACTATGCGGCGAAGTCATAGCTCTACACCACTCGGTTACCGAGTTTGTCATAGGCCAAAAAATTGCGGCTCTCGTCGGTAGCGGTGCGTTTGCTGAATACGCCA
>CAZYPH010000062.1:0-2977 GCA_964649095.1 uncultured Oligoflexia bacterium | reverse complement strand
ATAGGCCAAAAAATTGCGGCTCTCGTCGGTAGCGGTGCGTTTGCTGAATACGCCATTGTACACGTAGGTTTGTCTTTTGATGCGTCCCACTTAAGTCCGACCACCGCTGCCGGCCTACCCGAAGGGCTTTTTACCATCGAACAAAATATCTTCACGAATGCTCGGTTACAGCCCGGTGAAACGTTATTAGTGCACGGCGCCTCTAGCGGCATTGGCACCCTGGCACTGCAAATGGCCTATCTCAACTCATCGCCAGTGCTAGCCACAACATCATCAGCGAAACGGGAACGTGTCGTTCAACTCATTCAACAGTACCAAGAGAAAAGCACCACAAAACTCTTCACGCAAATTGTAAACTATCAAAACCATAGTTTTGAAACCGAGTTTCAACAGAAGGCTGACGTTATTTTAGATATGATCGGTGGTGATTATTTCAGTAAAAATCTTACGATGCTCAAACGCCACGGCCGCTTAGTCTATATCGACTCTCAAACAAACCCTAACGTGGAGATTAATTTACTAAAACTAATCCGTAACAATTGGTCGATTATGGGAAGTGTATTGCGGTCTCAATCACTCGACTACAAAGTCGCTCTTCGCGAAAAGATAAATTCACGATGGTGGCCACGCGTTCAAAAGGGCGAACTCACATGCATAGTAGATTCTGTATATAAGTTTAATGAGATAGAGGAGGCCTTTAAACGCCTCCTCTCACCAGAACGATTTGGAAAGGTTGTTGTAAATTTAGATCAGAAGTAACTTACTTACAGACACGTACTAAATTGTGCTTATTTTCCTGATACAACTTCAACGCCGCTTTAATAACGTCTATGGCGGCATCGCGGTCCATAAACTTTTCTACGACGACCGATTTGTGCTCTAGAATTTTATAATCTAAGAAAAAACGCTCAACCTCACGCATGCGGTGTGGTGGCAATTCATGAATCGAATTGTAGTGGTTATATTCAGGGTCATTAGCGTGTACGGCGATGATTTTATCGTCTTCTTCACCCTGATCGATCATCTTCATAACGCCAATGGGTTTCACCATCATAATCGATAGCGGCACCACCGCGTCTTGACCCAGCACTAAAACATCTAATGGGTCTTTGTCATCGCAGTAGGTTTGCGGAATAAATCCATAATTTGCCGGATAAACGACACTCGAATACAAAACGCGATCCACCCTTAGCAAACCACTATTTTTATCTAACTCGTATTTCGTTTTAGAACCTTTGGGAACTTCAATCACTACCGGAACAATCGCTGGGGCTTTATCCTCAAGGTCCACTTCATGCCAAGGGTGCATATAAAATCTCCTATGTTTTTTTAACTACACGTACCGATAATTCTGCAAGTCGGCAAGCAACCCCGCTGATGCAGAAAAATTCTACACACAAGCACCTGAGTTGAGGTACAGTCGCCACGAGGTAAATTCTGTGAAAGTATTAACAGTTAATTTTAACGATCAAAACGCTCCGAAAAAATTCTGCCAATCGCTCATTGAAACTGGTTTTGCCGTGGTGGAGTCGCACCCTATTCCGCATACCACCATTGATGCCGCATTTGCCGCTTGGAAGGCGTTTTTTGACTCTCCAGAAAAAACGCAGTTTACCTTCAATCGCGAAACACAAGATGGATATTTTCCATTTCGTTCAGAGAATGCCAAAGACTCCAACATAAAAGATCTGAAAGAATTTTTTCATGTCTACCCACACACGAAACTCCCCACGTCGACAGAGTCGCCCACCAGGGCTGTTTACAAAGCTCTATCAGACTTAGCCCAGCAACTTTTAGGCTGGATCGACGATGAACTGCCCTTGTCTATCAAAGAACAACTTTCGATGCCGTTACGCGACATGGTGTTGAATAGTAGCGATACCCTGCTGCGCCCCATTCATTATCCGCCATTGACCGGCGGCGAGGAACCCGGCGCCATTCGTGCCGCAGCCCACGAAGATATTAATCTCATCACACTGCTACCAGCAGCCACAGCACCGGGCTTAGAAGTTCTAGACACCGCGAATCAGTGGCACCAAGTAGCCTGCAACCCCAATACTATCGTTGTGAACGCTGGCGACATGTTGCAGTTAGCTACGGGCGGTTATTTTCGATCGACAACCCACCGCGTAGTAAATCCTGAAGGCCTAACAGCTGGGGGCGCGCGTTTTTCAATGCCATTATTTTTGCACCCCAACCCCACAGTACGACTTTCCAAAGTTTACACGGCGCGGGAGTACCTAAATGAACGCCTTCGCCAGATTGGTTTGAAATAACAACCGCACTTGGTATTTTTACAGAGAAACCCTAATCTAAACAGCCCTTTACGAACCTCAGAATCCATTGCCCAAACTCAGGCATTGCATTGCCCAGTTTTGGGCATTACAATTAAACAATGGAAATCTTTTGGAAAAATCAGAATTGGGAGGCGTCTGACTTACAGCTAAAACGACTCCATGAGTACCCCTTTGCCCGCAAATTTCCGGAGCTAACGCTCAATCCAGGCCTCTACGTCATTCGCGGACCACGACAAGTAGGAAAGTCGACCTGGCTAAAAACACTGCTCTCCGAGTTCTGCCGGCGCTACTCCGCCAATCAAATTATTTATACAAGTTGTGAGCATTTGAAAGATTCAACCGATCTGGGAAACTTTCTTAATATTTATAAAGATCGGAAAGTACTCCTCTTAGATGAAGTCACGTTCGTCAAAGACTGGGACCGTGCGATTAAACACTTTGTTGATTCGCAGCCTTTTGATTTTTTGATTGCTACGGGTTCGAACTCGGCCGATTTACGCCGTGGCGCCGATACCATGCCCGGGCGGTTTCGAGGGGGTGGCGAGTTTTTTCTAAGACCCATGGACTTTTCAGAGTTTTCCGCACTGCGACAGAAGGCAGGCTGGGCCAGCAGCAGTCGCATCGATGAGTTAAAAACCTTCTTTCGTATCGTCGGTTTTCGTAACGCCGCCCTTGGTGCT
>CAZYPH010000061.1:13079-13365 GCA_964649095.1 uncultured Oligoflexia bacterium | reverse complement strand
TTGGATGCCGTAATCACGTAGCTCTGCAACAAACGTAGTTATCAATGCCAGTCGCGAAGCGTGGCGGTGGCTGGCTTCGTAGCCGTTGGCGCCTTCAAGTAGTGTGGTGTCGATTCTACGTTGATCAAACTGCACCACAGCACCCAGTGCAAGAAGGGTGGTGGAGACGATAGCTGCTATCGTCGGGGCCTTGCCGCAAATGGCAAGCTGGGGTGCGATCTGATTCAGGCATAAAAAGGCGATGGTACTAGCCATGCCACCCATAAGGGCGTGATCGGCTGTCGTT
>CAZYPH010000061.1:0-13069 GCA_964649095.1 uncultured Oligoflexia bacterium | reverse complement strand
TGTATTGAGTCGGCTGTAGATGGTGTCGGCGGTAAGATTATTAATGGCGCGGCACGAGGCGTCGATGCAGCCAAGAGTAGCATCGGAGAGCGTGGAGCGCGATGGGCTAAGTGACTGCGCTGCTAGTGCTACCGCCAGGTCATGGGCCAAATAACGCATCGTTCGGTGGGCTAATGCACTGTCTTCAACCGAAGATTCGACGCGCAGAGGGTACGGGGGCTCGAGGCGATCGTTAGAGTTGTGATCAGGAGCCGAATGCGCAAAGGTATGCAAAAAAATAAGAGTACTCAGCACTACGGGCCAGATAATTTTGCGCATCGACATTCGAGAACGCTTCTAACAAATGCCGCTAAAGTAGTCAAAATCGGGGGCTCCGACCTGGAACCCCCGCAAAGTTCTGTGGGGTTGTGAAGCCCTTTTTAGCCTTTTAGGCGGGTGTGCAACAAATCGTCTAACGCTCTTAAGGCGTCGGTGGTTGTAAAGATACCCACTAGTTTGTGATTATCTACAACAAGGGCACTGCCTAGGCGGCGCTCGCTCATTTGACGAGCTACCTCGTCGATCGGGGCATCGGGGCTAGTCAAATACACTTCTTCGCTGGCGATATCTTCGACCGTAGTTTTATCAGCATCAACCCCGACAATGCCCATCGCCATTTTTAGATCGCGGTCACTTAAGACACCGACTAATTTTCCGCCGTGCAGCACAGGCAAATGCCGGATTCTATTGGCTTCCATGATCTCGCTAGCGGTGCGTAGAGTTTGATCATAACCGATCGAATGTGGTGTAGTGGTCATGTACTTTTGTACGTGTGGAATTGCTTTAGACATATTGGGTACCCTCCTCAAGTATTGCATGGCAACCCAAGTCGAGACGATTAATGAGTCTTGGCTTACGGGTTGTAGATGCTACATTTTTGATCCTAGGATATGATCCTAAAGGTGTCTGTGATTGCCACAATGTCTAGCATGATGGGCATCATGTTTTTACAATGGAATGGGGAGTGGCTTGGCCTTTTATGGATAAAATGAACGATACGATACGACCCTCAAGAAAAGACCCTTCTAAGTTAGAGACGTTGAGTGCCTGTAATACCGGCCAACTTCAGTGTGCCGCTTGTGATAGCGGGAGCGATAGTGTTTTTGATCTGATGAAGGAGCCTAAAGCTCTGGAGCGCATGGCGACTGAAAAGACAGAATTAGTTTTTAAGCCGGGGCAGCATATTTTTTATGAAGGCAATCAACCAAGTGGCGTTTATTGCATTTCCAGCGGATCGGTGAAGCTCGAGTCGATTACTGAGAACGGGAATGCTCACTTGATTAAAATCTGCCGCGCGGGCGATGTATTGGGGCATCGTGCCTTGTTTGCAGGTGAAGTGTTTCGCGCATCAGCCGTAGCTGTTGAGACCACGAAAGTGTGTTTCATTCCAAAAAATGTTTTGGATCAGGTTTTGTCTCTTGATCAAAAAATCTCAGCAAACTTTCTAAAGCGCTTAGCCGAGGAAATCGGCGATCTTACAGTGCGTTATTTTCATGCAACAGATCTCAGCGCTGTCGAGCGCGTGGCCGAGGCTTTATTGTATTTAAAAGAAAACGTGGGTGAGTCTGTGAAAATTTCTAGAAAAGAAATTGCAGAATTTGCAGGCACCACGCCAGAAACCGTAATGCGCACCCTCGCCAAATTCGAGAAAGACGGTCTGATTAAATTGGTCGGCCGGCGCATTGAAATAATTAATCGAAAACAATTGTTAAAATCCGCCAAAATATACGTTTGATTGAGTGCTCTGGTGGGTGACGGTTACTCCAGTTACTCCACGACGACTTCAATATTCTGATTGTAGGCTGCGCTGAGATGCCGCCGTAGGGCATTGACATCAATCGGTTGAGTGTTCGACGCATTCGATGCTCTTGAAATAATGATACGAAATCGGGGTTCTGGTTGTTGGGGCGTCGGTAAAATAGCGTTAATAAAAATTCCCGTGTGGCGCAGTTCTAAGCGATCTACCGTGCCTCGCAGCCATTGACGCGCTGATTTCTCTAAACTTTCGGCAGTGCTAACGATGGGGTTTGCATTAATAGCGGTAGCGCCTGGACTGTTTGGGTTTGTTTGCTCGTGCAAGGTGACGCGCGTGCCACCGCGTCCAGCGAAGTGCGAACCTAAATTATCACCTCGTTGTTCGAACGTTTGGGGGCGTTGGTAAAGGGCGCGCCGAAAGCGCGTTTGTTCTTCGTTAGTGAAGCGCCGATTCAAAATCATAATCACATCGTCACCACTGCGGGAAAAATAGCCAATTGTGATGGGTTCGCCACTATGTTGGTGGATCGTGATGGGGCGCATGTTCTGTGCATTATAATCGTTTGCAATGCGAATCGTCGGTACCACGTCGCCTTGGCGTATGGTTGCCGTTAGGGCCTGAGTAAGATGTTCAACGGCGAGCTCTGTGCGGGCTTCTAGGATGTGAGTAGCCTCGTCGTGGCTGGTGCCGGCAGCGTCGATAAGGTGATCGACGCGCTGTCTAGGTGGAGTCGTAGTTTGCTGAGAAAGTAGCGCCACTTGTAAGCGCTCTAAATTTGTCGAGCCTTGCCCAAAGAGATCAACCGTTACAATCGTCGCGTGCGGCGGGGCGGGGTTGAACAAGGTAAAGGGATCTTGAATGTGCCCGCTGACGCTTGTGCGCGGGGCTGTGATGTCATTTGCGGGGGCCCACATGTCTAATTCACGCAAAAAGTTTCCCATGGATTCGATCCATCGCACGTGCTGGGTGTTGCGTGTCGATAGTAAGTCGCGACCGAATCGTAGATTAAGAGCCTCGATAACGTCGTTCACATAACGGACTCGATCGTTTTGTCGGCGTACGCGACGAATGACATCAATCGCATCAGTAGAAAGCACCCAAAGCTCTGTGGCGGTAGGTTGGTTTAAAACAGACTGCTCGCGCACTAAGATGCCCGAGTTGGTGAGGAGCTGGTTGGGATTCTCTGCAAACTCGGCGTATCGCGCACGGAGAACGATTTGGGATTGATTAAAAACAGGTACGGCCGCTTCAAAATTTCGAAGAGGCAACGGCACACTGCCATTGTTCGCGACTTCAAGGTCGCGGGCCATGGCGTTGCGGGCTGCTCGGGCTGCGTGTTGAGCGCGGCGGATAGTAGACTGTAGATTTCGAGGCGTTGCAGGGCCATCGGTAGTGTGTACCCCGGCAGCATACCAGGCATCGGGGCGCGCAATGGTGCCACGTTCACGTGTGATCATGGTCCGTAGAGTGTTTAGAGTAGCATCTGCTGCGATGGTCGACCAAAACTCGGTGGCTGTAGCAATCAGTACGCCTTCGAGTTCTGTAGTTAGGCTATTACGACTGGATTCGGTGTTCGGAGGCGATCGTAAGTTAAAAATAAATTCTATCGATTTGTAGTGGTCTGTTGCTGACGCACGAACGGCTGCTGAGAGCGTGGCATTTCGGTTGAGATTTTGCTGTAAAATATTGAGATACATCTCATGAACACGGTCGGTAGTCTCGCGGCCAATTTGCGGGCGATCGTTGAGCCACTTTACCACCGAACTTTCGATGTGCACCACCATGTTTGGCGGCGATTGTGTTGTTGATGCTTGTGTTGCATGGACGATGTCATGAAAATTTCTATTCTGGACTGCGTCAAAACGCGACCTGTTAGATTCTAAAATACCGATTAACAACGTGGGGTCGCAGCTAGCCCAAACACGATTTTCAAGAGCCGTTTCGAAGGCGACGAAAAACGAGAATAATACGATGGGTATATAGATAATTATATGTAACTTCGTTTGAGTCGTTTGAAAGATTCTTTTAAAGAGGCATGAATTTTTTAACACGAAGTATTCTCGTATAACTAACGTTGAAGGCTGTAAATCAGGGCTTCAGCGCATGTAGTAAAGTTTATCGAGTAATTTATTATTGGTCGAATCTTCATGGATAGAAAAAATTACACCTAAAAATTTTACCTAGCATTAGCCGAATCCGTACTTCTCATTGTTGAGTAATTGCTTGAGTAGTTAGGGGTTGGTTTAGAAATCTTTTTTAGATTTGGCTAAATTTTGGGGAAAATATGGGGAATCTACTTTGTGCTGTTCGGATCTGTTTGCAACGTCTTACAGGTGGGCTGCTAGCGCTCCTGTTATTTAGTACGCTCTCTATCGCGGCACCAAGAAATTTACAGCAAATTAGTGCTCACGGACAGGGTGTGGGCGTGGCTAGTGTGCGTGGCCATTTCTTTTACGAGCCTACAACCGGTAAAATTTATGTACGCCGCAGTTCGCAAACAACAACAGATGGCGGGCCTAGGTTACTTGAAGTGCCCGATTTTGCCTTACAACCTAATTTAGAGCCTGCCCAGTTAGGCATCGTAGTGACGCGAGGTTTTGAGCTACCTCACAGCGACGATCAGGCAGCAAAACCTCGAGCCGTGGTGTTGCGCCATGGTCCGTATTTTAGTGTCATCGACCCGTACCGTGGACAGGTTTTTGCGGCCAATATTGGCCCCATTGTACACCTAGGTGGTGGCAGTGGTTATGGTGATTTCGATGGCATGGTACACGTCGTTTTTGATGGGGCTGAGCCACGTTATTTGGTAGCTCCTGTGCGGCTGCAGCGTGCCAATCAACAAAGACCAGATTCGCCGCATTTAATGATTTATGAATTGTTTAATCCGGGCTTAAATAGTGGGCCTGCACAAGTATCTGGTTTTCACTATGTATCTTTACCGGAGTTCCGTGCCGGTGATATTGAGCGTGGCTCGTTTAACGTAGGCTTACAAATTGCTTATGAAGTGTCCGACTCTTCTATGCTGCATCTTGCCGACAGCGTCGATCAGTTGCCTGCAAATGTAGACAGGGCGTCGATTCGGCCAATCTTAAAATTTCAGGCGACGATTCAGCCGGCCGGTTCAGCGCACCCTCGAAATGGTGAAATGATTGTGGATATGCGGGTGCCCCGTGTCACGGCTATGGCATGGCCATTTGTGGGCGAGCCCACGCTAAATAACACTGGCGTTACCGGTACGTTGATTAAAAATCTGGCGTGGAGAAATGCGCGTGAGACTATCCACCCCAACATGACCCAGCCGGGCCTTTCAGCCGAACAGTTTAGGCGGTACGCCGCGGTATTGCCGACAGAGAGTCGTTATGCGGGGCTTGGCCAGCAAGTGGCCATTGCTCATGCCGAGCGTCGTATCAACGAACGCACTCGTGTGGCCGATCGCGTGCGAGGTGCTTTGCAGTATTTGCAAGGGCAGGAGCGCGCCATAGAGGGCTGGGTACAAGTGGGCTTGTCGCAGTTGAGTAGCCAGCGCCACTTAGTACTTGTCGTAGCGGGGCCATCGGGCGCTGGAAAAACCAGCAGCATCGAGGCGTATACGCGCGCCATGCTAGAAGCTCGGGGTGTTACGGTGCCGGCGGCGAGAGCCGGTTCTCCGGCGGCAGGGGTTTTGACTATTTCGATGGAGGGTCAAAATGATCCGGGTGTGTTTGTTCAGCGTCTCGAGGGTGGTTCGCCGCCCTATGTGGGTTCCGGAGAACCTAGTGCTTTGGTGAGTTTTCTTCTTAACCATCCCGATGGCGGTACTATCGTATTTGGTGAAGCCGACAAAGCCTCACCCAAAGTAATCGAAGGTTTGTTAAGTCTATTAGATAAAGGCGAAGTGCGTCTAAATGCCACGTTGGTTGCAGCACTAGCCAAACAATACGGTAGCAATCTTTCGCGTTGGCCACAAAACTTTCGTGAGGCCACCAACGATGGCAATAATCTGGGCCAAATAACTTTAAAATTAGACCACCGATTTGCCATTGTTTTTGACGTGAATGCAGGGCAGGAAAATTTCGGTGTGCAACGTGCGGGTAGCGCGCGTCGAAATGCTGTGCTTTCTGATGAGGCTATTGATGCCGCAAACCAAAGATTTACCAGCGACGTTGTACGGAACTCGTTACGCGGTCTGGGCTGGACAGAGACCGTTCTAGGTCGTGTAGATATGTTGATGCCATTCAATATGGTGACACGTTCTTTGTTCGGAGCCATTGTCGCCACCAACCTTGAAACGGCGTTGCGAGGCATTGCAGAAAACTATTTAGTGGATGTTGAAATTGCGCCGTCAGCGAGAGCGGCCTTGGCTGAGGCGCATTATATTCCGCAACAAGGGGCCCGTGGGGCACGGATCGCGTCGGATTGGTTAGCGCGCAAGGTTCAGGCCTTGTTTGATGCGAATGATTCGAATCAACGGTTGCGACCCGGTGCTCAATTGGTAATTGAGGGCCGTGCGGGTGACGGTAGGTATCAAGCGCCGGCGCTTATTGTTTCACGTCGCCGCGCTGGCGCTGTATTGGCGGCTAGAACGGCTGCTGCTGCGCCTGTAGCCGTGGCGCCTTCGGGGGCTGTAGATGATTCTTCACTACACGAACGGCCTACGTTGCCCGATGTTCAAAATGCCACAGTGGCCTTAACCGAGTGGCCTTTAGATGTGCATATGCCGGCCGATCCAAGACCGATTTTAAGGCGTGCCCGTACGGACTTGGCGCGTGTTTTGGGCGAACGTATCGTGGGCCATCAGTCTGAGCGTGATAGCGTCACACAACGTATTATTGGGCAGTTGGCGATTGCGGCGGAAAATCCGGCCAGGTCGCGTCGTCCGGGTGTGGTGTATTTTGATGGTTTTTCAGGGTCGGGTAAAACCGCTACGGCCGAGGCAGTGGCGATCGCGTTGTATGGTTCGCCCAGTGCGATGCATCGTATCGATTTCAACCAGGTTGTTACGTATGCCGACTTTGAGCGCGCGTTAGCCGATTTAGAAGAATTCAACAGCCACCACCCCGAGGGGGGTGTGATTCTGGGTGACGAGTTGCCGCGGGCCGGTGCGGGCTCGGGGCATGCGACTTTGATCCATAACATGTTGATGACGGTCTTAGATGAAGGGCGTTTTCCTAGCCAAAAAACACCGGGTGCAACGGTGCGTTTGGCGGCGGGTACGATTTTCATTTTTACCGGAAACGTATTTGTGACGAGTCTGGGTCAAGATCCGGAATCAATGAATAACCGCGCGATTCAAGCGTACTATCGTCTTGCGCAGCGCCACCCTGAGGGGTTTGCGGCGGCTTTAGCGCATATTATTCCTAATAATGCGTTACGTGACCGTTTGGGTGCACCCATATTGTTTGCGCCACTCACGTTGCGCGAGCTCGCGACCATTCGCACGCGCGCTTTGCAAGAGATTGGGGAGAGCCTCGAACGTCGTAATATTTCGTTTAACCTGGACGTTTCTCTAAGGCGCCAGTTGGTAGCCGAGACGCCGGGCGCTTCAGGACGTGCGATACAGTTGTTGGTGCGCGATCAGATCACCAACCCATTGTTAACTCTTTTAGGGCGTTACAGCGATACGCACTATAGCGGTAAACACTTTGAGTTACGCTTTGATGCTCGCACGCGGCAGGTGGCGTTAGATGTGTACGCTGCGCGCCCACTTGTCAGGCTCAATGCCCAGGGCGATTTGGAGCCCGCAGGCCCAACGGTAGAGCCGACTATCATACTTACCACCGTGCCGCCGCTGCGTAGCGAGTACCATCCCGATACACGCGCACGCGCTGAACGTAAAACGAGTATCCACGAAGTCGGGCATGCCATCGTCACGATGGCTGGTTTGGGATCACGTGCTGTAGAAGAGATGAACACTTTCGGTGGCGGTCAGGGCGGTTGGATGGAGCCGAACCTCAGCCACTCGCCACGTCGCGAGATGTACAGCGGAACTTGGATGGGCATTTGGCAGATTGCAATTTCATTGGGCGGTCACTTGGCCGAGCGCCGCTATGTGCGCGACCACGATGGCAACCCCATGACCATGGACGGTGCAAGCGCCGATTATGCTAGTGCTCGCCGCACGGCCTTGACCATGCTGTTAAATGGCAGTTTTCCTGAGTTGACTCCACTTGGTTTGGTAACGACGTCGGCCGGTATGCAGTTGTCTGATGAAATGAACCGTCAACTGGAGGAAAGTGTCGAAACTATTATGACCGTTGCGGCGCTGCTCGCAGAAAGGGCTTTGGAGGCCAATGCGCACCTGCATATGGAACTGGTCGATGCCCTACAGCGGACGCCTTCGATGTCGTTGACGCGTGAAGAGTTGCATCGTTTGGTGGACGGGCGTTTGGTCGAGTTGACCGAGGGCGCTATGGACGAGGCGCGTAGCCGCGCGGCTCAAAGGCTAGCCCGTCGTTTAGCAAGTTCAGGCGGTAGAGCCTATAACAGCTGTAATGCCTGGTTGACAGGCGTGCCTGACGTTACGGAATTGCCTGGGGTTTTGAATCAGAGCGCTCCGGCAGCTAATACGTTGAGTGCGGCGCCTACAGCAGACGCCAACCCAACGTTCATGCGCCGCGCCGGTCGTTTTGTGGGGCGCGTGATGAACCGCTTGCGTGGAGGGCGTTAAGACCTAAGGCGTTCGATCAACCGACTGGAACTGACGGCATCGTTCATCACAAAGAGATGCAAACCCGGGGCTCCGTAGCGCAGTAGTTGGCGTGAAAGAGTCTCGGCGCAGTCGAGGCCGATCGTGGATTGGGCGGTAACTGAGGCGTCTCTATCAAACGCTTCGCGGGCAAACGCCTCGCGGGCAAACGCTTCGCGGGCAAACGCCTCACGCGTCCAAGTGGGTACGTGCACTTGAAATTTTTTCTGCATACGCTCTAACATCGCAAGGCTTGTGAGAATACGAAAGCCCGGTAATATAGGAATATCTATATGTGCTTTGGCGCACGCCTCTAAAAAACGCGCATAAATTTCGGCATCAAAAATCATTTGAGTAATAGCGTATTGCCCACCAGCATCGACCTTACGTTTTAGATATTCGATAGATTGTTCTAATGGCAAATGCTCTGGGTGCGCCGCGATGCCAATGCAGAAATTGGTGGGTGCCCCCTTCTTTTCTTGTGTGGGTTGATCAAAACCCTTTCGTGTCAAATATTTCCCGCAATTCATGCGTTGAATCTGTTCCACCAGCTGGTACGCAAATTGGTGCCGTGGCGTCGTTTGTGGGGCGGCCTGAGTGGTGAAATAATCCGGCTGACCGTCCGGCGGGTCGCCCCTTAACGCGAGAATGTTATCAATGCCAAAATAGTGGTGGTCCATGAGGTTGTTTTCAATCTCTTCGACCGAATAATCCCGGCAGGTAAAGTGGGCGATGGCCGTGAGGTTGAATTCTTGTTTGATCCATTGAGCTATAGGTAGTGTACCACCCCGTAGCGAGCCACCAGCGCCCTTGGTCACGCTTACGAAATCGATTTTCGCTTGTGTAAGTGTGGTTAGTTGTTCATGAATTCCCTTAAGTTCAGACCCATTGCGGGGGGGGATGATTTCCGCTGAAAACGTCGGGCGAAAAGGGTTACTGTTTTTGCGCTCTTGTAAGAGTTCCAGAATCGATTGTGGTTTGTTTGGTTGTGGGTTTGCCATTGGATAAAAAGCTAACCCAAGTATCTTAAAAAGGCCTCTCCGAAATCACATTGCGTACTAGCGAAGAATAACTCGTGAATCCAGCCCTGACTTAAGTTAGACTAGGCATGTTATGGCAAATCCTAAGTTAGAGACTATTTTAGAAAAAGCAGCACAAAAGGCCCCTACAAAGAAGTTAGAAGGCTTTGAAAACTGTCGCGATTACATGTCGCGCGAGTATGACGTCGATGCTTATTGTTTGCGTGACGGACGGGCGTTTTTATTTGTGACCTACAAACACGCCACGCTGCGGGATTGGTTGTTGATTGCCGAACGCGTGGTGGCGAAATTTACAAAGGCCCCCGTTGCTGTCGTTGCGGGCGCCCACAAGCTAATTACGAATTCGCGCCCGTTACCCGCCGTGGTGTTTGAAGATGGAAAGATAATACCCCACGCGGTTATTCCGAAAACTTTATGGACGGTGGAGAAACACACAGCCCTTGCCAAGAATTTTGAACCTGCGTTGGCCTCGTTGACGCTGCAGCTTGAGACCGAAAATGTTTTGAACCCTGGTGTTTTTACCGATCAGCTGCGTAACCGTACGCGCCTACAAATGTTGATTCATGAGCGTGGCCTAAAAGGGGCTGCGTTGAATTTATTTTCGTACACAGGAGCTTTTACGGTTGCGGCTTTATCGGCAGGTTTAAAAGACGCCATCAATGTCGATTTGAATGCGCGGTATTTGGAATGGTCGCTTGAGAATGCGAAAGACTATCCTGATCAGGTGCGTGTGTTGTTAGAAGACGCACGTAGTGCGGTAGAGAAGTTGCTACGTCGTCCGCAGCGTTTTGACGTGATTGTGATTGATCCACCAACATTTGCGCGAGGCAAACGCAAGTGGCTGGTACGTGACGATCTGCTGCCGTTAGTGCAAAAGGCCTTAGATCTCTTAACGCCGAACGGCGTGTTGTTTGTATCGACCAACGACGCCGCTTGGTCGGAGTTGTTGTTTAAAACCGGCATTGAAGGTTTGGTAAAACCTATTTGGAATAACGCCGTATTTGAATACGGCAAAGTCGGTCCGGGGTTTGTGTCGCGTATTGGTAGTGAGCGTGTCGTCTATCCATTGAAGAGTGTTTTTATCTATCGTTGAGTTTTTAGGTTTTCGGGGGCTGCGGGAGTTTTTTTAGCAGTTCCTGAAAATCGGCTGGTAGCGGATCGTTAAAAGTTTGGGAACCTTCGTAATTAAATTGTAGTTTTTCTGCATGCAGTGCCGGGCGGTACCACATCAGTTGGCTGCCCTTTTTTTTATATAAAACCTCACCCAAGAGCGGGTGCCCGATTTCAGAAAAATGCCTACGGATTTGGTGTTTGCGCCCCGTCTCTAAATCTACACGCACGAGTGTGGCGTTGGCGAATTTTTGCAAAATCTGAAAACGTGTGCTGGCCGGTTTGTCGTCAATAGGCAAAGTAATAGGAGCCCCGACGATCGACGCATTGGGCACGCCCATTATTAAAGCCACATACGTGCGTTCGATTTTGTGGTTTTGTAACAGCACACTGAAGTCGTGGGCGGCAGCGCTTGTTTTGGCGCAGAGAAGTAAACCCGACGTACCGAAGTCTAATCGATGCACCAACCCACGATACCCATAACGTTCTTCAAGAAACTGCGCCACCGAGGGCCGATCAGGCCTAGAATTTTGTGAATCTAACAATGCTGGTTTTGAGACGATGAGCCATGTGGGGGTTTCATGCACGATGCGAATGCCATAGCTGTTTGATGCGGCTTGGCCCGATGCGGAGTGGAGTTGTACCGTGCGGTGTTTTGTCTGTGTAGGTAGGACGATTTTTTTGGGGTTCGGTGGTTTAGGGGGAGTCATGTGACATCTACTTTACCCAGTTTAGATTCGGTTTGGGTTAAAATAATTTTCCGGACCAAAGTTGCTCTAAAAAACTTTGCCACGGCAGTATTTCAATACCATCGGTGGTTGTGCGTTTGCGCGGCACCGAAGCGATGACGACATAGCGCTCAATCATATTTTCTTCTTTAAGTGCGCGCAGACCGCGTAGGTGTTTGTCCGTAATATTTTCAGTTGTTTTTACTTCAATGGCGATTTTTTTACCTAAGATAAAATCGACCTCAAAACCCGACTTCGTGCGCCAATACGACAGTCCGTGATCGCATTTTAGGAGACGTAATGCCGCGCGTAGCTCTAACGCAATAAAGTGCTCGAAGGCTTTACCAAATAGTTCGCTGCCTTTTTCAATTCTTCCACGATGCGCCAGGTGATTGGTTACGCCGAGATCAAATAGAAAAAATTTAGATCGTACGATGGCCTTTCTTCTTCGGCTGGCTTTGAAAGCAGGCACTGAAAAGCCCACTAGGGTGTCTTCTAGAATTTGAATATAGTTCTGAATTGTTTTTGCCGACATCATAGTGTCGTTGGCAATGTTTTGAAAATGCAGCTCCTCGCCGTTGTTGAGAGCAATAGCATCAAAAAATTGGGCAAAGGCTTCGAGGTTTCTTGTCAAGGCCTCGGCTGCAATCTCTTCTTTAAGATACAGGTTTACGTAGGCTCTGAGATCATCGTTGGGTTCATTTGAGAGATAGATATCAGGAAGTCCACCATGATTAAGTAGTCGCATTAAATCGAACTTGGGAATTTCATGCGATGTTAGGGGGAAAAAGAAGAGCTCTCGTGCACGCCCACCCAATAGGTTTACGCCGCTCCGTTTGATTTTTCGGGCGCTACTGCCGGTGAGTAAAAAGCGGTGTTTGGAATGGAAAATAAGGCGATGGACATCGTCTAACAACGCTGGGATTTTTTGGATTTCATCAATAACTACCAATTGGTTTTGTAAGTGGCCAAGTTCCTGAAACAGAATACCTGGAGACTTTATTAGGGGAATACAAACCTGTGGATCTAAAAGGTCATAACTAAAATCAGGTTTGAGTTGGTGTTTTATGAGGGTCGACTTTCCTGTAGATCGTGGTCCGAACAAAAATGCACTCTTTGATTTCAGAGTCGCATTGAGGTCTAAAATACGTTCAAAATAGGTTGATTTCATTCTTATCAATTTTAAGCAATTTTCAATAAAATAGCAATTTATCTATATGCCAAACAGAAACTAAGATTCCGTTTGGCCGGCCAAATAGAAACTGTGATTCTATTTGGCACCAAACGTAATTTTGAGATTTGGTAACCATTCCAACCCAATTTCGATAAATTGTGTCAGCCAGTAACAGGCCCAGGCCGCAAGTCGGATGCCGGTAGCGGCTGAGAGTTTTATCAGATCGATCTCGGTAGTGAGGTGCTCATAGACGATGTTCAGCGGCACGCAAAGTGCCATATGTAATAGCCCCAGCGGCATCACCACGACGCTGACTATTGGAATCGCAAACCAGTTGAATATCAGGCCGTTAAAGTTGATCTGATGAAACACCAATACCGTAGAGGGTACGGTGCCAAGAATCGCCGCAATATTGTTGGCTAGGTAACCCGATAGTAGTTCGATTATTTTACTGCGCCGTAGGCGCGCGCGTTTCGATATTGATGCTGTAATGAAAATATTTCTGAGATGTTTTTCAAAAGCGGCGTTTAAGGGTTTTGCCGTGTAAGCCAGCCCAAT
>CAZYPH010000060.1:0-13402 GCA_964649095.1 uncultured Oligoflexia bacterium | reverse complement strand
CCTGTTAAGACGTTTTTCGTTTTACCCGCTTGGCCCGAAAAGGCGTTGATTGCGCCCAAAAACATGTTGTTTGAAATATTATCTAAATGCCCACGGAACTTTAACCAAGGCCCTGCTGCCGAAATATGATCGGTCGTACATTTGCCCTTAGCCTTTAACAGTAGCGGCAGTTCGGCAAAATCTTTGCCATCCCACGGGCTAAACGGCTGCAATAATTGCAAACGCTCGGACGTTGGCGATACTTCAACTTGCACTTTCGAACCATCCGCCGCCGGCGCTTGATAGCCTTCTAACGTCGACACAAAACCACCACGCGGCAATTCATCAGCCACTCCTGGCGGCTGCAATCGGAATTTCACACCACTGGGAGTCGTGATTTCTTCTTTCGTCGGATCTACGCCCAACGTGCCCGCCAACGCATAAGCGACGACTACTTCAGGGCTACTAATAAACGCATTCGTCTCAGGATTGGCATCGTTACGCGCCGGAAAGTTTCGGTTGTACGAAGTAATAATAGAATTCTTTTCACCCGGTTTAATATCGTCACGTTTCCACTGACCGATACAAGGGCCACACGCATTGGCTAAAACCACACCACCAATGGCTTCTAGGTCTTTCATTTGCCCATCGCGTTTGATGGTTTCAAATACTTGATTCGACCCAGGCGTTACCATGAACGGAATCACAGCTTTCACACCGGCTTTAGCGGCCTGCCTTGCAATGTCCGCGGCGCGCCCCATGTCTTCATATGAAGAGTTCGTACACGACCCAATTAAGGCTGCTGTCAACGGTATTGGGTAGCCGTTGTTTTTAGCATCGTCCTTTAATTTCGAGACAGGGCGGTTTAAGTCGGGCGTATGTGGACCACACACGTGCGGCTCTAACGCCGACAAATCAATCTCAATCACTTTGTCATAGTACTTCGATGGATTCGCTTCAACTTCAGCGTCAGCCTTTAACAAAGCCACGTTCGCATCGGCCAATTTGGCAAGAGCTGCGCGACCGGTCGACTGTAAGTATTTTTGCATTTTTTCGTCGTATGGAAAAATCGATGTCGTAGCGCCGTGTTCCGCGCCCATGTTCGTAATCGTGGCTTTACCGGTACAACTAATGCTCGCGCATCCTGGTCCAAAATACTCTACAATGTGGTTGGTTCCGCCTTTAACCGTGAGTAACTCACAAACTTTTAAGATCACGTCTTTTGGTGAAGCCCAACCGCTTAATTTACCGGTTAATTTTACACCAATCAGTTTAGGGTATTTCACTTCCCACGCCAAACCCGACATGGTTTCGGCCGCATCGGCTCCGCCGACGCCCACAGCGATCATGCCCAAACCACCGCCATTTGGAGTATGGCTATCGGTACCGATAATCATCGCACCTGGAAACGCATACTGCTCTAAAACCACTTGGTGGATGATACCAGCCCCTGGCCCCCAAAAACCAATGCCGTACTTGTTACAAGCTGATCGCAAAAAATCGTACACTTCTTTGTTTTCTATCGAAGCGGTTTTGTTGTCGTGCTCAGCCCCCTGATAGGCGCGAATCAAATGGTCGCAGTGTACCGAAGATGGCAGTGCCACTTTTGTGCGGCCAGACATCATAAACTGCAAAATCGCCATTTGAGCGGTAGCATCTTGCATGGCCACGCGGTCAGGGCGCAATCGCAAAATAGCCTCGCCTGGTTTGTATTCTTGAGTTTCAGGATTATCTAAATGCCCAAAAAGTACTTTTTCAGCCAAGGTCAGCGCCGTTTTACCGGTTTTCCTTTTTGCCGCTTCAATATTTTTTTTGGTTCGTTCGTAAGAACCAACGACTAACGATTCCGTAGTTTCGACAGAAGTGGGACCAGTTGATGCGCTCATAATAGAAGCTCCTTGTTATTTCGATGTTGTTTCGATTTACGCAAATTTTAGGCCCGATAAATACGATTGAAAAGGGGTGGGATTTTGAAAGCCACAATTAAATCAATTGCCGCGCCTCTAGTTCGTAGAGAAAATCATTCACCGTCAACACATCGATTCCATCGGGCGTACGAATACTCTCGGTGCCCCCATAGACTACAAGACGGCGTTTCACACCTGACAGCTCGGCAATAGCACTCAATCCCTTAAACCACTCCGGCCGCAAACGGGTGCCAGACTTGACTTCAATTGCCGTAAACGTGCGTCCTGAGCGCAATAGAAAATCGACCTCCACCCCTTTTGCTTGAGTAGAAGCCCAATAGAACATCTCATCCCAATCGCCATAATAGGCCTGATGACTACGTAGCGTCTGAGCTACCCAGCCCTCAAATAAAGCACCCCGTTCTTCGACCGTAACGGGTCCCAAATCCCCTCTTGCGGCCCGCACAAGGCCCGGATCAATCCAATACAGTTTGTGTTGTTTACGCTCTTTAACCCGCAGTTTTGCTTCGAAGGCTGACAGATGAAACGTTGCTAGCGTGTCTTGCAGAATCTCTAGATAACCTGCCACCGTAGTGCGCTCAACACCGCAATCACGAGCTAAACTAGAAATATTGAGCGTCTGAGCGTGAAACAATGCAGCAATTGGCAGAAAGCGCATAAATCCACCCAGATTGCGCACCAAGGCCTGCGCCTGAATCTCCTCTTTAAGATAGGTTTGGACATACGCTTGAAGGCGGTCTTTTTTTTCAGCAGCATCACTCGAAATAATTAATGGAATGGTGCCGTATCTCAGAACATCTTCCAGATCGAAATCTTGAGCCAACTCGGCCGGCAGAAGCGGAAACAAGTATTTAACTAACGCTCGCCCAGCTAAAAGATTCACACCCGCTTGTCTTAATTTTCGCGCACTCGAACCCGTCAAAATAAATTGAAGTTGTTTAGCTTCGATGGCTCGGTGCACTTCGTTTAATAACGCTGGAATACGTTGGATTTCATCGACAAAGACCCATGAGCCGTTTTCTAAACGCTCCAAAGCACCTCTAAATAATTCTGGTTGAGTGAGGTATTTTTGAAAGAGGTCCTCCTCTAACAAATTGATCTCATGCACAGGGATGGGGAGTTTATGCACCCAAGTGCTCTTTCCTGAACCTCGGATACCGAAAAGAAAAAATGAACTTTTTGGGGGTGATAACAATCGTGGGTAGTGCTTGTATACCATGATCTCAATTATCGCAGAAAAATGAGATCATGGTATACAAAAATCCGTCTATATGAATTTAACAAACAATATCAGTATCTTGAATCAGATGCGCGACCACCTGGGCGTACTTACAAGTACCTAAACAGGCCTCCCGGGTCGACTTCGCGGCGTCTACAAGGCCCAATAAATGTTCATACGCAAAAATCAGACTGGCCCACGCACGCACCATTTCAGGATAAACAAAAACAATGTACTCCAGCGCAGTTACTAGCTCAAACGAGGTTATCGATGACGATGGTGACAGAATCAGCGGCGGCACGTCTTGCATGACGAGCACGCTATCGTGCCCACAATCAGTGCCCGTACTATCAAAACCATGATCATCGCCTCTCGATCGCGGCGGTGCCATCTCAGATTCGCGTTTTAAACGTTCTAACCGCTTGCAGAGGCCAGGAAAGACCAAATCAGTCATAAAACGGCACTCATCAATCTTTCCGCGGGTCGGTAGATTCAGCGCGTAGTCACGCTCGTCATCAACCAATGGAGTAAACCAAATCATGCCCGGACGAATCGGGTCGCGATAATACAAATGCGTGTAATCAGCATCCATGGCCCGCTCGGCGAGATCGGCGATAAGTTTAGCGCCCGCACTTCCTAACAACTCTCTAGGCTCCATCGCCAATTCAAACAATGTTTGTTTATCAGTGAGGTCTAGAACAGAGGTTGGTTGTTGTGCGGTTTTTTCCGAGGATTTTTCTGAAGATTTTTTCAGGATTTTTTCATGCATAACTCTATTGAATCATGCACGGCGTTTTCCACACAGGTGGGCAATTAAGTACTAATTTAAATTTTCCTAAACGCTAGGGCTAGGTTGCCCTCAATAATTTTTGTTAAGTCGTCGCCCAATAACAACAATTGGCTTTCACTAAAAGATTCGCTTAATGCCTTATGTAAACTTTTTTCATTTAACAAATACACAAGCTTAGTCATTTGATTTTTGGACGCCAAATATTTCGGAATAATACGCCGCTGACGCGCCAGAACTTTCATCATTAGCTCTAAGAAGTCGACTCGTAGTTTGTCGTCATCGGTTAGTTCAAATACCTCTTGTACATGGTATTCGCGGTCTGCAAATTCCGGATCATTCAATGCCTTAAGCCAATCCTCGGCAGCGTACTTAATTTCGCTAGACGACAACGCTCTAAACATTTTTAATTGTTCGACAGTGGTAGGCCTAGCTTTTGCCAGATCATAAAGCAATTCATCCGTAGCAATACGCTTTCGTGGCAAATCTTCTTTTTGAGCTCGAGCCTCGCGTAATTTACATAATCCTAAAAGCGCACGATACACGTCAGAATCAACAAAGTTATTTTTTAAAATGCGCTTTGCCAAAACCTCTGGACTTATCTCAAGCACCTCTGGCTTTGAATACTCACCCGACAGAGTAAACACCCATTCATGCCGGCCGAAGCTCTGCAAATGCTCATACATCTTTTTATATATAGCAGGCAAATAACGCACGTCATCTAAGGCATAATTTAACAAGTTTTCATCGAGCGGACGCATCATCCAATTCGCTCTAGTATAACCCTTCTGAAGTTCTACGCCCGCATACTCTCGAGCCAAACGCACTAGACTAACACTATCCCCAATTCCTAAAAGCCCGGCGGCCACCGCCGTATCAAAAACATTGCCGATGGTAAGATCTAAGGCATACCACAAACACTCTTGGTCGGCCTGAGCCGCATGAATGACCGTGGGAATCGACAAAAGATTCCACTCATTAAAAAATCCACGCAACTCGTCTTTGCTCAAAGCGACCGGATCTAACAAATGATAAAATTCCGAGCCATCCGCGCGCAGTCCGCCAATTTGAATCAACGCGAGTTGGGGATAATACGTACGTTCACGAATGAACTCGGTATCTAAAACTAAAAGGGACGCACCCTTTACATCCATGGCTAAAACTTGCTGCAAACCGTCGTTAGAAGTAATCATAAACTGTATTTTAGACGTAAGGACAAAACTTTGAAACCTGATTTAGAGTCGTTTGAAAAACTAAACGTGGCCATAACCCAATGTGAACGCTGCCCCCGACTACGTGAACACTGTTTAAAGATTGCGACTGTAAAAAAACGCGCTTTCAAAAACGACACTTATTGGGGAAGGCCTGTGCCACCTTTGTGGTTGGGCATCCAAAAGCCCAAAACACCCACTTGGCCGAAACTTATAATAATTGGCCTAGCCCCATCGGCGCACGGCGCCAATCGCACCGGACGCATGTTTACCGGCGACGCCTCTGGACTTTGGCTCTACCGAGCTTTAAATGAATTTAATTTATACAACACGGCCTACATCACAACGTTCGTAAAATGTGCACCACCAGACAACAAACCCAATCTTACAGAGACGACTAACTGCCGAGACTATTTTGGACAAGAACTGTCGACGATGCTGCCACTCGCCCGAGCAGTACTATGTTTTGGCCATGAGGCTTATAAACAATTTCTATTTGTAGCAAAATCACACTTAGCTCTACCTGATCCGAAACTACCCTTCAAACACGGCCATGAAATTAATGCATCGCATAAAAAAATATTCCTCTCCTACCACCCCTCTCAACAAAACACGGCTACGAAAAAACTAACAAAACCGATGTTTGATAGTGTTTTCTCGAACATTCAATCGTATCTAGAGGGCGTATGACAGACTCTAATTTATCTCTAAAAAATACCTCTGAACCCACACATCTCATTGAATCGCCTGAGGCTTTAAAAGATTTGGGTGAAGCGGCTCTCAATACAGATACTACCGGCACTCCATCTAAAGACGTTCAGCGGCCTCCACAGGCGCCCAAGACCACAGAAAACGCTGGCAGGTCGACATCGTTTAACTTGAAAAGTTTTATTCTAGGCGCCGTTTTAGCAGGGATACTCAGCGTAGGCGTATATTTTGCTATCGATTTTTATATGGCCAGTCGGTTTAAAAATTACGATTTTCAAACCGACCATACCAACGACCTCAAACAATCTTTGCCGTTACTAAAAGCATTTGACGTGGCATCAGTCGACCAAAACACAATTTATTTACATAACGGAGCCACGATCACCAACGTCGGTTTTGGTTTGAATTATTTTGGACGCCTCGTTTCACCACAGGCCCCGCAAGCCCCTTTGTTTATTTTCTCGAGTAAAACCTGTGAAAACTGCGATGAACCCGCTTTGCTGCGCCTATACGCCGGTGGTAATGGACAACTAGAGACGTTCTATATGCCAGGCCCCATCCTAAGCCCCGACCGGTCGCAGATTTTAAGCCAGATGCGCGTCTTTTTTGGGCGCTGTATCGACTTTACTTTCTTGAGCTCTGTAGCAGGGCTTGGTTTAAAAGAGCTAAAAGACATGGTTGTTATGACTGAAGAACACCCTGAAACTAAAGCTGTTTTACGTGCTAGCCTCAGCGGCCTCACGCCTGAAGGTATATTTCAGTACTCAAATCTAGATGCTGGCCAAATCGGAGCCCTAAATCTACCAACCGCTCTAGTCGACGCTATTGAAAAAGGTAGTTGCCAAGAAATTATCAAGTAATTGCGCTCGATAGCCTAGTCTGGTAGTATCCTAGGCAAACAGCGAACTTCGTTTATTGATTTAAAGAAGTGAGCCGCCAATTAAACCTGGCGCCTCACTTTTTTTATTTTTAGAGCCCAGAAAAATTGCCAAAAAACTTAATATTATGACCGATAATACTTCTTCCAATCTTTCTCAAAAAACACCCTCTCAACCACAACAACTCGATGAGGCTGTAGAAGCCATGCTTAACCCCTTGGGTTACGAGTTAGTCGCCTTAGAGATTACTTCTGCCGGCGGACGCAAAGTGGTTGTTTATATCGATTTCTTAGAAAACAGCACCGAAGACGCCACAAAAAACCCTGCGAAACGCATTAGTTTAGAAGACTGCCTTACCGCAAATCGCGCTTTAGACCCTTTTTTCGAAACAACAGAACTGATCACTGGGGCCTTTGATTTAGAAGTGTCTTCACCGGGTGTAGAACGGCCATTAAAAAAACCGGAACATTTTGTTCGTTTTAAGGGCCAAAAAGCACAAATTAGTACCTTTGCTCCGTTGTCATCAAACGAACTAGAAAACGATGTTTATCTACAAAAAAACATCAAACAAAAAAAGTTTATTGGAACCATTCTTGATTTTGATCAAGCAGCTAACAAAGTTCTAATAGAAATTCCCTTCGGAGGCATTGACCACACTGTAAAAATACCGCTGAAAAATATTAGTAAAGCGCATTTAGAATTTGATTTTAACCAGTCCAATCACAAATAAAAATTTTTGTTATCGCATAAGGAGCAAATAAGAACATGAGTGCAATCAATTTTAGTGAATTAAGCAGAGTCATCGAACAAGTAGGCAAAGACCGTGGCATTAAACGTGAAGTCTTAGTAGAAGCCCTAGAACAAGCCGTTTTATTAGCTGCTCAAAAGAAATTTGGTGAAGACGCTCAGCTAGAGGCGCATTACAATCCCGACACCGGCGAAATTGACTTGTTTCAATTTAAAACCGTTGTGGAAACTGATGAAGACGTCGGCGACGAAGACACAGAGATTCACTTAGAAGCAGCACGAAAGCTAGATAGCGAAGTCAATATCGGTGATGAACTTGGTATTAAGCTAGATACGCCTACATTCGGACGTATTGATGCGCAAACCGCCAAACAAGTTATATTTCAGAAAGTTCGTGATGCTGAACGCGATTTAATTTTTGGTGAATTCATTCACCGCAAAGGCGAAATTATTTCAGGTATTGCACGTCGTGCTGAACGCGGTAACGTAGTTATTGATCTAGGTAAGACCGATGCCCTTCTGCCGCGCAACGAAATCATTCCTGGTGAAGTTTTCAAACCTGGCGATCGTGTGCAGGCATTTTTGAGTGACGTTGTTATGACACCCAAAGGGCCTCAATTGTACTTAACGCGTACGTCTCCGAAATTTTTGATTAAACTTTTTGAAACCGAAGTACCTGAAGTTCGTGATGGTATTGTAGAAATCAAAGCCGCTGCGCGTGAACCTGGTTCGCGAGCTAAAATTGCGGTTATTTCTAACGATCGTGACGTAGATCCAGTCGGCGCGTGCGTAGGTATGAAAGGTGTGCGCGTACAAACAGTGATTCAAGAATTGCGTGGCGAGCGTATTGATATCGTTCCGTGGAGTGAGATCCCAGCCTACTTTGTACGTGCTGCACTTCAGCCGGCTGAAATTGCTTCGATTACACCTAACGAAGCCAACCGGACCATGGAAATTGTTGTTGAAGATAGCCAATTGTCATTAGCAATTGGAAAAAGAGGTCAAAACGTACGTTTAGCTGCGATGTTAACAGGATGGCGTTTAGATATTAGTTCAAAAACCAACCTTCAAAAACGTACCGCTGATGCGTTGTACAATTTGAAACACATTGAAGGCGTTAGCGACACGCTTGCACAAGGCCTCTACCAATCTGGCTTTAGCAATGTATTTCAAGTAGCTGAGGCACCGTTAGAAGCTCTTATGAAAGTGCCTGGTTACAGCTCTGAAGAAGAAGCGAAGCTACTACAAGAACGCGCCGCTGCTGCGATTGAAAAAGGTGGCGATGCACTAAAAGTGATTGCTCCAACAAAAGACGGCGCTACTGCTGAGGCCTCAAAAACAACTATCGATAGTCAAAAAGACGCCAAAACACTTGCCGAAGAGCGACTAAAAGAGGCGATGGCAAGTGCAGACCAAACCCACGAGGAAGGTAAAGAAAACTAAGTCAACGTCAGTTGGGGATTTTGAATCTGGGTACTACTGTTCATGAGCGCTCCCCCAATCGCTCTACAAAATTCAAATAAAAAGTATTGAGTACCCTTTACTAAAAGTTTTCGAGAATAACTAAGGACGTAAAAACATGACCGACAAACCAGAAAAACTAAAAGTTTATGAATTAGCCAAAGAATTAGGGGTCGACTCTCTAGGCCTTATCGACCACTTTAAGGCGCTTGATATCGACGTTAAAAGCCACATGAGTTCTGTTACGGCTGAAGAAGCAGACAAAGTAAAACAACACTTAAAAAATCTAGAAAACGAAAAGAACAAACCCGCCGATTCTAAGAAACCTCGAAAGACCACTACTAGAAAAGCGACTACTGCCACTACGGCGAAAACAACTAGTACGGCAAAAACGCCGCCAAAAGCGGCTTTAAAAACAAAACAAAAAGAAACAGAAGTAAGCGCCGCCACACCAGCCCCTAAACGCGCGGCTGGTACCACTGTGATTCGCAGACGCGCTAAAACCTCGGGCGATGAAACTATCGTAACTACAACAGTCACAACAACAACTGTTGCCGAAACAGAAAATGCACAATCTGCGGCGGATGAACTCGTTCAAACAACAGATGCACATGTAGATTCAAACACTGCCGTAGAGCAGTCTGAAGCCTCAATCATAACCTCTCCCGAAGTGCTTGTAGCGAGTGAAACAGTAGCGTCGGAGTCGGCTTCGGAACTACGTGTTTTTAAAGAGTCTGATTTACTGCCGCGTGAAGAACTCATTGCAGAGCAACAAAAATCTACAAAATCAGATCAGCCAGAAGCCATTCCTGCTGCAGACGTTACTCTATCTAGTACTACCCCATCAGAACCGGTAATTGCAGAACCTACAACTGTAACAAAAACCACGGTCACTCAGACTGCAGCAAATATTCAAAAAACAGTTACGCAAACAAAAACGGTTACCACAAAAGTTTCGTCGTCCACCGCAACTAGCACTGGTAGCGGTCTTAAATTTCCATCACTACTGGGTGCCCGCAACTCTGGCATGGCTCCTGCCAAAACCAGTAGCATTCTAACAATTATTGCCGAAGACCCTAAGCCAATAGTTAGACAACCCACAATAACACCAAAAACAGGTGCCACAGCTGGAGCTTCTACCGGCGGATTACGCCCTGGCATGCCGGGCTATCGCCCAGCGCCAATTGTTACGCCACGCGACCCTAAAGACATCGAAGAAGAAAATGCGAAGAAAAAAATTGGCGGCGGCAAAGTAGAAAAAGAAAAAGAAGCGAAAGACGCCAACGTCTTCGACTTTAAAGCTAAAAAAGAATTAGTCTTTTTGCCGAAAAAGAAAAAAATCCCCCTCAACAAAGAAATCAGGAGAACTCAAATTACCACTCCAGCAGCACACAAACGTGTGGTTCGAATTGAAAACGTCGTCAGTGTCGGCAACCTAGCACAAGCCATGGGTGTTAAAGCCAATGAGTTGATCAAAAAACTTATGGGCATGGGCACTATGGCTACGATGAATCAAATGTTAGATTTTGATACCGCTCAACTATTAGCTAACGAATTCCAATACGAAGTAGAAAACGTAGCTTTCAAAGAAGAAACCGTATTAACCGCGGCTACCAATAATACAGATGCCCCTGAGTCTCTTTTACCGCGCCCACCGGTAGTAACGGTAATGGGCCACGTCGACCACGGTAAGACCTCTCTGTTAGACGCCATCCGCTCAGCCAAAGTAGCGGCAGGCGAGGCCGGCGGCATCACACAACATATTGGTGCGTACACGGTAGATCTTAAAGGTAAAAAAATTACGTTTATCGACACTCCTGGTCACGAGGCCTTTACGGTCATGCGTGCCCGTGGTGCGAACGTAACAGACATTGTAATTCTTGTAGTCGCCGCCGATGACGGGGTTATGCCACAGACGCGTGAGGCCGTAGACCACGCTCGTGCCGCAGGTGTGCCGATTATCGTGGCCGTAAATAAAATTGATAAACCCAATGCCAACCCCGATCGCGTTATGCAAGGCCTTTCAGAACTCAGCATTCTCTCTGAGGCTTGGGGAGGCGAGAACATTTTTGTAAACGTCTCGGCCTTAGCACGAACAGGTATTGATGAGTTGCTCGAAGCGATTCTGCTGCAAGCGGAAGTGTTAGATTTGAAGGCGAATCCAAACCGTAAGGCCGAAGGTAGTGTATTAGAAGCCCGCCTTGATAAAGGCCGTGGACCAGTCGTGAACATTCTAATCAAACACGGCACTCTAAGAACTGGCGATTATGTCGTCGCAGGCCAGCACTGTGGCCGCGTACGTGCGTTGACCGATGATAAAGGCAAACAACTTAAAGAAGTAGGCCCTGGTTATGCAGCCGAGCTCTTAGGGCTTGAAGGCGTGCCGTTAGCGGGCGATGCGCTGAACTCAACAGAGTCTGATGAACAGGCACGTAAAGTCGCTGAACACCGCGTAGCTCAGATGAAAGCCCAAGAAGCGGCTAAAACTACGAAACGTACGTTGGAAGACATTATGCTTCAGACCACAGCAACCAACCTAAAAGAGTTGCCATTAATCTTGAAAGCCGACGTGTTTGGTTCGGCTGAAGCGATTAAAGACAGCTTGTTAAAACTTTCGAACGAACGCGTTAAAATCAAACTTCTGTCGACATCAACAGGCGGAATTTCAGAAAGCGACGTGATGTTAGCCTCGGCTTCGAATGCTATTATCTTAGGATTCAACGTGCGGCCTGAAACAAAAGCCCGCGCGATTGCCGAAAACAAGGGTATCGAGATTCGTTCGTATTCGATTATCTACGAACTCTTAGCCGACATCAAAAAGGCCATGGCTGGTTTACTCGACAAAAAACAAGTCGAGAAATACTTGGGCCGTGCCGAAGTTCGCGAGACATTTGTGGCACCAAAGTTCGGAACTATTGCGGGCTGTTCTGTCGTGGACGGCAAAATTCTGCGTGGATGTTCGGTACGTTTGTTGCGTGATAGCCGCGTGATTTATACCGGAAAACTAGGTTCACTCCGACGTTTCAAAGACGATGCAAAGGAAGTGGCTCAAGGTTACGAGTGCGGTATGTCGATTGAAAACTTTAATGACATTAAAGTGGGCGATCTTATCGAGGCTTTTGCCATCGAAATGATTGCGCAGGATATGGATGAAGCATTAGCAAATCCAACCCCGCCACCCACAAACCAAAACAACAGAAACGCGGTCGGGTCGGCAGACTCCCGTATTTAACGTTCTCAGGCTTTAAAACAAGGGGCCTACCCAGTGTATCTTTTCTGGGTAGGCCCTTTTTTGTAACCAAATAGAATTAATTTATGTCACGAAAACAACCATTCACAATAGACAAAGGCCCCTCACGACGCCCAGCACGTTTTGCTCAACGCATCCGCGAAGAGCTTACCATGTTGGTTCCGCATAGTTTGCATGATCCACGTTTGCGAAACATTCCGTTTATCACCATCACCGAAGTAACAGTCACGCCCGACTTAAAACACGCAAAAATACTTTTTGCGTTAATGGGTCGAGAATTGAATGACGCGGGAGAAAAATCAAAGCAAGCCCGCTCTATCGAAGATGCTCTTAACGAAGCAGCACCCTATTTACGCAAAGAGTTGATGTATAAGCTGGAGAGTAAAGTAACTCCCCAGCTCAAATTTGTGATTGATTTGGGCCTTGGTTACTCTGATGAAATTGCGCAACTACTGCGCACGATTAAATAGTTCGACTTTATAATGGACGTGCGTGCTACCGATTCTGGCCTGCGTACTGTTTTTAAACCCAAGGGCATCACTTCACAGCAGTTAATGACGCAACTGAAACGGCAACTTGGTTTTAAAGACATTGGTCATGCAGGTACCCTAGATCAATTTGCCGCAGGCCTAATGATTGTTGGCATTGGCGAAGGCACTAAGCTTTTACGATTCTTTTTTGATGCTGATCAGACAAGTAAATTATATTATAAAAAATATATATGTAAATTTATCTTCGGGCATACGACTGAGACGTTAGATCCGACCACGTTAACTGCCACACAACTTAGTGAGTTTGCTTCGATAGAAACAGGCATTGATCTCAACGACATCAACACTGCCATAGAAACTCACTTTCTAAACGCTCCCTATGAACAGTCGCCCCCTGTCTATTCAGCCATGAAATTTCAAGGTCAACGATTAAGCGATTTAGTGCGCCACCATGATACTACTAATCAGGTCGCGGCCATTGCCTATGACAAACGACGCCTTGTAGATATTCAAAAAATGTCGGTTCTAGATTGGGCTGACCCGCAGATTACTTTAGAAATTGAATGCTCTAAAGGCACTTATATTAGAAGTATGGCGAGGGACTTGGCCGCAATTTTACAAACCACGGCCTTTTGCTCAGAACTATTTCGGAGTGAAGTTGGCTCGTTTTCATTTCAAGGCAACTTGGTCTGTAGCGAACGCACAGTACTTGCAGCACTTGCAATCGATAAGTTTTATAGTTT
>CAZYPH010000059.1:0-13848 GCA_964649095.1 uncultured Oligoflexia bacterium | reverse complement strand
AACTAGCCCTCCAACAAGCGAACAACGGTACGGCGTACTTGGCACAACCTCTGAACAGAAGCCTGTGTTTGTTTGTTTTACTTTACGTGAATTTAAGGTCCGAATTATCCACATCAGAAAGATGAATCGTAAGGAGCAGTATCTATATGCCGAACTATGTAAAGAATGAAAAAGGTTACTCAAAGTTGCAGCTACAAACAAAAGCAATCAAAGAGGCCTATCGCAAAAAGAAGTCCCAAAAAAAATTCCCTACCAGCGTAAGTCTTCCTGAAGAGGTCATTAGTAGATTAAAACGCATCGCTCTCGATTCGGGCGTACCGTACCAATCGATTATGCGCCGGCTCATCATTGAAGGCTTAGAGAAACTAGACGACGCCGCTTAGACAGGAACACTCTGCGCTGTCTCCAAATGTTCTTTTTATTTTCCCCTCACATAACTACGCCCCTTAGTTCGGCCCATGGGTTTGAGGCGCGGGTGGTTTGAGAGGTCTAGTTCGGCCTGGCGCACACTTACTTGATTGTCTAATGCCAGGCGGTACTGACGCGCCGTGATTCTGAACTGAGTTTTTAACAAAGCGTCGAGACACCTACGGCGTTGATCGGCATCTAATAACGTGGCCGATGGACGCGCAGAACGCGCCTTTTGCGGCAAGAGATTTTCACGCGACACAAAGCCCCAGCGTCGATAGATTTTTAACGAGAACTCGGCATCTTGTTGCATCAGCCGACCACCGAACGCGCGCTGCCCGATAAAATACTGCGACGCGCTGTCGGCCAGGCGAGCACGCGTAAAACCAAACATGGCAGCGCGTTTAAACTGGGCAAAAGGTGACGAAGAGATTTTTTTTTGCTCTTTAAGCGCCTCCCTAAGCTCCCCCTTAAACTCCAATGAAACAAAATCTAAAATAGGCCCCAACGCCCGTGGCCATTGTTGCAAGCGGAGTGCAGCATTCAATGAGTTCGCATCGATAGACGGCCAATTCTCCGCAAAAAACCGCACCAATATCTGCGCCAATCGCGCATCAAAACGAGCCCAGTTACTGTAGATTGCCAAACGTTGTTCGAGAGTGTGCGCCTGTTTGCCCGGCTCGTTGTAATGAAAGAACTGCAAAAACTCATAAGCACCCTCAAGATCAGCTACGGTTGGTATTTGATTTATGACTTGGGTGTCTTTCATATATACAATAAATTATATATTATTCATTATCTATGAGATCCCACAAAAATTCGAGCGCCTGGTCGACTCCGGGAATACGTTTTTCTTTCAGTCGTTGCAGATGATCTTCTACGAACTTCACATCTATGGTGTTTTTCAAAAGCGCCCGAGCGTGCGCCACATCTTTCTGTCGATGCGCAAAACACTTCATAATCAAAAGATCTTCAGGACCCAGTGCTAGCGCCTCAATTGTTTTACCGTGAAATACCTGAGTTAAACGCGAGCCGTAGTCCGACGGCAAGGTATGCGCATAGGTTGAGAAATACGGATTCAGCCAATCACTTGCAAAATTCAACTCACCCGCGACTTCTTTAGTAAACCGATCGAGCTCGGCCAATTCGATACCCTTGGCCATCGCGTCAATATCGGCCGTAGCTAATGGAAATGCATAAGCCAAAAGCATCGCCCCACCGCCACCAATTATTAAGGTGATACGCCACGCTGAATTTGTTTTTGCCAATTTTTCATCTAGACACCTCAAGCCCTTCAACATCAACTCAGACGTCAAATTTTTATGAACAGGATTCATGGTAGACATGAGTACAGTTTAGCTAGCAATTCAATTTTCGCAATAATAAAATAAATCTATTATTTTTAATATGTTACACATCTATATTTCTGAACTATTAGTTTCGGATTTTGGACGAAAATGTTGCCAGAATCTTACTGATCAACAATGCCGACTTATGTAAAAAATAAAAATGGGTACTCAGATCTAAAATTACAATCAACGGCCATCAAAGACGCTTGTTGCCCCAGGCAGAGCGATAGCGACGCGAGTGCGTACTGCTTTTTTGCTATCGGTTAAAAAGAATGAGCCGCCTAAAAAACATCGCTTAAGTTTTTACGTCAAAAGTGCGGATAGCAAAAAGCGGGACAAGGGCAAGACCGTCATCGCAGCTGCCCCGCAAACGCCTCTAAGGCCGATATCATTTTCACTGCACCGTGAGACTGTGAATTTTTTAGTTTGCCGACGATTTGAGTCGCACGCTTCGGTTTTAATTTTTCAGCAAAATAATAAAGTGATGATGAGAATGTTTGATCAGCCCATTTCGCTTCAATGATCTCATCAACGTGGCGGTCTTTTAGAATTACGAAATCGACTTCTCGTTTTTCTCGATCGCGAATATACCGTAGTTCGTAACGATAACCATCTCGGTCCTGAAAAAATTGAAGTTGTTTTAAAAGGTGCGTGGCTACCAAATTTTCAAAACGAGCGCCCTCGTCGCCCTCTACGTCAGCATTGTCATAGAAGTAGACTTTTATGGGTTTCTGAATAGTACGAGCAAGATTGCCGGCATGTGCTTTAACAATAAAAATAATGTACATACGTTCTAAAATTTCTAACCAGTGCGTTATCGTTGCAGGAGCCACTTGTAGGTCTTGTGCCAAACTCGATACCGCAATGATGCCACCTACGCGTGTGCGTAATAGGTCGACTAATAGTGCAATAGTCTGAATGTCTTTAACGTTCTCTAGGTCACGAATATCGTCGCGTATTACTCGATCGAATCGTTCTTGTCGCCAGCGTCGTGCCTGGGTTTCGGAGCCGTCTAGAAATGGTTCTGGAAATCCTCCCAAAACCATGAGCCGTTTAAAAGCTTCAGCGGCCGTGATGCCCTTGGGTAGTTCCGACAACGTGAATGGATGCAGCCGCCAGTAGTGGTATCGACCCAATAACGAATCTCCACCTCGGCGATAGGCATCGAGTCTTGCACTTCCTGTGACTAAAAACTGATGGATAGTTTTTTGCGTGTCGTAGAGGCCTTTTATCCAATTTTTCCAGCGTGCGAATTTGTGAAGTTCATCGAATACCAGTAGTCGATCATCGTGACCCCATTGCTGCTTTAAGATAGCTTTACGATCAGCATCACTGTCCCAATTAAAATAGCGACCCGATCCATAGTCTTTCAGCACCGACTGCGCCAATGTTGTCTTGCCGCATTGTCTTGGCCCGCCAATAAAGACCATCTTTTTTTTGAGATCATTTTTTATATAAGTTTCAATGTATCGCATAATCAGCTCATGACAATTTTAAACCCAACTTTAAATTTGTCACGACAAATTGTTAGTATACTTAAAATTTGCCATGCGTACGATATGATCGATGTGTAGATCAATCTCGCACGACTAGAAGGGCTTGCAGCAGGCCTACTGGACGCAGCCCAGGGCCGCACTAAACCCTCGTCTAAAAAGTCGACCAGTACTGCTTTAGCTCGCGCCAAGTCTCGGGCGCTGAGCAAGGGCTCAAACAAAAAATCAACGCCCTCGAAACGTATCTAAAAAACAATATATAAATTTTCGCCAAGACCGCTCACGCCACGTCATCGTGATGGATGGCTTCAGCAGACGCTGGTGCAGCTTGCTGCCCCTGCTGCAAATGCTCGGCGATGCGGTCTAAATACTGCTGCACGGCAATCACAATCAATTGTTGATACGGGCGCTGATTCGCCGCCGCCAACTCCTTTACCGCCTCGAGATCTTCCGAAGGCAATCGCAATGAGATTTGTTTACCTGCACCCGATCCGTACAACTTTCGGCGTTCGGCTAACGTTAAAACCCGAGAGGCTTTCATGATGCGGATGGCGCGCTTCGGGTTTTCAAACGCTGCTGCAGCAACCTCCCACGACGACACTTGCTTATTTTTTGTTTTTTTTGATTTTTGTTTCATAAGCACCTACTTGCTCTGTGTTCGGACTATAAACGGTGATCAGGTTTTTTTCAGCTCGCCACTGCTCCCAGACGACTAGAAGCAAATTGCCGGATACAGTTCTACCAATCGTCCAATAACGCCGATACGGCGGGAAACGATACTGATCTGGAGACACTAGAGGGATACTTCTGGTTACAAACACCAGTTCCCAAGCTTCTCTAGCAGCAACCTCTGGATCAGTCTCAGGATGCCGCTTTCTAAGATGACTTTTAGCCCAATCTTGATTGGGCCCACATTACGTCAATTACATCAAAATGTACTATATTTGTATATACAAATATATCCCAACTAACGAGTGCACAAAGCCACCCTACATCATCACCTCGACCACTCTGAAGCGATCTGCACTTGACTGAGTTTAAGTGCCTTGGCGATTTTGAGAAGAGTGGCTCTTCTAGGCATTGAAGCCGATCCAAAAAATCGCGAAAGTGAAGGTTGTGGAATGCCAGTAAGGCTAGCAAGGTTTCCGATGCCACCACTTTGATCAACGATTAAACGAAGATTATCTTTAAAGGCACGGATGTTCTTTGCGATCCCATCTAGGTCATTGAAACGAATGTATGCGCCATCAATTTTTTCATTTTGGCTGCACTCGTCGATCATATCCTGAATATCGGCTACCGTTGCATCGCGTTCGACTTGATCGGTCTCATCCATCCATATTTTCATGAGATCATACACGCCTTCAAATTCGAACGCAGTCTCTACTGCAGCCGCAACAAATTGATTTGGTAAACCGGCGTGCGTCATGGCATGCGCGATTTCGATAATTTCAACTCTAATATCAGAATTCAACGCTTGTGCTCTCATGTTATCCTCCCACATTCGGTGTACTGACCTCGCCGAATCAGCTCTAGGCGTGTTTTAAATCGAGCCAGCCTTCGCTGCTCTTCTTTTGGATTTCCCTTTACATAGGGTGCCGCCTTAAAAACTATGCTGCGTTTTTGTCTATTGTCTTCGATCGAGGGGCGGTGCGGGTCGTTTTCTTTGGTGGGGTTTTGGGCTTTTCCATCCGAGTAAGTGTGTGTGTGATTTTGCCTTTGTTGACAACCACCTCAACTCGATAGCGATCAAACTCTAATACTTGATGATCGTTCTTTTCATTTACATCATCAAACTGAACACTCAAGAGATCCCCGTTGTGCGCAAAAAATCCAACACCAATTCCATTTTTTGATTCCACCGCGTCACCCAAAGGGCCAGCAAACCAAGTGATGGACAAAATACTGCTTCCATTAATTGGATTGAAAAATATTTTTGGCATTTTCATATTTTCACCTTCTTGTAATTCTTATGGGTATTCCGCGGACCTTTTCCGGTTGGGTACATACTGGAAAAGAAAGCCCCATCCGGAGTAACTTTTATAACAGCTACGATAAATTTTGGCCCTCTCTCAAGACGATAAAAGAAATTAAAAATCTGCTCCTTCTTTCGATCATCTCGATAGATCTCTGTCGGGTCCTTTAAGATTCTTTCAAGCAATTCCAGAATGATATCTTTTGGGATTACTGTAAAATGGCCGTCGATTGAATGCTCAAACTCCTGTTCACCGACGACGACCCGATCACCTAGAACATCTGTAATTATTGCAATAATTTTTCGATTGCTCATTTTGAATACATTTTATACCCACGCCGCCTAGAAGGAAAGAGCTCCTCTACAACACCACCCTTTCAGCAAACAACTCGACAGCCTTAAAAAATGAAAATGGTATATAGTAATATTTGAATATTTTTTAAGAGTAGTATTCAGGGGTTAGGGGGTGGGGGTGGTGTTGAATGTTTTGACACACTTTACAACCACCATCGCCGCCAACCACCGCGTACACTTAAGCGTGGGGGCGACTAGAATATGAACCAAAAAAGGCGAACGGGTCGATTATATTTTCTTTCACATTTTGTGATGAATTTTTTGAAACACACGCTGAACCGTCTTTCTGGCGCGCAGACTAATAGTCTTCTATTGAAATCTGGTTTTTGGAGTCTGTCGGGACTTACTCTGTTGGTTGCTTTGCCTAGTTTGGGGTGGGGGCAGGGCAGAGAATATGATAATTGTGTTTTCAACACTTCAGGTGATTTGTCTCTATTAAACCTAAACGATACCCAGTGGGACTCCTTTGTCACAGCCGTTCCGCAATCGCGCCGGTACATGCTAGTTCGCAAAACCCACAACGTTCTAGTATGTTGTGAAATACCAATCAACAGAGCCGCTATCCGACGAAACAACCAGTTTAGCTGTTACTCTCTTCAAAACGCTGGAGCACAGGCACCCACACCTCCGCCAGCGCACCGCCCAACATATAGTCCTCCCAGCTACAACTTGGGCAACAACCCGCAGTTAACAGCACAAAGTCCTTCTCCTCCCCCTAGTACTACTGGCCCCAATCCTGCTCCGTCTACTCAGAATCCACCACCAGGACCGACTACTCCCACACCAGCACCCCCTAGCCCGAGGACGGGAGGACTTGGACCAGGGCCGTTAGCATCGCCAGACCCGAACCTGAGACCACTTAGGACAGAAGCACCTACGCCCACTACTCCGCCGACCGCTACACAAGAGGCAATAGCAGAAACACGACGACAACAGGAAGAACGAGTTGCAATCACAGCACAAGTATGTGGTCACGAGGCGAATCAACCGCGGGCTGGCACCGCAGGATGTAAAGACCTAGTGGCACAAACTCAAGCTGATGCAGCTAGGCGACGCTCAGAGGCGCCTGCTGTTGATGGTGGTGGTACTCATCCTGCTCCTCCTGCTCCTCCTGCTGCGCCTGGTGGTAGTACTTCTCCACCTCGTGCGAATACTCCGAACCAGCAACAAGCAAGATCTAATGGATCTGATGGAGCAACCCCACCAGAAACAGTAGCAGCCAGAACCGCCCGAGAAACACGAGAACGCGAAATCACTCAGCAGCGCACTAGCGTAGCCGGCACCGATGGGCTAGGTATTGAAGACCCTTGCAGAGGCGCGATTGTTGCAAAACTTTACGAAGACTGGAGCGCAACTAGACCAACCCCCCGCGACAGAGCCACATTTCTAGCATGGGCCGAACCGAAAAAGAGCGCTTACGTTGCAGACTATGGTTGCGGCGCGCGCAGGACGAGCCAACTAAACACTATCGAGGGAATCTCTCGCGTAACCGACGCAACTATTACTACGACATCGCAGATTCTTGGGAATATTGCGACAAGCACGGCACAGAATGCCGCAAACCAAAACAGCCCAACCCTACATAACGATGCGATCAACAGTCAAAAAGACCTACTCTACGCGACAGCAGGTGTACAAATCGGTGGAAGCGCTATCCACACCCTCACAATGGCGAACGCGCTGAGTGCCAGTGGTGACCTCGGCAACAGCCGAGACGTCGCTCAGCGAAGCTTAAATGGTACTAGTCACGCGATGACAGTAGGTGTCGACAGTACCGCCACTACACCTAGCACACCTCCACAGAACATTAAGGCGCGTCGCCGCACAGAAATCGTGGGCGCAGCACTGAGTGATGGTGCTGTTAACAGCCAAGAAGAATTAACACGAGCAGGTAGAGACGGCCGAGCAGCGCTAAGCAGCTCCGTTGAGAGCGCTGAAACTTTAAAATCACGAGCGAACGACTTAGCCCTCACCGAGGGTGTAAAAGCCGCCATGCAAGCAGCAACAGCTTCAATGTATATGATTCAAGCTAGCGAACTAAGGGCTAACAGCGATAACATGCGCCCCTCCGACGACACCGTGACCCCCTTCCTCGCCGGGGGAGACCATACGGCGCCGACCGATCGGGGGCCTTTGAGTGGTCCGACGTTTAGTAACGTGGGTTCGGGTGATTTGGCGGTGTCTGAGGCGACGGAGAATCGCGACAACTTGCCCCCGCCACCGGGCGAAACCCTCGGGCCTATGGGCGGCGGTGGCGGTAGTCCCGGTGGATTAGCGGGTCCGGTTAGCAGCGGCGGAGGTGGCGGCGTGATCACGGCCGGCACAACCTCAGGCGCCGGCGGCGGCCCTGGCAGCGCTGGTGGCGGCGGCGGTGGCTCCGGCGACCCAAGCAGCGGCGAAAGCGGCCCCGAGGCGTTTAACGCCACGGCCGGTGCAAAATTCGCTGACGCCAGCAACGGCGCAGGTTTCGGCGCAGCCGGCAGCGGCATGGGCGCTCGGCAAAAGAGCACCGGCATGGATATTCAAGGCCTTCTATCGCAGTTCATGCCCAAAAAAGAAGAAGACCGTCAACCGGCTAGCAACATCTTAGAGTTCGGCAAAAACGGCGCCCCTGGCGCAGCCCAAGGCGGCGACAACGAAGGCGGCATCTTAGGCCCGAACGGCGACCCATTATTCGTACGCGTCTCGCGGCAGACTACGGCGCAGCATAAGAGTGGGAATATTAGGTAAGACTACTAACCTAAATCGCCACTGAATCTAGATTCTGCGACAGGACCTAGAGCTCAAGGCGCCACTTACCGCGGCAGTAAGCTAAATTTTTAAGTTGCATATTACCCTTATTAAGGGTACAAAACGATGATGATTAAGACCATCATCATCAGCAAAAATGCACAGAAAGATCTTAAGCAAGTACCAAAATATATTCAGGTGCTACTTCAAGATTGGGTTGATGATGTTGAAGATAGAGGCCTTGAGGAAGTGCGGAGAATACCGGGCTACCATGACGAGCCACTGCGTGGTGAACGCAGAGGACAGCGCTCGATTCGACTGACAAGAGCTTGGCGCGCAATCTATCGAATCATCGATGATAAAGTGATTTTTGTTTATATAGAGGAGATTAATAAACATGACTATTAAGAAAAAAAGCGCCTCCGCGAGATTTATGGAGCAGTTGACGGGCGGTGAGATGACGTTAGGCAAACTTCTTGAAGCCATTCGATTAGGTGAAGAATCAACGCAAACAGATCTCGCCAGACGCCTCTCAGTGTCTCGCGCTCATCTTTGTGACATCGAAAATGGTAGACGCATCGTCAGCCCTGAACGAGCCGCTCGTTGGGCAAAAGTTTTGGGTTACTCGCCGGAGCGTTTTGTAAAACTGGCTGTTCAGGACAGCCTAAATAAAGCCGGTCTCAAACTCCAGGTAGAGGTGCGGGCTGCGTGACACGCAGAAAAATACAGATGAATATTTTTTATGACCACGATCGAGACTATGCAGAAATTTTCGTTCGACGAGAGCACAACTACGGTGAAGCCGCCAGCGACGATGTTAGCACGATGAGTAAACGTGCTCGCCTTCTTAAGAAGCCATTTTCTTTAGCTTGTTCTCTAATGCCTCGACTCGGTCTTCCATGCTGGGTCTAGTGAGGGCCTCGCGTAGCGTTTGATTGATTAGGGTCTGGTACTTCAAGCCCGTTTTGCTGGCCTTGATGCGAAATTGATCTAATATTCTCTAATGCTTCGCAGCGCACGCAAGATAATTTAACACTTATCAATGATACTATTTTATGATACTATAATAAATGTGACAGCCATAAAAAAATTAAAAGAAAAACTGCGCCGTGGTTCGAAGCTTTCCTGTCAGGAAGTGCGAAGAATCCTAGGTGAAATGGGCTACTCACTAGCCAGGCAAAAGGGCAGTCACGAACAATGGATAAAACAGGGGCGCACCTTCACTTTGGCCTGCCATAAGAAGGAAGCACCATATTATATTTTGGATGCGCTTAAAAAAATACTAGAGGAATCAGATGGCTAAACCAAAAGCTCAACCAAAAATCAGAAAGATAAACGTTCTCGAGTATCAGGTTAATATTGCCTTTGATCCTAGAGATCAGATTTACGTGGCACGTGTTCCTGAACTAGAAAACTGTCACACGCACGGCGCCACGCCGGAGGCAGCGCTCGCAAATAGCAAAGAGGCCATTGAATTATGGATTGCAGCAGCCAGAGAAAACAACATCGTTATCCCAGAGCCAATGATACGCAAAAAATTTTCAGGTAAATTCGTCGTGCGCACACCAGAAGAGCTTCATGCATCATTAGCACACACAGCGCTACAGCAAGGGAAAAGCATGAACGAAATCGCCGTCGAACTTCTTACAAAAGGCTTAAAAAAAGCTAGTTGAAAGACCTTTGGCTTTTGCGGGCCTGAGGTGATCAATATCCAAGGCAGCCGCGATGCTATCAAACTGGCATTTCAACGGGGTTTAATTGCGGATGGCCAGGGATGGATGCCTCTACAGTGGCGTTCAATACCCCAAAGACACGCATCGAAATTTTGGGATATTTTTAGACTCCTCGCCGGACCGTTGGGGACGACAGCTATTACAGAGACGCGAGGCCCATTACGCTCGAGTCGAAAAGCGACTACCACAAACACTGCATGAGTCTGACTACCTGCAACAACGATGTGTTTGACATTGGCGGATGGGAATTTGTAGCACACCAACTTGCCATAGAAGCCGGCATACGAATGTCGCCAGCACAGGCACTTCGTTTTAGTCACAGACATCACACGTTTATTACTCAGCGTTTTGATAGCACTCTGCAGGGCCAACGACTACACTTTGCTTCTGCGATGACGCTCGTCAATCGCATCGATGGCGATTCATATGCAACTGGAGCTAGCTATCTTGAATTGGTAGAGTTTATTAGCAAAGCTGGTAGCACCATAGCAAATGACCTAGAAGAACTCTGGCGTCGCATAGTCTTTTTTATATGTATTTCAAATACTGATGATCATCTACGCAATCATGGCTTCCTTCGAACGGATTCTGGTTGGACGCCTGCGCCGGCTTACGATGTTAATCCCATAGCAAGCGGCACAGGACTACACCTCAACATCTCAGAGACCGATAATCATCTCGACATCGACTTAGCACTATGCACTATCGGTGATTGAATACTTTCGACTTCCTCGAAAACAAGCTGAAAAAATTGTTAAATCCTTTCGGTAGGCCGACCCATCAGCCTTGCAAGAGTCAGGCGCACATCAACCAAGTGCCGGGTATCTTTAGTTCTAAAACTTTGAATCACTGTCGACACCGTCGTCAAATTTCCCAGAAAAATGACGACGGTGTCGACAGTAAATGATATATATTTAATATGAACAAACATATTAATCGACTTATCGACCTAGAGTCGGCCATCAAAAAAAAATCGCACTTTCTTTTGGGGCCAAGGCAAACCGGTAAAAGCTCAGCTATCGCAAAGCAGCTACCAAATGTTAAAATATACGATTTGTTACTTACCGACGTATTTAGAAAACTATCGTACAATCCGGCCGCAATCCGCGAGGAACTACAAGACAACGATAAATTTATCGTCATAGATGAGATTCAAAAAATTCCCGAACTTCTAAACGAAGTGCAGTGGCTTATCGAAAAAAAACGTGTGCATTTCCTATTAACCGGCTCGAGCGCACGAAAACTGAAACGCTACGGCACAAATCTATTGGGAGGCCGAGCGCGCCTACTAAAACTACACCCGCTTGTAAGCGCTGAGCTTGGCTCACACTTTGATCTCAACCGTGCCTTACAGTATGGCCTGTTACCAAGCATTTATTTTTCAGACGATCCCGAGACCGACCTCGAGGCTTATATTTCGTTATACATCCAACAAGAAATCGCAAACGAAAGCCTAACACGCAATCTACCAGCTTTTTCGCGCACTCTTGAAATTGCAGCACTCTGCCAGGCCGAACAAACCAACTTCACAGCTGTAGCCAATGATGCCCAAATTCCGCGTACAACCGTCCATGAATATTTTCAGATTCTCGAAGACACACTCATGATTCGCAAACTAGAACCGTGGAAACAAAACAAAGTACGCAAACCCGTCGCTACATCGAAATACTATTTCTTCGACTGGGGCGTGGCTCGCAAACTTCAAGGTCACGACAAAGTCACCCCTAAATCGATTTTATTTGGTAAGGCCTTTGAATCGTTTCTATTTCATGAACTCGACAGTTTTTGCGACTATTTTGGCAAATCAGGCTCCACACACAAACTACACTACTGGCGCACGCAAAATGGTGACGAAGTTGATTTTCTTCTAAACGATTCGGTAGCCATCGAAGCCAAAGCAAAATCAAATCTTACTGCAAATGACCTCAAGGGCCTCATACGCCTAAACGAAGTCACTAAATGCCAGCACAACATCATCGTCTATTTGGGCGAGGCGCGCACTCTTACGCCTCAGCCTGGCATCAAAATAAAAGCACTACCACCGCATGAATTTTTAAAGGCGCTCTGGAGCGGGGAATGGGCTTAGGGCGTTGATGGCGAGCGGAGGGTCGGGGTAAAATCTCTCCAGTATGTTAAACAATCTTTAACATACTGGAGAGAATAGGAATCGCGCCTGCCCTCCAAGCGTGCTTGGACCTAAGATTGCTCTATCTTAGCGGTGGCTCAAAATGATGTGCTTGGCCGCACACTGCAGGATGCGGAATTGTAGGGTTTATCACCAACATTGGTAGCAACATTGCAAATGACCTAGAAGAACTCTGGCGTCGTATAGTCTTTTTTTATATATCTACTGCAGCATGAGAATTAAATATTATTTATTTATAATTATACTTCTACTTTCAACCATCAGCTACGCCCAACACCAACCTCGCTGGTGCCAGCAACAGGGCGTATTCTGCTCTACCGATCGAGCTTATGTTGAGCTGCTTGGCACCGCTCACGGCGAACGTTTAGTGCAATCGGCTGTAAACCGAATTGAAAACTATCTAAATACTACTTGTTTAGACGGCGCAGGACGACTGCGCACCCATGGTCGAAATTTGTGTGGTGATTATTTTCTGCGACGCAGACTTGATCGTATTCTTTTTGTAAGCCCTCTTGCTCAGCGACAGTTTCAACTACCCACATCAGGCCTGCGCATTGTGCGCGATTGCGAGGCCTTGACACTACAAATTTCACCGCAAACTTTAATCACCGAACGTGGCCTTAGTCTTTTTCGCCACACTCTTGAAAATATCATTCCGGCCATTGCGGCCGAGGCCGAAGTACAATTTTCAGAAGTCCGTCGCCTCGCTCGTGTGCGACAGACTCAACAACAACGATTTATACCGAGCGGTGCCCGCTATGAGGGTGTTGTAGCATGGGATATTATTGGGGATATTATCGGGGATATTTCTAGAGCTGCCTCACAGATAAGTACCCGCTCGACGACAAGGCCCTCTTATCAAAATACGCAAGCCCCACACCCCGTGCGCCACATGTCATACTTGCCTGTTCCTTCGGCTTTTCCGCTGGCCATAACCCTCCGAACAGACCATCCCTTGCCGACACTCGCTGTAAATACTACTTGTTTACAGGATCAGACAAATCCACACACAGTGGTATTACAGCGCCCTGAAGATTTAGGCTTCCCTCCACTATCGACGAATATTCAGTATCCTGACGCTCGCACTCGACGTTGTGTTGAACAGACGTATCGCTATTTTTGGGAGCAACACGCCTACACGTGGCGTGAGACGAGACTGGCTATCGACCTCAGCGATCGGCGTGTGGCCGTTGCAGACATTGAAACGAATCCCGATGCGATTCGTTGGTTTGCCGAGTTAGATGCGGGATCTCAGAATATTCATCGCAACGACAATGATATCTGGCGCCCGATTGCACCATCGGCCCTAAACGACTGCGGAACGATTATAGCCAACCATACCGAGATTCCGCTTGAAATGCGCTACTACTATCAGACGATCCGACTACGAAGTGCGCCACAAACGATGCATCCCACGACACTTCTCAACGACCCTTTGGTACGCCGTCGCGTTCAAGAAATAGTAAACTGGTGCACTCAAGGTGATCCGTGTTTTTGTGTGCAGTCGAAAATTCTGTCCAACATCAGCAGTCTACTAAGCGATTTCCCCACCGACCAAGTACGCAGTATGAGAGAGGCGCTCGATCAGACAGACGCCAACAACGACGACCACCGTTCGCCGTTATGCCAAAATGAAATGAATAATTTATTTGGCCCTATT
>CAZYPH010000058.1:2532-13910 GCA_964649095.1 uncultured Oligoflexia bacterium | reverse complement strand
CATGTCGGGCGTGAAGTTGCGCGTATTTCTAGAAACAGCTGGCTGCGTAATTTGGGTAGATCGATTGGTCGACGCTTAAGCGCCCGGCGTGGCATTGGTGCTTTGTCTGGTTCCAACCCGGCGGCCGCTGCGGCCACGACGCCGGCTACGACAACCGCAACAGGTACCCCACCAGCGACAACCACAAGTGCTACTCCTTCGACTGCTGCCAATGTTCAATCTAACCCTACCCGAGCTCGCATAAATCCTTTCGGCAATGACCCGCACTGCGTGCCAGAGCAGGCTGTTGAAGCAGCGGCTACTGAACTCACTGCGGCGTTAGACCGAGCCGAAGCCGAGCAAGCCGCTGCTGGCGGAAGGCCTACTAACAATTCCAGAGAGTCGGCAGCGCCGCTTGAAGCTACAACAAGCCACGAATGTAGCCCCGCGAGAGTGCAGCAGTATGCCAATTCGCTAGCCGTAGATCGGGCCACACGCTGGCGCGCGTTTCAACGTCGCCAGCAGCGAGAGATCGCTGTGATTACGACTGCAGAGGCTGACCGGTTTAACCGCGCTCAACGCGCTGACCTGGCGCGTGCCGGGGTAGCAACGGCCGGGGCAGTTGTGGGTGGTGTGTTAATTTGCGCATCCGGCGGCACGGCAACACCTCTGGTAGGGATTGGCCAACAATTGTTAGGCCGCGCAGCGGTCAGCGTGGGCGCTGCCGTTGCATTAGCCGCGGGCACGGTATCACTTTTACCCGCCGATGCCTCGGCTGAAGAATTAGCCGACGCTCAAAACTGTAATTTAAATGCGCCTCGCGTAGCGCTGCCGCAGAGCACCTCGCCGCAAGCCAACACTGTACAAGCTTATATGGCGATTCCGGCCACTGCGCTCAACGAACGGCGCAGCCCGGTTGCAAGTTATGATCTTTCGAGAGCGCCAGTCTGTTGGGCGCCCGCCGCCACGACCTGCGCGGCGCTCAGACAGGCGTTCTCGAGCCACAACATTACCAATCTCACCCCACCTGCGTGCAGGGCTTCTGCAGCCTTTTCAGGCGCCTCTGGCACATCAGCATCGACGCCAGGCCCGGCTCAAACCAACTCGCCAGGGGCTGCAAGCGTTCACTGAGTGGGTATGGTAAACCCGGTAGCGATCTCGTCTAAAAGCAGCAAACCGTTTTGTAGGGGTTGTTTAAAGTGCGTCCCCAGCAAGGCGATGGTTTTTTGGTGGACACCTTCGCTGAAAAGACTATTACACCTCCGTGTACGTGCCTGTATTCTATCGCCCTTTCACAAAAGCTGATCTCAGGTCCATACCCCAAATAGACTTTTTTACCCCCATAAAATGTCTTAGTGAGAGACCAAATAACCCCTATAAAAGGTCTATTTGAAGTCATTTGTGGTATCTAAGAGGCGAGCGTGCTCATTCGGCAGATCCTCTCACCCCACCACCAAACCATCCCAAAGCATTTCCAAAAAATCGCGCCAATGTAGTACCTCGACACCACCGATCTGACGGGAATGTTTATCGTGGGCGACGATGAAGCGTCGTTTCAATGGAATTTGTTTATGCAGAACGGCCAACCCCTCCATATGACGTTCCGAGACATTCTGCGTCGCTTTTACTTCAATACCAATCGCGTCGTTCACAACAAAGTCGACTTCTTGACCGGTGTGGCTGCGCCAAAAGTTTAACTTCGTATCGAGCCCCTTGGCATCGATATACGCCTTGAGTTCTAGAAAGATAAGGGTCTCAAACAACTCACCATATTCGACACTTGCGGGATTAACAGCCTTACGCTGCACCAGCGCATTCAACACCCCTAAATCAAAAAAATAGAATTTAGAGGTAGATACCGATTTGCGGGAGAGCTTTTGAGGGCGAAACGGCTCCAGATTGTGCCCCATCAGCGTGTCTTCCAAAATGGCAAAATACTCACGCACCGTACGTGCCGGCACCTGAGCATCCGACGCCACCGACTCATAACGAACCAACTGGGCATTCGACAGCGCGGCCGTTGTTAAAAACCGCGAAAACGCCTCAATTTTGCGTGTGAGCGCCTCGGCCAGAACCTCTTCCCGCAAATACATACCGGCATAGTCTCTAAGATCATCCCAGGCGTCTTCGGCATTCGCTGATAGATAAACGGACGGCATCGCACCGCGCTCGATAATATCGTGCAAACGATAGTTCTTACGCAATTCACCATAACAAAATGGATGCAAGTAGCGCCGACGCGCGCGGCCCGCCATTAACGACGTAAACGATCGCTTCAACTTGCGCGCACTAGAACCTGTGATCAAAAAGCGCACACCGTGGTCTTCGATCATGGTGTGGACTTCGTCCATGAGCACGGGCAGCTTTTGAATTTCATCAATCACAACCAATCGGTCACTGGGTTTTAATTTTTCTCGTACTATCGAAGGCCGGTGCGACAGCTCCTGAAACGTGTCGGCTTGCAGTAGATTATACGAGTGATCCGGTTGTAGTTCGTTGCGAATGAATGCACTTTTTCCCGCACGTCGAGGCCCCAGCAACAGTACGCTTTTCTTTTTTAACTGGGTCGTTATGTCGTTTGCTCTTGAAATGTATTTGGTCGGCATCAAGTAAATTTCGCATCTATCCTGCGGAATTTCTATGAAAATCGGCAGTAGCATTGCGGAATTTCTGGCTTTTGCAAATTGCCACGCTCAAACAAGAGGATTACCATTATGGGCATCCAGCAATTTTTTTCAGCACTACAAAATTAAAATGCGCCTACGTGCGTTTTTCATTTGGAGGTTTCAGTTGTGATCAGTCTCAAAAAAGCGCTTTGTTCTTCGGTATTTAGAAAACTGCTCACCGCAGTTACGGGGTTGGCGTTGGTCGGCTTTGTGGTCACCCATCTTTTGGGTAACCTGACACTCTACGCCAACAACCCCACTCTCTTTAACGCGTACGCGTTTAAACTAGAAAGTTTTGGTGTCTTGTTAGAAGTAGCTGAAATTGGCCTCGTTGCGTTGTTTGTTTTACACGTCGTCAACTCGATCGCTCTTAAAAAGAACCACCTCGATGCGCGCCCACAACGCTACCGTACGTGGAAGTCGAAACAGTCGTGTGCGAACGCCGTTGTCCCATCGAACCGCTCTGCGCGCATCATGGCTGTTAGCGGCACACTGCTGTTATTATTTGTCGTATTTCATGTCTGGCACTTCAAATATGGTCCGGGGCTAAACGAAGGGTACACGTTTGACCTGGATGGCATTATGGTGCGCGACCTGCATCGCCTAGTCGTCGAATCGTTCACCCAGCCACTCTATGTGATCGGCTACGTCGTCATGATGGTGTTTTTAGGCCTGCATTTACGGCACGGCATTTGGAGTGCGCTGCATTCGTTAGGGTTGACCTCAAACCGCACACGCCCGGCTCTACAATGTGGACTGGGCGCTTTGGGCGTGCTTTTAGCTGTAGGTTTTTTACTCATTCCTGTTTTTATCTTTTTTAGCCAACGTGGAGGTATGTAACCAATGAATCTCGATGCAAAAATCCCGTCCGGGCCACTGGCCTCGAAGTGGGAAAAACACAAAGGCGATATTAAATTAGTCAACCCGGCCAACCGTCGTAAGTTTGAGGTTCTTGTGGTCGGCACAGGCCTGGCTGGAGCTTCGGCCGCGTCGTCACTGGCCGAAATGGGTTACAACGTTAAAGTTTTTTGCATTCAAGACTCTCCACGACGCGCGCACAGCATTGCGGCGCAGGGTGGTATTAATGCGGCGAAAAACTATCCCAACGATGGCGATAGTGTGTGGCGTTTGTTCTACGATACGATTAAGGGCGGCGACTTTCGTTCACGCGAGGCCAACGTGCACCGTTTGGCCGAAGTATCGACAGCCATCATTGACCAGTGCGTGGCTCAGGGCGTGCCATTCGCTCGAGAATATTCGGGCGAATTATCAAACCGCAGTTTTGGTGGCGCACAAGTTTCACGTACGTTTTATGCGCGCGGGCAAACGGGCCAACAATTATTGTTAGGCGCCTACGGCCAAATGATGCGTCAGGCCGATATGGGTAAAGTAAAAATATTTAGCCGCCGCGAGATGTTAGATTTAGTTTTAGTGCAAGGCAAAGCCCGCGGCATTATCGTGCGCAATCTTGAAACCGGCGCTATTGAACGTTATGCGGGCGATGCCGTCTTGTTATGCACGGGCGGTTACGGTCGTGTGTATTTTCTGTCGACGAATGCTTTTAACTCGAATAGCACAGCTGCATTTCGTGCCCACAAACGCGGCGCAGTGATGGCGAACCCGTGTTTCACACAAATCCACCCAACGTGTATTCCGGTATCGGGTGATCACCAGTCGAAACTCACACTCATGAGTGAAAGTTTGCGTAACGATGGCCGCGTTTGGGTGCCAAAACGCGCTGAAGATCGCCTAAAACACCCGAACGAGATTAAAGAAGAAGACCGCGACTATTACTTAGAGCGCCGCTACCCCAGTTTTGGTAACTTGGTGCCGCGCGACGTCGCCTCACGCAACGCTAAAGCCGTTTGCGACGAGGGGCGCGGTGTCGGCACCACGGGCCTTGCGGTGTATTTAGATTTTCGTGACGCCATCAAACGCGACGGCGAACCCGCCGTGCGTGAGCGTTATGGGAACTTATTTCAGATGTATGAAAAAATTACAGACGAAAACCCGTACCAAGTACCAATGCGTATTTACCCGGCCATCCACTACACCATGGGTGGTTTGTGGGTAGACTACAATTTAATGAGTACGATTCCGGGTCTGCATGTATTGGGTGAGGCGAACTTTTCAGACCACGGTGCCAATCGTTTGGGTGCGAGCGCCTTGATGCAAGGTTTGGCCGATGGGTACTTTGTCATTCCGTACACGTTGGGTCATTACTTGGCGTCGACTACGTTAGAAAAAGTTACGACTGATCACGAAGCGTTTCGTGAAGCCGAAAGCCACGTCAAAAACGAAATTGATATTTTGTTAAAGGCTGGAGCCAAAGGCAAAAAAACGGTGCTGGAGTTTTACCGCGAACTAGGCCTAATTGTTTGGGACCACATCGGCATGGCCCGCAACGAAGCCGGCCTAAAAAAGGCTCTGCAACAAATACCGGCATTAAAAGCGGAGTTTCAAGAGAACGTTAAATTCACCGGCGGCGCCAATGAGTTTAATAAACACCTCGAGCTCGCAGGCCGCGTTACCGACTTTTTTGATCTGGCTGAACTAATGGCACGGGATGCTTTAAATCGTAGCGAGTCGTGTGGTGGGCATTTTCGTGAAGAGTCGGCAACCGAAGACGGCGAGGCCAAACGCGACGATGCGAACTTCTGTTACGTCGCCGCCTGGGAGTATCAAGGTGCTGGCAAACCGCACGTCTTACACAAAGAGCCGTTACAGTTTGAAAACGTACATCTTTCGACACGAAGCTATAAATAATTGAGGTTTATAATATGAGCGGAAAAAATTTAAATCTAAAACTAGTGGTCTGGCGGCAGCCATCGTCTCAAGCAAACGGGCAGTTTGAAGAGTATGAAGCGAAGAATATTTCATCGGACATGTCGTTTCTCGAGATGCTCGACTTCGTAAACGAAGACTTGGTAAAAACAGGCAAAACGCCCATTGAATTTGACTCGGATTGTCGAGAAGGCATTTGTGGCGCGTGTGGTGTGGTCGTAAATGGTCAAGCCCACGGGCCCGACTCAGAGACCACTTGCTGCCAGTTGCATATGCGACGTTTTAAAGATGGCGAAACATTAGTGATCGAACCATGGCGCGCGAAAGCGTTTCCGGTTGTGAAAGACCTTGTCGTCGACCGTTCGGCGTTTGATCGTATTATTTCAGCCGGTGGTTATACGGCTGCCAAAACCGGTAAACATGCCGATGCCAACACGCTGCTCATCAGCAAACCCAATGCCGATGCGGCTTTTGACATGGCCACCTGTATTGGCTGTGGTGCTTGTGTTGCGGCATGCCCGAATGCCTCGGCCATGTTATTTACCTCGGCAAAAATTGCGCAGTACACGTTGTTACCTCAAGGACAACCCGAGCGCGAACGCCGAGTTACGCGTATGATAGAACGTATGGATGCCGAAGGTTTTGGCAACTGCACCAACATTGGCGAATGCCAGGCTGCGTGTCCAAAAGGCATCTCAATTGATAACATCGCCACGGCCCGCCGCGAGTTTACGCGCGCTGTGGTGAAATAAAAAACGGAGCGTGTATGGGTTGGTCGGTTGGTAGATTGCGACAACAAGATCTTAATTCGAGGGTCTGGAGTGTAGTAAACGGAGTTGTTTTTGGCGGAGCGCTGCTACTCTCGCTATCAACAGCCCCCACAAGTGCTACAGCTCAGCCTCGACCACAAAGCGTAGGCCCGGATAGTTTACCAATCGTTGAAATACTGACCGCCAATAGCTGTGCCACGCGCGAGGCTATCGATACCCGTTCGCGTTGCAGCACCCAAATGCAGAACCAAATGCGCCAGGCATTGGCACAAGAAGAGCAGCAGATACTGTTACGCGAAATTGATTGTTTTTTTACCGCCGACAGCCGCCCGAGACCATATCCGTTTTTTGCAGGCTGGGCGTGTGATGCTGGCGCTACCGGCGGCGCGCGTTTGGTGTTACACGCCTATGCGGATATTGGTGAAGACTGGTTGCCGCAATTTGGCGCGTTCTTAAACCCAATCAACGAGGCTCTGACAACGAACCGCGAAAACGCTGCGTGCCCACAAGTAAATGCCGCGGCAGTAAAATGGTGGTTACGACAAAGTGTAGCGTTAATCTACGGTCGCGCAAATCGCTATGCTGGTAACCGAGCAAGCAATGCCGTTCAAAATCGCTGCCTGCAGCAGATGGTACAACAAGGCTTGATTAGGCCCGTCCGCCGGCAGCAACTGATGAACTGGCGCGCCGGTCGCGGTGGTAGTCTACGCGTAGCCGCTCCGGCTCAAGACGAGGGTCAACAACAACCGGCCCACCGCCCGCTGCCGGATAGAGAACCTGCTCCTGGCGCGGCGGGGGTGAGGGAGTAGGCTAGACTAAACGTTAGGGCGACTCTTCCACTTTGCTGCTCTGTCATAAGCGTTGCCCATTGACCCGCTTCCGATTTTCGGCGAAAATCAGAGGATGACTTCGTATTTTCGCCGAAAATTAGAACCCCTACTACAAACTCAAATCGACCGAAACCAAAGTGTTTTGTTATTGGGGCCGCGGCAGGTTGGAAAATCAACCCTTTTAAAACAGGTGGCCTGTGCCTTGCGCATTTCACTGGTATCGCCGCGCGTTCGAGCAAAATACGAACGTGATCCCGCTCTTTTAGCCGACGAAATTCGTGCCCTACCCCGACCACCATCGACAGCAAGCGGCCCCGAGACACGCCCTGTTGTCATCATCGACGAGATCCAAAAGATACCCAAATTGATGGACGTGGCTCAAGAGGTGCTCGACGACAACCTTTGCATGATGATTTTGACAGGTTCCTCAGCTCGTCGCTTGCGACGCGGCGACGCCCTAAATCTGCTACCAGGCCGCGTACACATGATGCGTTTGGATCCATTGCTTTTAGAAGAAGATCCGAATCCCACCACGCCCCACTCCATCACCGAGCACCTGCACTACGGCGCGTTGCCCGGAGTGCGAAAATTGCGCAATGCGCAGCATGCACATGACTTACTAGCGAGCTACGTCGAGACCTATCTGCAAGAAGAAATTCGCGAAGAGGCGCTCGTCCGCAACGTAGCGTTGTTTTCACGTTTTTTAGAATTGGCTTGTATTGAGGCCGGCCAAATCGTCAACTTCACTAAAATCGCTAGTGAGATTGGTGGTGTGTCGGCCCATACGATTCAAAATTATTATGAGATTCTTGAAGACTGCTTGGTGGCCGAACGGGTGGACCCTATTACAAAAAGTGTCACGCGAAAAAAATTAACGAAATCCTCACGCTACCTGATTTTTGACTTGGGGGTACGGCGCTTGGGAGCGCGTGAAGGGGTCGACGCCTCTCAAGAGCGACTAGGGCAGCTATTTGAACAATGGGTTGGGCTTGAAACCATTCGCTGGCTGCGGCTTTTTGCCCGCGATGCGCGCCTTGGTTTTTGGCGCGACCCCGACGGACCTGAGGTTGATTGGGTGGTGCAAAGGCAGGACTCTTGGCTACCCATCGAAGTCAAATGGACCGAGCGCCCCACGCTCGCACACATAAAACACCTTGAAGTGTTTATGAACGAATACCCGCAAGCCCGTGAAGCGCTGGTGGTCTGCCGATGCGATCGCCCGCTGCGGCTATCGCCCCGAGTGAAGGCCGTGCCTTGGACGGATCTTTTACTCGAGTTAAAAAACTGGCGGAACGCTACTTCCAGCAGTACCGAGTAAAGCGTGTCTCTCAAAATCAAGCGGATACAAGGCCCTGCAAAACTTTATAGTGGGCCCAGGGTTACCTGAGCCTCTACCATTCATGAGAAGAACGCCTTAACCTAGTATCTCTTCAATAGCCGCTTGCCACGGCAGCACGTCAATTCCGGTGCCGACCTGGCGCCTTACGTTTCCGCGGTAGGCAACGATGCGGCGGCTGGCGGGAAAATCGCTCGCGATAAGTTCTAAATTACGCCAGTGGTCCTCGATCACGGATTCCGACGATTTGATTTCTAATAAAATGATTTCGTTTGTCGACTTTTCAATAATGAGATCTACCTCAACCCCTTGTGAACTTTCGAGATAACTCAGTTTGATTTCGCGCTCGTGATATTCAATCTGGCGCATCAGCTCGAGAATAAAAAAATGCTCAAAACAATGACCGTAGAGTGACGTGCCTGCGACGATGTTTTGGTCCATCTGTTGAGCCATGGCTCGAGTTACTCCGGAGTCAAAAAAATAGAATTTCGGCTTCTGATACTGGCGTTTACGTACCGATCGATGGAAGGGCTCTAAATAAAACCCGATAAGAGTATCGACAAGAATCTCAAAAAAACGCGCCACGCTCTTTTCGTCAACACCGGACTGCCGTGCTATTTTTGAAAAATTTAGAATCGTTCCATTACTCTGTGCCGCAACCGGCAAAAAATGGCGAAAACGATCAATGTTACGAACAATCTGCTCCGCAATAATTTCTTCGCGCAGATACGTGTGGGTATACGCTTTTAGAAATCGTTTTTTATTCTGGCTAGAATCTAAATCAAAAATCTTTGGCAATGTGCCCCACATTAGAGCATCCAAAAGATCGAATTGTTCGCCTAGCTCAGCGGCTGTAAGTGGGTGCAGGTGGAACTCAAACGCTCTGCCAGCTAATAAATTAGCCCCACCTCGTTTTAATTTTCGCGCGCTCGAGCCGGTCAATGCAAACTTTAGTTTTTTGCTTTCAATCAACGAGTGTACCACGTCTAAAATCTTTGGCACTTTCTGGCACTCGTCGATGACAACCCACTGAATCTGTTTTCCTGCGCCGACTACACGCTCTTGGAGAGCCGCTGGTCGAAGTGACAATTCCGACTCGAGATCAGGGTCTAACAAATCGAGATAGAGTATTCCGTTCGATGGACACGGCAATTCACGCATCCACGTCTGAAGAGAAGTCGTTTTACCTGTGCCTCGGGCACCAAATAAAAAAAAGCTATTGGAATGGGGCAAGTCAATGAGTCTCGGTAGCATATGTCTGAATTCTACATCATTTCCGATACGAAGTCGAATGGGGTGTTTGAGGTCACAAGAAGGTGTGACAGCGCGCGTGATCACAGATCCCAAACAAGTATTCTATTTTGCCCAGTAAATGACCGTAAATTATTAATTTTTATTGGTTAAATCTATTCTATAATCTATTCTAAAATGGATGCCTCGCAAAAAAAAAATCCAGTCCGACATTATCTTTAAACAACTCACCCTCCGTCTTATGCAGGCCGGACCTACACCCACTAAAGAACTTCTCGAGGGTTTGCCCATCAGCCAACCGGCGTTTTCAAAATTAATAAACAAACACGCCGACCAGGTTCTCACTATCGGGCGAGGCCGCCACACGCGTTACGCCTTAAGACGCACGATCGAGGGGGTGATCACGAACTACCAACAGGCACTCCCCCTCTTTCAGGTTCAGCAAAATGGAGCCCTGGTTGAAATTGGTAAGTTACACCCCACTTACCCGAAAGGTTTTTATATAGAATCAGCATCGCCGGCATCGCGCACAGGTGCCTATTTTGACGATCTGCCCTATTTTTTTGAAGACCTACGACCAGCTGGTTTTCTAGGACGCCTCGTGCCCAAACAATGCCCCGAGGGCTTATTCCCCACCGATATTCTACAGTGGTCACAAGACCAAACCGTCGTCTACTTCGCAAAATACGGGTGGGATTTACCGGGAGATCTCATTCTAGGCTCTGAGGCCGCTGAAAAGTATCTGCAGTCGATTGCAGACCCACTCGAGGCCATCCCTGTCGCCGGCCGGGCTGCAGCATACACCCAACTAGCACGGGCGATTTTGGAGCAGGGCACAGCAGGCTCGTCTGCAGCCGGTGAACAGCCGAAGTTCTTGAGCAAAAAGACCGATGGTGTAAACACTCAAGCCGTACTTGTGAAGTTCTCCCCCTCGATGAATCTAAGAGCACCAGGGTCTGCGACAGTAACGGAGACACTCGACCGACACGCTCAACGTCTTTCTGATCTGTTAGTCTGCGAGCACCTAGCACTACAAGTCATGGCCCAACACGGTCAGTCAGCGGCGCGGTCCGAGATCATCACGACGAGCGAACGCACGTTTTTAGAGGTCGAGCGATTTGACCGCATCTTTAACTGCAACGCTAATAACACTGGAGTCATGGGGCGACGAGGCGTTCTTTCGCTCAAAGCACTAGATCTCGAGTTGGTTGGCAAACTAGAGAACTGGGCAGTAGTAGCGAGAGAACTGCTGCACCAAGGCGTCATCACTGCGGCCACCTACAACGACATTGAATGGCTCTACCTGTTTGGCAAAAACATCGCCAATAGCGACATGCACCTAGGGAACTTGTCGTTTTATAGTTCTGAGGCTGGGCAACTGCGCACGCCCCTTACTCTCGCGCCGATCTACGACATGCTGCCCATGGCCTACGCGCCGATTCAAGGTCAAATCGTGGCCCGCACATTTACACCAGCACGGCCTCAACCCGGTAATCTGAAAAACTGGGCTTCGGCCGTATCGGCGGCAATAATATTTTGGAATAGAGTCGCAACCAATCCGATGATCTCAAATGGTTTTCAACAAATAGCCACAGCCAACCGCAACGAACTCACACGCCTACAAGACCTATGGCCCGCCGACTTTGTGAAAAGCTAGGATTATTTCAGCTAAAGCGTGGTGGCAGTAAAATCCGGTTGACTAAATTTTACTACCACTGGAAATCACAGCACGAAAAACATATATAATAATATAAATATTGTT
>CAZYPH010000058.1:0-2522 GCA_964649095.1 uncultured Oligoflexia bacterium | reverse complement strand
TGTTATCATATTATATATAACCATGCCCCATCATGAAGGCATCCCCAACCCACCGGCAAAACTGACCCATTACGTAGCGCACCCACTGCGGCGAAAATGGTGGTATGAAGACTCGCGAGAAACTGTGACCACACCAACCTCCAGCATAACGAAAGCAAATAAATGCCTCCACCAGCGCAGGGTTTTAGCAAATTGAGTCCTCAAAAAGACACAGTGACCACTGCGCCCGCTTTATCTAATGATGCCCTGAGTGCGACTAAGGGGGTTTTAACTAATCCCACAGCCATTATATTTGATTTAGAGCTACAACCACTAGCTTCATCAAAGGGGCCAATAGCCTTAGTTACGCCCGAAAATATGGCACCAAAAGCTTCAGCTTCCACGACGTTGGCCACCCGATTGCGCTTGCCTATTGAATTAGTGGAAAAGTTAGAATGCCTACCCGACAGCAAAATGATTAATAAGATTCCAAAAGAATTACTCGAAAAAGCCCCAAAGACACTTGAGATTACGTCGTACAGCGCGCACCCAGACACTAAACTAGCTTTAGGGTTCTATGGACTGTATTACCAGAAGGGTAATGTATTTTGTGTATATTCAAACTTAGATATATCTAAAAAAATTAATACAGCTTCTAAACTACTCTATCTTATCAAACTGAAAAACGATCCCCACTTTTGGTTAATCGCCGGCTCGTTTGATTACGAGTAAACACCCAATCGCCACGCCCAACTACTAGATCGATGCCGACCCACTAATTTTTTTACACTATTTGACGGCAATACCCCCTAACGGTCACATTGATCATCATGATGGAGATAAAAAAAGCCACGCCGTGCGGACGTAAAAAAATTACTTTTATCGATTGGCTCTGGTTCGTTACTAGCTTTGTACTCTTATCAAACCTAACTAAGGTTTATGCGGTTGGCCGCACTGGGCTTATCGATGGGCCACCAAACACACAATACTATTTTGTGATGATCAACCAAACCGCCCTTTTATCGAGCTCCAGCGATACACGCAGCACAATACAGCGCGCTTTGAACGCCATCGCTAATGTGGTTACGCCGTACGTCGACTCTCTACAAAAAAACAAACCTGCTGCCCTGCGCACACAGCTCATGCACTCGCAGCACCATAACCGCGTTTTTATCGTCGGCTTTAATTCAACTCAAGCAGAGGCGGGCTTTCTTACAGGATTACAAGCCCCTGAGATGCAACATTTTATTGAATACTTTCCGGTCAATGATCTGTTGGAATCCATTCTAAACCCTACAACACCACGGCTATCGGCTTTAGGTAGCCACTCACCGTATTTGTTAGAACTCCAGACTACACTTTCTCAAACTAGCACCCCTAGAAACCGCCCCATATTGTGGTCTGCAGGCGACACGCTCTTGCACCTCAGTACTATTCAGCACGCACAAACACGACATCATGCCCTGGCGCATGATCTCACAGCGCGCTACCAACAAGCTCTTGCGCGACTTGCTGAGCAGGTTTCAGCGCCACCAGTTCAAAGACCCATTGAACTTCTGGCGGCTGCTACATTAGAGCCAGGACTTTTTGGAAATCTATTTTTGTCCCCATCAGGACGTTTCGGCCTTATGACCCGCCTTACCAATACTATCGTCGCCCCCGAACAGTTCCTAGGCGAGGCCAGACACACCAGGCATCCCACGCGCGATCGTTACTGGGTGGTTCCAGAGGTCGAATCATCTACGTCCACAAACCGACCCTTGGTAACGCCGCCCATGCCAAACTCCACAAGGCATCGTTTTGCCTCGGCGTTGTGGACGATTGCTTTTGCAGATAGCCCAGCAGAACAAAGGGCGTTGGGACAGTCACTCATGCAAGCCATTATGTTTCGTTTACAGACAGAGGCCTCGCTGCCTAACAAGCAACACTACAACGTCGTTCGTGATGTGCTGAACGCGATAAATGATGCTGCTACTGAGCCTGCAGCCATACAGTGGCGACAACTCAATCCACAAATTAGGTATAGTGCGTATTTGCAAGCACTCGAGGATTTCGTATCTAATTTTTTGGGTTACCTAACGGCCAGCTCCGTAACATTAGAGCCCAACACGCCGTTAATGGCTAAAGTTGAAGAAACCTCTGATTCGCTATTATTTATTCGAGCCCATCTTGCCGAACTCAGCGCGGCGCGTGCATTAGAAGAGAGCTTAGCGTGCTCTAATCTGTTGGTAGCACCAACTAACGGTAGCGATGTAGCCCACACACCAAGAAGACCACTAAACTGAGGAATACAACCACGTGGAAGACGACCGCCTGATTTGTTTTTGTTACGCTGTAAAACGCTCTGAAATTGTTGCCGCTATTGAAGCTGGCTGTGATTCTCTAACAAAAATTCAAAACGAAACCTTAGCATCAACTGGCTGTGGCGGCTGTGCGGGCGATATCCAAGAGCTAATCGACGAACTACTCAAAAAATCACGTGAACAAACTAAATAAAACGCCCCTAACGTTTAAACACTTCTGGCTACCAAACGCACCAGAGC
>CAZYPH010000057.1:0-13985 GCA_964649095.1 uncultured Oligoflexia bacterium | reverse complement strand
ACATTTTGATTCCGTTATGATTTTTGTGCGATCGAATGAGGGGTTTTTAATGGTTCGCAATCCGCAGCGCGGTTGGGAGATTCCCGGCGGCCATCGCGAAGGTGATGAAGCCGTCATTGCCGTGGCGCAACGCGAGGCGTTTGAAGAGGCGGGCATCGCCATAAAAGATGTGACCGTCGTCGGCAGTTATGAATTACCCAACGGCCACAGAACTATTATTACGACCGCTGCCATAGAATCATGGCATGAAATTCCAACAGAATTCGAAACCATCGCCCGAGCCTGGTTTCAACAACTCCCCGACGATCTCTCTTTCAAAGATGGGCTGTATGAGTGTGTGGTGGGGCGGTTGGGTGAGGGCAAGTAGATGAAAGAGCGCGTAGATGCCCCCAGGAAGCCCAATTCAAAAGATCAAAACAAGGCTATGGCAGCGGAATACGAGCGTTGTAGCCAGTTAGTGGCTAACGACGATATGAAGTCCAATAATGATCTTTCATCTACCGAATTGTCCTACCTGCTGTTCCAAAACGACGATTCATAGTGCTTGGGAGGTTAAGGCCGTGTATTGCTACTCGGATACAAAACCTCCAAAACATCTCGCCAAGGCCAGATCTCGATGTCTTTTAGAGTGCGACGTTTTTGTTCGCGCGAGGCTACGATAAAGCGTTTTACTTTGAGGTCTTTTGCAAGGGCGACGGCTCGATTGAAATCAGATGCGTCGACGCGCTCTGATGATTTTACTTCAATGGCCCAAACCTCGCGATTTGGGCGTTCGATGATGAGATCAATCTCAACATCATCTTTTGTACGCATATAATAGAATCGGTCGTCGGCGCGCTCGTAGTCGTTTAATCGTATGCACTCTAAGATAAAAAAATGTTCAAACGCCCGGCCATAAGCATACGTGCCTGGCGACAACGGCGCCTTAATCGAACGATGGTAGGGCTCCAGATAGAAGCCCATAAACGTATCGCAAAGAATTTCAAAATACCTAAGAATAGCTGCCGGATTCGACAACGATTCTAATAGATTTGCGCCCCCGCGTTTTAGCTTACAAACCGCGATGGGCGTGCCAGTAGTTCGTGAACCAAAACACCTTAGGACCTGCCGGCAGACGCTCGCGTAATAGCGAAGATTTTCCCGATCCCCGCGGCCCGAATAAGAAGAAACTATTTGATAATAAAGGGTTTGATAGTCGCCTATACATACGTGTTAAATTTTAACGCAGTTTTTGATATAGTATACAGCGCAGTACTTGTTATGGTTATGCCTTGTCGAAAGTGCTCGACACGTCGGTAAAACTCTCGCTCGAAAACTCTCAACTGAGGAACCATGCACCACCCCAAACAAAAAACAGCCGCCAAAAACAAAGCCGTTATTACCTGGTACACCAATGCGACGATTCTCACGCAGAATGCCAATCGCGAGGTTCTTCGTAACGGCAGTATTGCCGTGGGTGAGGGGGTGCTTATTGCCGTACTCGCGCACCAACCGTCAGCCACACAGATCCAAAATACACGCGTGGTCGATTGTGCGGGGCGTGTGATTATTCCGGGGTTTGTTCAAACCCACGTGCATCTGTGTCAGACGCTCTTTCGAAACGAAGCCAACGATTTAGAGCTTTTAGACTGGCTGTCACAAAAAATTTGGCCGCTTGAGGCTTCGCATAATTTTAAAAGTCTCTACGCTTCGGCGCTGCTCGGTGCGTATGAGTTATTAAGTACGGGCACTACATGTATCTTAGACATGGCTACCGTGCGCCACACCGAGGCGGTGTATCAGGCCGCGCGCGATGCCGGATTACGTGCCGACATTGGAAAGTGTTTGATGGACGCACACGATCGCAATCCACCCTATTTAAATCAACCGCGCAACGAGGCGCTGAGCGAATGGCGCGCGTTGTATAAAAAATGGCATGGCGCTGAAGATGGCCGCTTGCGTGTGAGTCTGGCGCCGCGGTTTGCAATTTCGTGTTCTGAAGAACTGCTGAAAGACGTGTCAGCGCTGTCGAAAGAAACCGGGGTCGTAATACACACCCATGCCTCTGAGAATAGAAACGAAGTTGAGTGGGTGCGTAAACTTACCGGCCACTCGAATGTCGATTATTTAAAAAAAGTTGGTCTCGTGAACTCGAGGCTTGTGTTGGCGCATGGTATTTGGCTCACGCCGACCGAAATTAAAGCGTTAGCAAAAGCATCGGCGAGTGTTACGCACTGTCCGAGTTCGAACCTAAAACTAGCAAGCGGCGTGTGCGATGTTGTGGCATTAAAACAACAAGGCGTTCGTGTGGCGTTAGGCGCTGACGGTGCGCCCTGTAATAATCATCTCAACGTGTTTCAAGAGATGCGCCTAGCGGCACTTTTGCAGAAGGTAAAACACGGGCCGCGAGCTCTACCCGCGCAAACGGTTTTTGATATGGCCACACGTGATGGGGCCGCAGCTTTAGGTTTGAATGACCGCATCGGGTCTATTGAGTTAGGCAAAGAAGCCGACTTTGTGGTTTTAGATTTGAAGGCTACCCACATTAGCCCACTCGATGTGGAATCTGCAAAAAACACACACGCACTGGTCGAGGCCATTGTCTACAGCGCCACAGCTGAAAACGTTTACCAAACCTACGTTGCCGGAAGGCTTTGTTACGATCGGCAGAAAAAATCACCAGCCATTGCCAAGGCCGCGTTAGAGGCCGCTACAACGCCGCGCGCGATAGTAAAACGACGTGGCACACCTGCGCGAAATCCGATGCAGCCGCTAATTGATTTAGCACAAGTGTCGTTACTAGCTGTAAAACGACGCAAGGCTAAGCTTCTGAAGTCGGCTTCGTAAAGGCTAATGCTACAAAATATATTTTGTGTGGTGGATCTTCTGTCGTGATAGTCTGTGATTTTAATATATCTAATAATTCTAATATAGTACTGCCCGTTGTGATGACGTCGTCGAATATTATGGTCGTACGTCGAGCGTAATTGCTTTTATTACGAGTAAGTTTAAAACGCCCCGAGCTTAGCCGTCGCTCTAAGGCAGACTTTTGTTTCTGTGGTTTTTGCCAAAGGCTACCCGTGTGCCTTTGAAAGCTAAATGGTGCGGGGGCGATAGCATGGGCATAATCACGTAGCATGACCGCTGAGATGACCTCAACCAAATGGGGTGCTTTAAAAATATTCCCAGGGGCATACGACCAGTACAAAGGCGAGTCGTAGTCGGGCCGTGCTTCAGGCTCAATTAATTTAATAATTCTTGTATATATCAATTTGGCTATAATATTTGCGGCAATATTTGATGGAGTCTGTTTTAAGTTTAAGATACAGCCTCGCCACCAATCGTCATAGAACGCCAAACTAAACCCTTCGGGTGATGCTTTGGCGGATCTTTCAATGGCTGAAAGGGGTGCATCCGAAAAATCTGTGCGAACGCTTAGTCGAACAATCGGCGATTGGTCTAAGGCGACTAAATGCTCGGCGCATTTCGCGCACAACGGCGCGCGTGCCGACGGTAAAGAAAATGTACCACAAAAGACACAAGCACGCGTCCATACGGTCGCCAGCGTTTGTTTCCAGAAACTTTGGTGTATTGAAGTGCCCATGCCTCGTCACAATTGCAAATTGCAATCCAAGTGCCGAAAGTAGATGGGCTTTTTTCCGGATGAACTAAATACTGTTAAAAATTATACTGACCCGTCAGGTTGGTGGGCGCGGCTGTGACATCACATCCTAAAACCCCGCGTGCGACCTTGCGATCTAATCCACCAAAATAGCGGTACTGTAGATAATCTTTATTCGATAACCCAGCACTTCGAATCTGCTCCTCTAGCGGTCGCGAACTATTTGTAGAGCCTTCCACCATAGCGCGCGCCGTATACAACACGGGGTCGCTTGCTACGGGCACGGCATTGTTCGATGCCGACACTGGCGCATTAAACCACATGTACGTCACCGTGCCCTCGCGATGGCTCTGGTAGCTGTATACGGAGTGGTCCCACGCTCCTGGGCGTGCAGTGCTAAAGCCAGGCTGTAATTCCGCCGGAGCCACTTCGTTTGCAATTGTTCTGAGTGACTCGATTTGGCAAGTCGCGTTTGATGTGCTGTCTTCAATTACAAAAAAACGTTGTCCGTGCCATGGGCTTTCTAACCGCACTACGCGTGGCACTTCGGCTTGCGATGGTTCACGGCGTTGGTCGTTCTCAAATTGGCGTCGTCGTCGTAGTAGGTCGACATATTCATTTTCTGTAATAGGTTTGGCCCATTGATCGCGAACTTCAAGCGCTACTTTTATTCTAGAAAAATGACCGACAACAAATCGTACGTGTCGCAGCAGGTCTTCAATGTGTCTGGCACCCATAAGGCGCCCCGTTGGTAGAGTAGGAGCTAGGCGCTGGATCTCGGTTGTTTGGCCCGATTCAAAACCTGCGACAATTGTTTCTGGTAAATAGTTTCGATCCACAAGACGTGCTGATGAACTTTCGCCCGTGCGAAACAATAGTGAATCATAGATACAAAAGGGCGACAATGCCGAACCAACACTGGGTCTTGTGCAGCCCAAACGTCGCGATTGCACGCCTACGCCTGGCACGCCCGAATCAAAGGCGAAGTGTACGGCGTCGATGTGCGAGGCATATAAAAATCGTTCTACGCCGCGCTCGTGAACGGTGCGATTGCGCTCCCATACCGGTTGGCCGGCATAACGTAGAAAAAATTCAAAGTCGTAATCATTGGCCGGAGCATCCCAGTCCACATCCGACAAATGCGAGGGCGGGTCTAACGGCGTATTCACGCAGGCAGCTACAAAACTAGCGATGCCAACACTACCAAAAATGCGTGTCAAAAAACGCACGTAACTACCCAACGCGCGCGTCGGCGCCGCATTATTATCGAGATTCCCCATGAAATATACCCCCCAGTATATGTACGATTAGATCTTCATGAGGCCAGAATCTCGCAAAGTTTGACAAGGTGCATGTCTACTTTTTTATGCTCTCCTAAAATAGTTTGAAAGGGCATGCGAGCAATGCTTCCATTTTTTACGCCAATAGCGATGCCTTGCTCGCCGTCAAGAAGGGCTTGCACGGCTTCAACACCCATTAGGCTTGCCATGTAGCGGTCCATCGCCGATGGTGTGCCACCGCGCTGCACGTGGCCTAGTACCGCCACTTTCGCATCGATTTGGGCTTTTGTTTTTAACGCTTGAGCCAAAACCTGAGCGCCCGCCAGACGGCCCACGCGAACACCTTCGGCTACGATGACGATACTCGATAATTTACCTAACTGAACGCTGCGTTTTAACGATGTGACTAAGTTGTCGACTACCTGACGCCCCGCTGTGGCCGGCACACAAATACTTTCTGCACCGCCACTAAGACCCACGCGCACGGCGATCTCGGCTGACGTGCGGCCCATGACTTCGACCAAAAAAACACGATCATGAGAATTGGCGGTGTCACGAATACGATCAATCGCTTCTAAGGCTGTGTTCACCGCGGTATCAAAGCCGATAGAATATTCCGATCCATAGATATCGTTATCAATTGTGCCTGGTAGGCCCACAACGGGATAACTATTTTCGGTCCCCATCAAGTGTCCACCCGTATACGAACCGTCTCCGCCGATAACGACGAGTGCATCAATTTTTTTTCGCCTTAATAAATGCACGGCTTCTTTACGAGTGGAAGCCTCAAAAAAAGCCTTGCAACGATCTGTTTTTAAAATCGTACCACCGCGTTGAATAATATTAGCAACAGAACGTAGCGAGAGCTTTTTGATATTCCCTTCTAACAATCCGCTGTAGCCTTTTGTAATCCCAAATACATTTAGATTATTATATATACCATATCTTACGACTGCGCGCACAGCGGCATTCATTCCTGGCGCATCACCACCACTACATAAAACGCCAATGCTGCGAATCGGCACTTTTTTTGTTTTCTTCTTAGTCATCGTATTTTCCCCTAAAATAGTGGCTGAGCGGTCATGTCTTGTGGAATCGGTAGCCCCATTACTTTTAGTATCGTTGGGCTAATGTTAGCTAGCACCCCGTCATGTAGTTTAATTTTCTCAAACCCATTCCCAATCAAATGAAACGGCACTGGGTTGAGCGTGTGTTGGGTATGCGGTTCACCGTTGCAGTCGACCATTTCTTCAGCGTTGCCGTGATCGGCGGTGATCATTACGGTATAATTCTGTTTTATAGCAGCACTAATGGTCGTCTCTAAACATCGGTCGACGGCCTGTAAAGCCTGTACAGCGGCCGCATAATTGCCCGTGTGACCCACCATGTCGGGGTTCGCAAAGTTGGCCAAAACAAAATCCTGAGTTCCGGTTTCTAATGTTTGGCGCAGCGTTTCTGCCACTGCAAAGGCACTCATTTCAGGTTTCAGGTCGTAAGTTGCCACATCTTTCGGCGATTCAATCAACGATCGATTTTCATTGGTAAATAGCGCTTCACGTCCGCCATTAAAAAAGAATGTAACGTGTGCATATTTTTCGGTTTCAGCAATGCGAAATTGCCGTAAGCCATTTTGCTCTAACACCGACGGAAGAATGTTCGTTAAATTCTGAGGCGGATACGCTACTTTGTAAGGCCGCTGCTTAAAATACTCCGTCATACATATATAATTGTTTATATTAAAAGTAGACTTGCGTTTAAATTTATCAAAGCTCTCAAGCGATAAGCAATCTGTGATCTGCCGTGCTCGGTCAGCTCGAAAATTAAAGAATACCATCACGTCGTCAGCTTGAATCGCGGTTGGTTCTTGTTTGCGACTCACATGTGTCGGCTCAATAAACTCGTCCGTCACACCACGTTCGTGAGATTGTTTTATATAGTCAATAACGGCATCTATATTAGCATTTCTTAATATGTTGTCGGTTGTTCCGGTGATTGCATGATAGGCTTTTTCAGTCCGTTCCCAACGCTGATCGCGATCCATTCCATAATAGCGTCCTGCAATACTTCTTATTTGGCAGTTGGTGTTGTTTGTTAGAATTACTCTTAATCGTTCGAGGTACTTTAAACTAGATGTCGGCGGCGTATCGCGACCATCGGTAAATAGATGCAACGCAATTTCAGTCGAGCCAGCTACCATTTTAATTAGCGCCTCTAAGTGGTCTAGATGAGAGTGTACACCGGCATCACTCATCAGGCCCATAAGATGTAAACAGCTTCTATTTGTCTGGGCGTGCGACACGGCGCCTCGTAAGACGGTATTCGTGAAAAATGTTCCTGACGTAATGTCGCGCTGTATGCGTGACAACTCTTGGTACACAATTCTACCAGCCGCAATATTCATGTGCCCCACTTCGCTATTACCCATGGTGCCATCGGGTAAACCAACGCTGTGACCACATGTCTGCAACTGGCAGCAGGGGTAGCGTTTTTGTAAATTTTTGTAGAAGGGCATTTTGGAGTTTTGAATGGCATTGAACGGGTAGTCTTTACCAATGCCAAAACCATCTAATACGATCAAAAATACTTTAGAGCGAATGGGTGTCGTCATCACCTCTAAAAAGTATCGTAAGAATTTTATCGAGCCACGAAAAAAAATCTTTTAAACCTATTCGTGAAGTTAGTCGTGATGATAGGGGCGTGCATGCATGATCGAAAACGCACGATAGATTTGTTCTATCGCGACTACCTGCGCTAATTCGTGGGGCATAATCAGCGGTGATAACGACCAGCTATCGATGGCAGTAGAGCTCAGTTCAGCCGCAAGCTGTTCTTTAGTGAGCCCATAAGGACCCGGGCACAAAAAGACAATTTCTTTTAAACTAGCGCCCAATTTATCACCTAAAAAATGAGCAAACGAATGGCTTGAGAATGTGCGTCCTCGTTCGTCTAGAAGTACGACGTAGCTTGGTGCGGGGCGATGCGACAAAAAGTGAACAACAGCGTCTACAATTGGTGTTGCTGCACTTTTGGGGTTTTGCATCCAGTTCTGTAGGGCTTTTTTACTGACGGGAATCAACAGTTCTTCTACAGGTCGGTAAGCGCTAATAAGCTTCTTATAATACAAAAAGCGCTCATAAAATGAGCGCTCTTTAAATGGACCAGTTGAAGCAAATATAATTTTCACAATATATCTATCGTGATGATTACTGGTACAACTCCGCCGGAACTGCCACTCGTGGAGCCTGAGACCAAAGTTCCTCTAACTTATAATACTCACGAATGTAGTCATGAAATACATGTACAACGACCGAGCCTAAGTCGACCAAGATCCATCGACCTTCATTGTAGCCTTCCATACGAACGGTTAATTGAAATTCTTTTTTGGCCACTAAGCTAATAGCATCGGCAATGGCTTGAACCTGTTTTTCATTGTGGCCCGATGTGATGAAAAAATAATCTGTAAACGCGCCAATACTAGCGACGTGAAAGGCCAAATTATTTTCGCCCTTTTTTTCAATGGCGGCACGCATGGCACGGTACAAAATTTGTTGTGATAGGTTGTCTTCATTTTTGGTCATTGATGTCGATGGTTTCTTCTGACTTGCGGGTTGGTTTTGTTGGTTAGTCACTCTAATAGGCTCCTATAAGTTTGCCCCTGTTTATACCCTAATAACTGATGTTTGGGCCAAAAAATTACGCAGAGTTTTGGGGCCGTATTTGGGGAGTATGCCTATTACGGTCTGTTTTTAAAGTACTCAAAAACCGCAGGGGCGAGGTATTTTTTTAGTTCAGTTTCGATGTTAGAAGTGCCTAAATTTATAGGTGTTTTAGTGGTTTTGGTTTGGCTCCATGTTTTGAGCAGCGATCGAATCACAGTTGAGCTGACCTGTGGGATAGGCTCTGCCAGCCCAACCAAACGTGCCCGTCCCGATAGCTTATTATAGACGTCACGAAGGGTGACTAATAATCCGGAGTATTCCGGCGCAGCAGGGGCTGTTGTTGTCTCGGAACTTGGTCGCGGAAATGTCACAAAATCGACTAACTGTACGACTCGTTCAACTTGAAACCAATTGGGAAGAATTTGAAGCGCATCCAAACCTAGTACAAAGCCCCATTTCGCGGTGGTAGAGTAGGTATTTTGTAAGTGCTCAATGGTATGTAGCGAATAACTAATTTCAGATCTTTTCAGTTCATAATCTATAATTTCGATTTTATTTTTGGCCTGATCTGAAAGCCCTCCTATGGCCTTATTCAAAGCCTGAAGGCGTTCCTCGGCTGATAACTCTAAAGCAGCTTTATGGGCTGGACGATGGGTGGGTACCAAAAATAATTTTTGTAAATTAACCGCCTTTGTAAGCACGTGTTCTATGATGGCCACGTGGCCCACGTGCACCGGGTTAAAGGCACCGCCAAAAATGATAAAATCATAGTCTAGTTTGACGACAATTTCTGGGGCCTGCACATTAGGGCGATTCGAAACCATATTACGGCAATGCTGGCGTAGTTTTGGGTGCTCGTAAACCGTCTTGACCAAACAGACGTTTAGCCATGGCTTCTACAAGATGGTCCAAATTGATGTGGGCTGCTGCTGATACAAATAAGAACCTATTATTGCCCGTATAGCCAATGGCCTCAAGCGCTTGGGAGATCTCTTTTAGCTGAGACTCCGAGTATAAATCACATTTATTGAATGCCAAAATCTGGTCCTTTTTTGAGAGCTCTTCATCAAAGGTATACAGCTCGGTGTCGATAATTTCTTTATCCGTGCGAATGGCATTGGCCACATACTGGGCAAGCTCTGGTAACGACACGTCGACGCCCTCTTGCTGAGCCGCTTTGGTCAGACGTTGGCACTCTTTGTGGTATTCTTTTAGAATTTTTGCGCCATCAATCAGGTGTACTAACAACAGTGTTTTTTCTAAGTGTTTTAAAAACCGAGTACCTAAGCCCCGCCCCAAACTAGCGCCTTCAATCAGACCTGGTACGTCTGCTACAACAAACGTGGGCGCATCCGGCGCGGCACTCACCTTCACTACACCCAAATTGGGCGTCAGTGTCGTAAACGCATAGTCTGCAATTTTTGGCCGTGCAGCCGAAATTTTAGAAATCATCGTTGATTTTCCGGCATTGGGATAACCCACCAAACCCACATCAGCCAAGAGTTTTAACTCTAACTTAATTTTGCGTTCATTGCCTTGTTCACCCGGTTGGGCAAATTTCGGAGCCTGTAATGTCGATGACGTAAAGTGGGCATTGCCCTTGCCCCCACGACCGCCCTTCAGCAATAAAAAGGGTTCTCGTTCGGCCTGTTCTGGTGCTGAAAAATCGACCAGCGTCTCGTTCGTTTCGGCATCTCGTACAATCGTACCTTCGGGTACGCGTATGACGATGTCTTCACCATCGCGACCTGTTTTGTTGGTACCCTCGCCCGGTAAACCATTGGTAGCGGCGTGTACACGTTTGTAACGGAAGTCTAAAAGTGTCGCGAGATTGTGGTCTGGACGAATCCAAACGTCACCACCACGACCACCATCACCGCCGGCTGGTCCGCCTTTTGGAATAAATTTTTCACGGCGAAAGGCCACGCAGCCAGGGCCGCCGTTGCCAGATCGCACGGTAATTGTGGCTTCATCAATAAATCGAGACATAATTTCACTACTTGAGTTTTAGGGTGGTTGTTAAAGGACCAAAAAAAAACGGGTTTGCAGCTTATGTTGCAAACCCGTACGAAATTTTAATGCAAATGAAGTATTAAGCTGCTGGGTAAATCGAAATTTGTTTACGCTTTTTATCAAAGTGTTCAAATTTTACGACACCGTCAATCAACGCATACAAGGTATAATCACGGCCCAAACCAACGTTTTTACCTGCATGAAACTTAGTACCTAACTGACGAACCAAAATTTCACCTGTTTTTACAGCTTGGCCACCAAAACGTTTTACACCACGCCTTTGAGCATTAGAGTCACGACCGTTTTTGGAACTACCACCCGCTTTTTTATGTGCCATTGAAAAAACCCTCTCTAAATTTTAAAACTTAAGCGTCACTTTTCTTTTTTGTAGTTGTTTTTTTTGCGCGGCCGCTGCTTTTTTTGTAGCTGTTTTAGCTGCTGCAGTAGAAGCCGCTGCTTTAGCTGCTAAAGCTTTTACTGGAACGGAAGCTTTTGTTAAAACTTCTTTGCGTTTAGTAACATCAAACTCCGCTACGGTAGAACCGTTGGCAATTTTTGTAACCAATACGCGCGTCAACATTTGACGATGGCCAATAGTACGGCGGTAGCCTTTGCGGCGCTTGTACTTAATAGTAACAATTTTATCGCCTTTAGCTTGCTCTACAATTTCAGCTTCTAACGTAGCTTTTTCGATATAAGGGCGACCTACTAAGACTTTAGCATCTGTGCCACCACCCATGAGGAGCACTTTGTCGAAAGTTACGGTGTCACCGATGTTGCCCGCGAGCTTTTCAAAAGAAACTACATCACCTGTAGTTACGCGGTATTGTTTTCCACCTGTTTCAATAATTGCGTACATGAACGACCTCGATAATTAACTGTAATTAAACTCAAATAAACTTTTAACCGAATTCGTTCTTTAACTTTTTTACTCAGGCTTGGTCAATAATAAAGCTCACGAAAGCGTGCGGTAATAACGTCTTTAATGAAAAAGGCTTACTTATTAGTGTGTTAGGTTGCGACAACTTTTTTTGAGTTTTTGCGTTTGAGCACGCTAACCACACCTGGCCAAGCCCCTCTGGCGAAAACTCGTACAAAACCTGGCGGCAGGTACCGCACGGTGCGGTGGGTTTTGGGGTAGAGGTAAAGACCACAAGTTGAGTCCACTCCGATACCCCATCATGAACCATCGCAGCGATGGCATTACGTTCGGCGCATACGGTCAAACCATAAGAAACGTTTTCAAGATTAGCACCCGTATAGATTTTCCCATTTGCGCCTAATAGGGCTGCGCCTACCTGGAATTTAGAATACGGTGCGTAGGCTTTGCTGGCAGCCTTTTTGGCGGCTTCTATAAGTGCAGTATTCAGACGCTTAGACGTTTTTTTCATAAAGGAATTTTAAACCTGTCTCAAAATTTCGAGGGCTAGCTTTTGGAAGGTTGTCGTACGTTTTGTGGCGCTATCTAAAACGTCTTGATGGTTTAATTCAGCCTCACCCAACCCAGCCCCAAGATTAGTAACACATGAGATGCCTAAGACTTCAAGGCGGTCATGAAAATCTACTTGCTGGATGGTCTGCAAAATATGATCGCTAAGGGCTGATTTTGCGTGGTTTTCGTTCAAATACTTTAGCCAGTGCGAGCGACGAAAGTGTCGGGCAGCGATTACTTCGGGCACGGTCGACATGCCCACGCAACTACCGCCTAATTGTGCGTACATCAGGACTTCACTGGGCGTTTCGTAAGCGGGTCCTGTGACGCCGACATACACACCTTCGCGTAGATCAATGTTTAGGTGCTCTGCAGAGGTCAGCGCTTTTTTGCGGAGTTTGCGCGAATAGACTTCGGTCATGTCAAAAAAACGCTCTCCAAAAGCATTCGGGTTAGGGCCGAGTAATGGGCTCGTACCTGTGAAGTTGATGTGGTCTTTGATCAGAATGAGGGATCCTTCGGGAAATTGTCGACTTAAGCTGCCCGAGGCATTGGTTACAAAATAATTATGCATACCTAAGGCTGCGGCTAGACGTGCCGGCAAAACGACGTCGTCGAGATCATGGCCCTCGTAGTAGTGAAAACGCCCTCTAAAGGCCAAAAAATAGCGATTATGGGCTGTGACGAGATCGAGTTTAGATTGGTGGCCCGATACCGATGTTTGCGGAAAATGGGGGATCTTTTCATACGGAAGCGAGGCTATGAGGTGTTCGGCTTCGCCTAAAAAGTGCGATAATCCGGAGCCTAAAACGATCGCTGTTTTTGGAAAATACTGCTCGATTTCTGACGTCGTTGTGCTGTGTTTCGGTGATGCGCTGCCGCTGTGGTGCTTATGGTGTTTTATGCTCTGTTTGATCCATTCCAAGACGTCATGTGCGCTATCGAACAGTTTCTGAGCCTGGTTTGGTGCTTTTGTGTGTGGTCGCAGCATCATCGTTGTCGAACCTTTGTTGATGGTTTTGTCGAGGCCTTCGCTCGAATGGTGCCTACCACTAATTTTTGTGGGCGTGGCTGTTGGCTTGTTATGTGAAGTGCTTTTTCTAGGCGTTCTAACACTGGTGCCGGATCGGTTTGGCGTTCATGAAAAACGTATACCAGCGGATCGCCTTTTTTTACTTTAGAGCCTATTTTTGCCAGAAAATAGAAACCAACACCTGGGTTGATTTTCTCGTGAGCCGCCTGGCGACCGCCCCCTAACGCAATTAAACAGTTCCCAATTTCTTCTGCTTTCATTGAGCTTATAAAGCCAGCCTTTGGGCTTTTTAATATCGAAATTTTTGGAGCGACAGCCAAGTTATGTAGTTGCTGGATAGCTGCTTTTTCAACACCCTGTTGCTGGAGCATTGTAATGAAATACTCATGGGCCTTCCCCGAAAATAACGTTTCCGTAAGAAGTTTGTTCGCATCTTTTTTTGGGATCGGCACGAGTGCTAACATTTCTTCAGCCAAACGATGGGTCAGATTCATGAGATCATGCGTTAATGGTTTGGTAGCCTCTACCAGCGTACGATCGATATATTTACCCCAGATTTTTTGACGAATTCCAGGATTGCTCGGGCTCAGCAAACACTCGATGCTTTCGAGAATTTCAAGGCTATTGCCTACGGCTTGTCCTAGAGGTTCTTCCATGCGGGATAAAACCGCAGTGGTGCGTACACCGAGAGACTCTCCAACAGAAACTAAACTTTGCCCTAAAATTTTGGCATCTTTTAAGAGACGGTCGACGAGATAGGCGCAACCAAGAGTGCCATTTTTGACTCTTTCCCTTTCTTTGCCATTGAAGGCTTCGAGAATAGGGCCCGGATTTTCGAGATACTGCTTCGCTTGCTCCAAAGCTTTTGCGATTTTACTGCCAGGAATGGCTTCTCTTGTTTCTGAACCTTCACGCCGAGTTTCACTTTTTTTCTTTGGTGAATTGTTTGGTTCCTGCTCTCTTTGCT
>CAZYPH010000056.1:0-14249 GCA_964649095.1 uncultured Oligoflexia bacterium | reverse complement strand
ACAAACGAGACAAACCCTGAAGATTTTTTGGCGCGTAAATAACGTAACGCCACGTACCGACTAAAATACCGAAAACGCGAGGTCGAGCCCCCAGCTGGCTGCAACCTCGCGTTCTTTTCATGCATGCTAACTTCCGACACAACTAATCGCGGTAGAACGTGTTCGATTTTTCAGCCAATGCCAGAATCGCAGGCGATGGTTTAAAACGCGGCGACACTTCGCGACTCAATCGTTCTAACTCAGCCACAATATGTTTTAAGCCCAACGTATCGGCCCAACGCAATGGACCACCACGGAATGGCGCAAACCCCGTACCGAAAATCATACCAACATCCACATCTTGTGGTGTTGCCACAATGCCTTCAGCTAAACAGATGGCCGCTTCGTTCACCATACAAAGCATCATGCGCGGAATCCAATCAGCCTGCTGCGCTTTCGAAGGCGACTTCGGCTCGACACCTAAAACAGAATAGATATCTGGATTCAAACCTTCCTGAATACCTTGATTATTATATATATAGAAACCTTTATTTGCTTTTTTACCGTACAGTTTAGCATCGACTAACTTCGAGTTGAGTTTACACGGCTCGGCGCGCGCACCAAACGCTTCGAATAAGATTTTCGCTACTTTCGTGCCAACATCGATACCCACTTCGTCTAACAACGTCGCAGGCCCCATAGGCATGCCGAAATCCAAAACATGTTCATCGAGTTCTTCGATAGGTGCGCCCTCAGCCATGAGGTAACTGGCTTCATTAAGGTACGGCATCAAAAGCCTGTTTACTAAAAATCCTGGCCCGTCTTTTACGACGATCGGTGTTTTGCCGAGACGTTTAGATAATTCAAACGTCACAGCCACAGCGCGATCGGACGACTTTGCACCGCGGATTACTTCGATCAACGGCATTTTGTGTACCGGATTAAAAAAGTGCATGCCCACCACATTCTCAGGCCTCGCCGCTGCAGTAGCCATTTCGGTTACCAAAAGGCTCGAAGTGTTCGTTGCAAAAACAGCATCGGCACGCATGTGACCTTCGCACTCTTTCAAAACTTTCTTTTTAACGTCCATGTTCTCAACAACGGCTTCCACGACGATGTCGAGTTTTTCAAACCCTGTATAATCAGTAGTTGGGCTGATTAATGCGAACTTGATATCGGCTTCGCGTTTCGTAAGTTTTTTCTTTTTTACAAGTCCTGAAAAAATACGCGTAGCCGCTTGAGTGCCCAACGCTAAGCCTTTGTGGTCGATGTCTTTCATACGTACGGGTAGGTTTTTTGCAGCACCTAATTGCGCGATACCACCGCCCATCACACCAGCGCCCAACACACCAATACTTTGGGCTTTATCTTTGGCGTCGAGTTTATAACCTGTCACGCCAGTTTGTTTTTTCACGGCTTCAGACGCATAAAACAACTCGATCATACGTTTTGAAACATCGGTTACGGCTAACGCACCAAAAGCGGTCACTTCTAATTTAAAACGACGGTCGCGTGACGTAGACGCTTGTTCTGCCATCGTATCTAAAATCGCAAGCGGTGCCGGATATTTGCCACGCGATTTTTTCATGACCATTTTACGTGCTTGTGAAAACAACACCGCTCGGCCCACTAAGTTCTGGGTTAGAGCCTTTTCTTGAAACGAAACTTTACGTTCGCGTTTTTTAACCGCGCCCTTTAAAACCTGTGCGCCATAGGCCAAAGCACGGGCGTTAAAATTTTGGTGTGGCAAACACGCGTCGGCAAAACCTAGTTTTACCGCTTTAGGGCCATTCATGTTTTTACCAGTTAGAATAAAATCTAAAGCGTTTTGTAGGCCGATACGCTCTGGCATACGCACGGTACCACCAAAACCTGGCATAATGCCCAAATTGACTTCGGGCAGTGCAATGCGTGTGGACGGTGCATCGGACACCACAATGTACTTACAACACAACGCAAACTCGGTACCGCCGCCCATACACGCGCCATTGACGGCGGCAATGACGGGGAATCGCATTTTTTCAAAGCGACGCAACACACGCTCACCTTGTTCGGCCATGAGGGCGGCGTCTTCTTTAGTTTTCAACGTTTTGATCACGTCGATGTCGGCACCGGCGATAAAAATATTATCTTTATCCGATAGAATAACGAGCGTTTTGATGTCGGTGCGTTTTTCAACGTCGTCTAAAACCTGGGCCAACTCTTCAACGATGGCTGGCGACAACTTGTTTACTTTTTCTTTCGGAATATCAAAATGCAAACCAAACAATCCAGGGGCATTATACTCGGAAGAATAATCAACTAAACGAAAGGCATTGATACCGGTCATGTTAGATTCTCGAATGGTATTTTTATTTTTTTGAACAGATGTTTCTAAATTCATATATATACTTTTCTTTATATTAAAAAATTACGCTTTTTCTAAAATCACTGCGCCACCTTGGCCACCGCCGATACAAAGTGTGGCAACACCAAACTGTGTATTTTTCAACGCCAGTTCTTTAGCAAGGGTCAACACCAGCCGGGCGCCTGTAGCACCCACCGGGTGGCCTAAAGCAATGGCACCGCCGTTGACATTTAAAATCTCGTCCCGCACTTCACCGATGGCTTCTGAAAGGCCTAGTTTTTCTTGAGCAAATTTTTTCGATGCAAACATCTGCTGACACGCAATTACTTGTGCTGCAAAGGCCTCGTTCAACTCGACTAAACCGATGTCTTTCATCGTTAAACCCGCCAGCTGCAATGCCTTTGGTGTGGCGTATACCGGGCCTAAACCCATACGCTCAGGCTCTAACGCCGCAAATGCAAACGAACGCATTTTCGCGAGCGGTTTATATCCAAGTGCCTTGGCTTTTTCGGCACTCATCATCACAAGCATGGCCGCACCATCCGTAATCGGGCAGGCGTTGCCCACGGTGATCGTGCCATTTACACGGTCGAAATAGGGTTTTAGTTTGCCCAAACTTTCCATGGACTGGCCTTTACGAGGGCCAAAATCTTCGGTCAAAAACGAGTCGTATTTTGGTGGTTTTGAAATAGGCGTGATTTCTGTTTTTAAACGACCGCTCTCAGTCGCAATGACCGCCTTTTCGTGCGAACGCACGGCAAAGGCATCTTGCGCTTCACGCGTAATATTGCCCTCTTTTGCCAGCAATTCGGCCGTTTGCCCCATGTTCAGGCCACAAACAGGGTCGGTTAAGCCCTCTTGAATCGCAATAATGGGTTTTAAAAATTGTGGACGAAACTTTGTCGCAATCTGCAATTTTTGTTGAAGCGTTTTCGCACCCATCAAACCAGCAAATAAATCGGTCATGGGCTTCGAATAGAGCAACGGCAGATTCGACATACTCTCAACACCGCCAGCTAATACGACGTCGCACTGGCCGCTTTGGATTTTCATAAACCCTTGTGCTACCGCCTCCATCGCTGAGGCACAATTGCGGTGGACGGTGTAGGCCGAAACGTTTTGAGGAACACCACTCTCCAAGGCAATCACGCGCGCGATGTTGGCCGCGTCTTCTGGGTTACCGGTATTGCCAATCACCACTTCGTCGACTTGTTTAGTGTCTAGGCTTAGTTTGTAAATTAGATCGCGCAGAACATGCACGCCGAGAGCTACCGCCTTCATGTCTTTTAAGGGGCCACCCGCTTTAGCAAAGGGCGAACGAAGACCGTCGACAATCCAGACTTCACGGCTGTTTTGAGATTTAGTTTGAGTTGTGGCCATAGGTAAAAGCCTCCAAAATTATTGATGATTTAGTGTTTATAGATTGTGACGAGAAGGGTGGTGTTTGGCAATGGGAGATCTCATATCGCCAGCGATGAGGCGGTTGCTATTTTTCTACACAAACACATTGCCTCAATGTTCGCTATACCGTACACTTAGAAAATGCGGTACCAGATTCTAAAATCAAGCGCTTTTATGGGCTGGTATTCAAAAAAAGATCGGAAAACTAGGGCTATTGTTGACGCCCGACTAGACCGTATTGAAATTGACGGACACTTTGGTTTTATCAATCAATTCGAGGGACTAATCGAATTAAAGTGGGTTTCCGGCATGCGGATTTATACTTTCGTCTACAACAACACGTTAGTCGTGGTGTTATTTGGAGGAAACAAAAATGGCCAAAACAAAGACATCAAACGAGCAAAAAAAATCCGGGAAGAGTTTATTCGTAACCCACAGGTCATCGCATAACAAATCACTTGCCGATAAAAAGCTTGTTAAAGAAATCCTCGTAGACGCTCTGACGCATAACGACATCGAGACGTTTCAAGACGTACTAGTAAGTTATCTTCGCACGACATCGAAACTTAACCTCTCTAAACGAACGAAGATTGGTCGCACGACACTATACGATCTCATCGACCCAGAAAAACCCTTTAATCCGACACTAGAAACGATTGGAAAGATTTTTGAGGAGCTGGCGGCGTAGGCTTTACCGCCGTCTCCGCGGCGCACGGGGGGCTGGGCTATTCGTATCTGTTAGGGCTTTGTTGCACGGGTCGGCGTCATCTGGCGTGTCGGGCGCTGGGGGTTGTGGAGCCCCACTGTCATTTTGCCCATCGTGCGCTTGCATTCTCGACCATTGACGATGGAGTACGCCCATAAGATGGACACCTGCTTGTTCTGATCTTCGATTCAAAGCACGCAGCCCCTCATATTCCCGTTGACCTAACAACATGGGCACTCGCTCCCTCCCAGTCGAGGGACCGAACCAGACACCCCCATTTAAAAAGTCACCGAACGGCCTTATTCCAGCGCCCTTACTCAAAGACCTGGCTCCATGTTCAACACTCTGCGCTGCAGGCCAAACCTGATTCGCAAAATACGCTCGCACGGAGTGACTATATACTGCGTCTAATACCGCACCAATAGCCGGAAAGTAGGCATCTCCCGCTAGCCACGAACCAAGCATGGTTGGCGAAATTTGAGAAAACCATTGCCCGCCCAACGGAGTACGTGCTGTAGCGCCCTCTGGGATCGGCCACGACTGAAAGTTTGCCGAAGTAGAAATAGAAAAGGCCTGATAAACCCCTAAAAACCAGGTATTGAGCAATGGAGTTAACGCATCATTTACCTTAGTCGCATCTAAATACCGCTCCCTACTACCTCTTTTCGATTCCAGGCGATCCAAAACGACACCTAACGCTTCCATAAGCACCGGTCGGACACCAGTAGGTATTTCACCAAAAAGCTGAACCTGGCGTCGTACGTCAGCCCAAACTTTCCGGTTAGTCCGAGATCCGCGCACTCTAGCTATCATGTCTAGCGGGTGACCTGGATCATTGCGAGCTGCCTTAGCTTGCATCCAGTCCTCGGGAGTAGGGTCCTGCATGAAAAGCCTGTAGACCGCATTCAAGCCCCAGGTATTGGCCGAAGCCAACTGATCAGCATTAAAAGGCATCACCTGACGCAACGCGTGACTACCTAAAATCAAATGCACTAATAAACGCAACTTCGCGTCGAGGCCTGCTCGAACCCCAATAACCTCAACACCAAGGTGGCTTGAAATTTGAAAAATAAGGTAATCGACAGGACCTGCAAGCATTGCAACGAACGCCTGACGATGTGCCATAAGTTCTGCTGAATTTGTTGAATCGACTGGTTTTAAAATCGATGGCCTTACATTCTGAAACAACTCGGCTATTGCACGCGCTGCATTATTACGCATGGACGGGGGAAGATATTCTGCCAACATAGTAATAAACAAACCAAGAGAAGCCCCCGAAATCGCTCCTGCACTGCGATCGAGCGATTCTAGAAATTGGGCTTGAGCTTTTTCCAATGGATCTGACGCGAGTCTTTCCGTGATAGAACCTAAAAAACCTCGTGTATTTCGCTGACTTTCAATCGCCACCGCAGCATCGTGCATTAGTTTCACAGCCAAAGACAGATACGATTGCGCAAAATCATCAACTTCACCAGGACCAGACGAATACCGCAACCAGGCACTCAGACTATCAAAAAACACGGACTGATTGAGTCGCTCATCTGCCTTAATCCGGCGTTGAGCTACCTCAGCCTCAGCCTGCCGCAAACCAAAACGAGGCAATGCAAAAAAACGCTCAATGCGCTGCCCATAATGCTCGAAAGCTGATCCTGTTGGCAAAGCATGCCCTGCTTCAAATAGCTCCACAATCGTCATTAAACCGGAAACAACCGCTCCCATGAAATTCTCAGGCGACTCAAAACTACGCCCACCTGTTGCCTGCTCAAGATCGTCGATCGCATGACGAATGAGGTCCTCAGGCGGCCCCCTCACCACTGGCAGATATCGGGTTGCCGATTTCAGTACCTGCTCAAACATAGCCCGAAACGCCTGTTGAGATCGAGCGGCCTCTAACCCCTCTACTGCCTGACGAGGGTCTAACCATAACGGGACGCCGACCCAATTCGCCCAAGCCACAATAGCCGGCCAGGCGCCAGCACGTAAGGCATCGGGCACCTCGGTGCCAGAGTGCGGCCCAAAAACGTCGTGAAGGGCCGCGTAATCTAGCCCCTCGCCATCCCAAATAGCGGTTGGCAGAACGCCCTCAGCACCTGAGAAAATAGCCCGCACGCGTTCGAGGCGGCGTTCGCGATCTTGACGCTGGATGTCAGCGTTATTTGCGCGTGGCGCCGTTTCAGGGCGCGGTGCCGCGGGGCGCTCCGGCCGTGCCACGGGCGCTGCTACCGGCGCTGGACGAATAGGGGGCTCTTTGTGGAAATGCCTCGCAACCAATGGAACGACAGCCCACGCCGCATCGGCATTGCGGGTATAGGTCAACGGATCAAACGGTGTCGCCCCGCCATGCGCGCGCCACTGCTGCGCGTATCCGGCAATGGCGGCCATGCCCTGCTGAAAACGTATTTGTGACGACAACGTGTTATTAAGACCGGCCAAAAACGCACGGAAGCCTTCAAGGGTCGCCCCCTGACCGCTGCGATTGGCTAACCACGTTTGCGCCCCGCGAGCTCGCGCCGGCGCTTGTGGCGTGTTTAGGTGGTGTATCGCTTCAAAAATAGCGGTGAGAAGGCGGTCAACGTGGGCGCGATTCGCAAATACGGCGTCCCGCGCGGCGTCGGCAGCGACGGTGTCTGCTGACAGCGCACGATACAACTGGCCGTAAGCTTCGAGCACGTCATTGGGGAGCGCACTACTACCTTCCGCCACCGAGCCCTGGTGGTGTGTAAAATACGACCCGTCGTGGAACGCGGGTGGCACTTCAGAACCAGCCGGAACGAGGCCTAACGCTCGTAGCTGTCCATTCCACGCAAAGACGTTCGGCACCTCTACAGTGTGCCCCTCTGGGGCGGGCTGGACTCGACCACGCTCGAAACCGTCACGCGCCTGCCGCACCAACGCCATGATACGCACGAGCGCCTCACGCGCGGTAGCAGCGATCTGCGCTGCCCCTCCAGCAAAAGTGGTTCGACGGTACAGCGCTTCAATTTGGGCCAGCACCCGCCCCAAAAGTTGATCTTTGAACCTTTCTGGCCATCGTGCATCAAAATCAACGGCCAGAATCGCCTCGCCCCAAAAGTTGATCCAGTGGTCGGCGGTCAAATTTGTGGTGGCCTCAAGGTTTAGTTTTTCGCGTACTTGGGCTTCTAGGTAGCGCGCTATTGATGCCGATGCCGATGTCGATGGCGAGAGCCCCGCCTCAAGACGACCCGCTCGCGCACGTTCAGCCACCAGAGCGGCCTCACCCCAGTCCGGGAGTTCGCCCATCGGTGTTAGCCCAGAGCGTGTCGGGGGCAATGTAGGGGCCCGTAAGCGGCTAGGGGTTATAACGGGCGCTGGCGGCTCTTGGGTGGCAGGTCTCCCACTCTGACTCTCACCCGAACCCGGCGCTACGCCAGCCTCGCCCGATGGCGTGGCAGACGGCACAAATGGGTTCGACGACCGCACCTCAACCTCGCTTGTCGGCCAATTTGTGCTCCAAAATTGTTCCGTCCAGCGCTGCATCCAGTCTTCAAAACGTCCGCTAGCGGCCGTACGTAAGTTACTAACCGCAAACACAATACGCGCTAGGGTAGCATCAGCAGCCTCGCCCGATGCGACACCTGCCCGCACGCGAGCTAACGTCAGACCTTTCAAAGCCGCCCACGAGGTAGCCCCTGTCTGGGGCAGCGTGGCCGCTAGGCGTTCTAAAAAGAAATTCTGTTCCTCCACCGACCAGTGGGCGACCTGTCCGCGGATCCAGCGCTCGAACGTCCAGTCTGCGGGCGACGCCGCAAGCCGCTCCATACCCGCACGTCGGGCCTCAGCTGATAATGTCGCATCGCCCCCAAAAACAAGCTGCGGCCACCACTCAGCGAGCAATCGTAACAACCCGTTCGGCCCACCAATATTCAAACCCGTAGACGCCCCCGAAAGCATGGACTTTTGCGACCACGCCGTAAACAACCGCCACACCTTCATCAACACGGCGTATTCGGGCTGCGCCACCACACCCGTTTGCTGGGCACGCGCAGCTAGGTTCGACAATGTTTGTAGATCAGCATCGTTCAAAACCCATTCGGCAGGGGTTTGTGCTGCAGCGGTAGAAGCGCCCCTACCTGAAAGCGTCGTCTCGGTGCGCTGAACGACTGTTTGTAACTGCGTTACAAATGCACCCACGCTAAGGCCCATACGATCGGCTTGACGTTTTAACGTCGGCACCACGACCTCTAAGGCCCGGCTGTAATCAAAACCCGACCACTGGCCTAGTAAACCAGAAGAGTTTCCTCGAGAGCCCAGCACTTCAGGCTGCAGCGGCTCGACACCAGGCACGGGCGCACGCCGCATAAACGATTCCGGTCCACGATAACGCACGAGCGGCGGCCGCGGTCCACTTTGCTGTGGTCGCGTGGCACCGTCGCGCGCTATCGACTCGCCAATGGCCGTAAGATCCCACGACCACGATCTAGGCGCGGGCATCATACCATCTAACACGTCGGCCATAATGTGGTGGATGTCGCGCGTCCATAAAATCTGAGGCCCTAGTTTGCCTGGTGAAACCCTAAAAAAACGCCCCAAAGCCTGCAGTATCGTACGTATGGCTCCGAAGGTGGGTGTATTGGTCGTGGGATTACGCCCCACCGACAACAACAACGCACCCCAATCTAACTCGGGAAAATCAACCCCCTCCCGAAGAATATCCACCGCGACTACCAGACGCGGTTCGGTGGCGGCACGCCCCTCACGACTACGGAACCAACGCAAACGTTCTGCCATGACTGTGGCTCCGTCGCGACTGGTTACCGTTTCAACACCTACGCCAGCGCCGAACGCCTGACTGAGCGCTTCTTGTAATGCCTCGGCCGCTTCAATGGTGTCGACAATAATAATACCTCGGCGCCAGGTCGCTGAGGCCAACTCTTCGACTAAATGTTCGACCAAACGCTGAAAGGCTTGCGTGAGTCGGGCTTCTTGCGGACTTGATACTCGGGCCTGACGGCGGAGATCGGCACGCAAACGGCCATACTCTGTGAGTAGGTGCGCCACGGCGTTGGCCGAGCGCGGGTCAGCCCCATTCTGCTCCGCCGCATCCAACACGGTCACCGAACGCAGGGGCAGTACGGTGCCCGAGCGCACGGCCTCCAATAAAAGCCTAGTGGCAATCAGCGGCCACGCCTCGCGCGGCGCGAATCGGGCTTCTTGCGCCAAAAGCCGGCTATTATTCCAAAGTACGACATGACGGAACAAAGCCGCGACATCGCTGGCGTCGTGCCATGGCGATGCGGTAAAACCTAAAAGTCTCGTTACTTTCGGACGGCCCACAAGTTGTTGCAGGATGCGGCGAAAGTCGGCCTCTTCACGTGCGGCAGCGCCCATGCCGTGGGCCTCGTCGACCACAACCTGCACCTGCACGCCCTCAGGGATCGAATTCAAAAAATCGGCTAAGCGCGCCTCCATGGTCTGCCGGGTCGTAGCGATAAAACGCACGTTTGGCCTATAAGTTAGATGGGTCGTATCCGGCGTAGCTACCCCGACAGGCGCCTCGCCAGCAGCGGCCGACGAGGCGATACGTACCTGGCTTGCGTTCCAACCATGAACCCGCATAAACGTCGCCGTCGCTGCGTTGTTGACTTGGGCATTTGGGCCAATAAAAACGGTGATGGTCGATGGGCCGGCCCCTAAAACCTTCACCGCCTGCGCAGCGACCAGCGTTTTACCCGTGCCGGTAGGTTGTACGATGAGAGCTGAAAATATAGCAGGCCTAATAGCAGGGGCAGTTTGGTTATGACCCCGCCACGCCGCACGAAAGGCCTCTAGCGTACGATTCTGTGCATCGGTCAAACCCACATAGGGTGGCATCATGGGGTGTAACGCCTGATCAGCCACCAACATCGAACGCACGGTGCCTTGCATGGTCTGCCGGGCTTCGGCTGAGTTTAAACCGTCGCTCCATAAACTGACGGCGCTCGATAGCCGCCCACCACCTAGACTTTGGACTTCGGGCGTGCCGACTTGCGGATACACCCGTGCTACCGAGTTCGTCACCTCGACTACGTAATCACCCTGAGATGAACGAATGGTCACACTAAACAACACGCCGGGTGGGCCACCCGCTTGCCACGTAAGCTGCACGCCGCTCGGGAGTGTTGGCGTTCGTGAGCGTTCTGTCAGCACGGGCATTAAGACACGGTCACGCAGCGTAGTTGCTTGAGATTGCAAAGCCTGGGGCAACTCGTCGAGCGTGCCCGCCTGACCGATGGAACAAAAAATAACAAACGATAAAACGATCGCAGCAAAAACAGCGCGGACCCGCGACAATAGTAAATAATTTGCATTTATAAACATACGCCGTTTATAAAAGAATCCGCGCTAAATTACCACTGACAATCGAAGTTCGGTTTACCTCTGCACAGCCCCCCGCACCCAATAATAGAACACCGGCACGGCAAACCGACTAAGCAATGTCGCGGCGACCTCACCAAACATCAAACTCACCGCAAGGCCCTGAAATATTGGGTCAAACAACATGACGGCACTACCCACAACAACCGCCGCTGCCGTCAATAACATCGGCCGAAAACGCAATACGCCCGCACTCACCACGGCTTCTTTTAGCGGCATACCTAAACCAATTTGGTGTTCGATAAAATCAACTAAAATAATTGAGTTCCGCACAATAATCCCCGCCCCGGCAATAAAACCAATCATCGAGGTTGCTGTAAAATAAGCGCCTGTTAGCCAATGGCCCGGTAAAATACCAATCAAACTAATTGGGATAGGCGCCATAATAATCAAAGGCGTTAAAAAACTGCGAAACCAACCCAACACCAACACGTAGATCAACAGCATCACCACAGCAAAGGCCCCACCGAGATCGCGGAACACTTCGTAGGTGATGAACCACTCGCCATCCCACTTCACAATGGGTTCGACCGTATCCCACGGCACACTGGCTGTTTGCTGGGTGTAGTTGATTTTAGGACCAAGCTTTAAAATGCCGTATACCGGCGCTTCTTCAGAACCGGAAAGTTCGCCCATCACATAACTCACAGGCTTTAGATTTTTCCGGTGCAGCGCCACATCAGGCACGAGCACCGGTTTTTTAATCGCGCGCCCCACAGCCACACTGCCGGATTCCATTGAAGGCAACACCTGACCATCAAACGGGCTCTGCGTTGCACTTTCAGACTGGCGCAGACTATCCGCCACTGAAAGGTCCACAGTCACCTCTTCAGGGCTCCGGCGCGAGGCATCACTGAGCGACAGTAGCGGCGTTTCATTGAAGACCACCTGCCCAACGGCTAGAGCCTGCTGCGCCTGAATACCCAACAGGCCACCCATGTTTTGATCGTACGAGTAAATACGGCGACCACGCCCCGCGCGCCACGAATAGTCGACATCGACCATACTGGGCTCATTGCGAAACACGGCTAATACTTCGTTCGCTACGCGGTTCCGCGTGGCGGCATCAGGACCATACACTTCGGCTAACATCGTTGCCATCACAGGCGGCCCAGGTGGAATTTCCAAAACTTTGGTCAAGGCCTGAGCCTCGTCCGCAAACTGCTTAATCGTCGGCCGCAACCCTTCGATCACTTCATGACTTGAACGTTTGCGGTTGTGTTTATCGGTCAATACCACCTGCAAATCGGCCAAATAATCGGCCTTACGAAAAAACGTGTGTTTCACCATGCCTGAAAATGAAAACGGTGCGGGCTCTCCGGCAAACACTTGCACCCTCAACACGTCGGGATTTTTTAATAACGCCTCTGCCAAACGCGTCGATGCCGCAAGATTTTTCAACAACGGCGTCGACGGCGGATAATCGATTAAAACCTGAAATTCGTTTTTATTATCAAACGGCAACATCTTCACTTTAACGGCCTTGATGTAAACCAAAAGACTGGCAGCGCCAAACAGCACGAACACCAACGCCACAAACGCCCAGGCGTTGCGCGATTTTTCTAAGAGCAACGACATCAATCGACGGTAGGCGCGGTCTAACTTGGTCTCGGCCGGCGCTTGAGCCTTGGCATCTGTTGTGACAGGTCCATGGTGTTTTAATAAGCGCACCGCAGCCCACGGCGTTACGATAAACGCCACAAACAACGAAACAATCATCGCCAAACTAGCCCCAACAGGGATCGGCTTCATGTATGGCCCCATCAAGCCTTGCACAAACGCCATCGGTAAAATCGCTGCGATGACCGTAAAGGTCGCCAATATCGTTGGATTCCCAACCTCTGCCACAGCCGCTAACGAGGCCTTTACCAAACCGCGTTCTGGAAATTCTTTTAAGTGGCGTTCAATATTTTCGACCACTACAATGGCGTCGTCGACTAAAATGCCGATAGAAAATATCAGCGCAAACAACGTCACACGATTGAGTGTGTAGCCCATAAAATAATAGATCGCGAGGGTCAGTGCTAACGTTACCGGAATCGCAATCGCCACGACCAAAGCCGCACGTAGCCCCATTACTAACGCAATCAAAATCGATACGGATAACGTGGCGATCAATAAATGCTCTATCAATTCTTTTGATTTAGCATCGGCCGTCGAGCCATAGTTGCGCACCTCACTCATACGCACATCAGCAGGCAAGTTTTTTGAGAAACGCTGGACACGCTCGAGCAATTGGCCCGCGAGCACTACCACGTTCGTGCCTTTGCGTTTTGAAAACACGACAGAAACGGCTTGCGACACGGCGTGCTCGCGTTGCGCACCCTGGCCGTCTGCATTTTTGTCTAACAACACACTGGCGCGTGTGCGCTCTTCAGGGCCATCGACTACCGTCGCTACGTCACCGACTTTAACGACGGCGCCGGCGCGCTGACCAATCGAGATAGAGCGCACGTCATCGGCGGATTGAATGGTGTTACCTACCTCGACATCGTAAACCGCTTCGGTACCCCAATTTTTTCCCACTGGCGCAAAGGCGTTACTGCGACGCAGCGCCTCAGCAAGGGCCAACACCGACACGCCACGTGCTTTTAATTTTTCGGGATTCGCCACCACACGTATCGCACGTTTTAAACCACCTAAGAGTTCGACCCGACTGAGATCGGGCGTACTCGAGAGCTCGCGCGCCAGTGGCGCTACGAGATTACGTAGTTCAAAATCATTTTTTGTCGCCGAACTAAACGTGAGTGTTAAAAACGGCACGTCATCGATCGAAAATGATTTTACAATTGGGGCCTGCACCGCCGGCGGAAGCTCCGGCCGAATACTCATGAGTTTGTGGTGCACTTTGACAAGACTAGGCTCCATTGGCTCGCCTACTTTAAATCGAACCGTTATTACGGCGCCATGGGCGTGGCTAGTAGAGTAGACGTACTCCACACCATCTAACCCCCACACGGCGCGTTCAATCGGCTCGGTTACTTTTTGTTCAACTTCGTGCGCTTCAAAACCGGGGCTCGCCACCTGCACATCTATCATTGGGACCGAGATTTGGGGCTCTTCTTCTTTCGGCGTCAACCAAACGGCCATGAGGCCCACTAAAATACTCACCACCGCAATGACGGGCGTGAGTTTAGAGTGCATAAACGTCTGTGCTAAGCGGCCCGCAAAACCAAAATGTGTTGTTTGTTTTTCAAGATTTTTATCGTGATTACTCATGTTGCTCTCCAGAGGCGGCAGCCGACGTTTCGGGCGACGCCAAATACATGTTAGTGCCAGTGTGTATGAGTTGCATTAAAACGTCATTGCGTTGTGTGATCAGATCTACCCGACGGGCAAACACTTCAGACAACTGCAACGCTGCAATACTGCCGTTCTTAAAAAGCACAAGAGCATTCGATACCTGCTCAGAGAGCAGTTTTTCACTCTCATCCAAAAGAA
>CAZYPH010000055.1:259-14393 GCA_964649095.1 uncultured Oligoflexia bacterium | reverse complement strand
TGTCTTGATGGTAGTCGCCTAATAATTCAAGTTCATTTATGGGTTGTTTTAGGTTGGTAATGAGAGGTTCTAAAGTATCTAAACAGCGTTGTTTTGGTGAAGAATATATATCGAAAGTGCTATGTAAATGCTTTGAGGCAATTTCACTGCCAATTTGTTTTGCTTGATCCCATCCCTTTGGTGTCAAATGAGCATCTTGTCCGGCATAGGTGATGGCTGTTCTTTCAGCATGGCGCACGAGAATTAGGTTCAGGTTCGTTGGAATAGTAGAAGGAAGTTGTGGTGTTAGCTGCATCTGATGGACTGCCATTAAGATAAAGTGGTTGTAATGTTTTGACTAAAATACTAACCGACAAACCACTGCGTTGTACAACGCCATGTGCCTTAATAAATGCACTGCCCTTAATAATAGCTTTAAATTTTTGATAAATAGGTTGGTGTAAAATCAGATCTATAAAACCACTTTCATCTTCTATGGTTAGAAACACTACGCCTCCAGCAGTCGGTGGTTGTTGTTTGGTAATGATCAATCCCATAATAAGGCATGTGTCTTTATGGCGTAAGTATTTTGCTGTTTGGCACGTATAGATCTTGGCTAGTCCGCGGCTATTTTGTTGAGTATATAAAGTACGCAAGTGTTTCATTGGATGTGTTTTGGCGCTGCCTGAAGCTAACGTATATTCGGTCATGACTTCGTCGAATAGTGACATTTGAATATAGAATGGTGTGGGTTTTGTAGATTGGGTATCTCTTTCAAATAATGACAGCTGATCGGTAGTCAGTGGAGTTGTTTCATTATAGTAACGAATGGCATCCCATAAGAGTGTGCGTTGGTCTTGATTAACTGTAACAGAGCGAAACGCATCTAACAGTATTAGGCGTTCTATGTAATAGAAAGGCAATCTGCTTCTATTTATAAAATCATATATACTAGAAAATGTATTGATAGCTCGTTCTTCTAGAATTCTTTGTATTGCCTTCTCAGAAAAGCCAGATACCATTCTAAAACCTAACTGAACGGAGTTTGTGTCTACAAGTGTATGCATAGACTGCGATTGGTTGACGTCAACACCATGAATAGTAACAGCGTGTCTCTTAGCGTCTTCGATTAGCGTGTGTGGGGCGTAAAAACCCATAGGCTGTGCATTTAACGTGGCGCATAGAAATGCTGCAGGGTGGTGGCATTTTAAATAGCAACTAGCGTAACAGATCAAAGCAAACGAAGCGGCATGAGATTCGGGAAAACCATACTCGGCAAAACCTTGAATTTGTAGGAAGACCTGTTCTACATAGTGCTCCGGCAATCCACTGTTGAGTAGGCCTTGTTTGAGGCGCGCACCTAAAAGGGTTGTGGTTGGTGTTGCCTCGTCATCGTATTGTGTGTTGGATTTTGCGGTTCGCCATCCACCAATGGCACGTCGCAGTTGATCCGATTCTCCGGGTGTAAATCCCGCCAGTGTGCTTGCCATTTTCATGACTTGTTCTTGAAATAATGGAATCCCTAGCGTGCGACCAAGAATTGGCTCTAGATCGGGGTGTGGAATTGTTGTGGGTTCAATGCCTTGTCTGCGTTTGAGATAGGGGTGCACCATGTTTCCTACAATCGGCCCTGGGCGCACTAGAGCAATTTCAATGACTAAGTCATAAAAATTTCTGGGTTGTAATCGGCCTAACATATTAATTTGCGCACGTGATTCAATTTGAAACGTACCTACAGTGTCGGACTGGCAAATCATGTCGTACGTGGCTTTGTCTTCGGCCGGTAGATTAGAAAATTCTAGACCTGTTAGGCGGCAGGTGTCGTGGATAACGGTTAAGGCGCCTAGAGCAAGTATATCTATTTTTAGTAATCCTAGTATCTCAAGATCATTTTTGTCCCATTGTATAATAGTGCGTCCTTCCATGGTGGCAGGTTCGATGGGGACAATTTCATCTAAACAATCTCCTGACAAAGTAAAGCCACCTGAGTGTATCGAAAGATGTCGTGGCAGACCCCTCATGCGTTCGGTTAAAATTTCGACCATTTCGTGATTTGTTATTTTTTGGAGTTCGTGTTTACACATACGCCTTTGAAACGTCACCACAGCACTCACCATGGCGGCGCGATCGCGGCCGTATCTTTGGTAGATGTATTGAATGACTTCCTCACGACGATGGTGTTCAAAGTCTACATCGATGTCCGGTGGTTCATTGCGTTCAATCGAGATGAAGCGTTCAAATAGTAGATGCATGCGCACAGGATCGATGGCTGTAATACCTAAACAATAACAAACAACCGAATTAGCGGCAGAGCCTCGCCCTTGACACAAGATCTGGTTCTCTTTTGCAAAAAGCACAATGTCGTAAATGGTTAGAAAGTAGTCTGCAAAATAGAGCTTTTGTATCAGGTCTAGTTCGTGTTCAATCTGAGTGCGAACATCTGCAGGAATGGCTTTTTCATAGCGTTTATTTGCACCTTGGTATGTGAGTTTTCGTAGATACTGATCGGCTGTATAATTTTCAGGAATCCACTCTGACGGATAACGATAACGTAGTTGGTCCATGGAAAACGTAATCTGTTCACTGATAACCGCAGTGTTATTTAGCGCCTCTGGTAGATGACTAAAAAGTCGCGCCATTACGTTGGGTGATTTTAAATAGCGTTCATTGTTCTGGTGTAGTGCTGGGTTGTTTTCATCTAAAAAACTTTTTGTCCGTAAGCATGTGAATGCATCTTGAATAATCTTTTGAGAGGGTTCGTGATAATAGACATCATTTGTCGCTACAAGCTGTGCGTTTAGTGCGCCCGCGAAAGCTACGCGTTCTGTAATGCGCTTTGCTGAGCTCCTTTCAAAGTGATTAGTAACTTCAAGATAAAAATTACGATGAAATAGTTTTTGTAGAGTAGGTAAGATGTCCAGATCCTGAGAGTAGTTATGTGGATAAATAACAAACCACTCCTGAACAAGTCGGTTGTATTGAGAAGTTGAATCGTAATGACTCTCAATAAACTCTAAAAATTCCTGTTGTGATAGATAAATAGAATCCGAGTTGGTGTGTGTGGTGCTTTGATGTGTATGAGTGAGTAGCTTAGATAGTCTGCCATAACCCCAACGTGTTTTAGCAAGTAGCAAAATACTGTAGAGTGTCTTTTCTTCGTTACAAATCGAAAGTTCGGCGCCACAGATCAACTTAAAATTAGGTTTATTTTTACAGACCTCAAACGCCTTTGGTAAACCGTAAAAGCCGTTTCTATCGGTAATAGCAATAGACTTATAACCTAGATTTAGAGCTCGTTTTAGCAAGTCTTGAGGTTGTGAGGCCCCTTCTAAAAATGAATACGCTGTTTTTATATGTAATTCTGAATATAACGACATGTGGAATCTAATCTATGTAGCCATGTAGGTAGTATTCACAGCCCTTTTTAAAGACTAAATAACTCAAATTGTTGCTATTAGTATTGTCTACGGTTTCTTCCAAAATGAGATGTCTGTTTTTAATTAAATTTAAATAGAGTTTTTTGGCGTGGTTCGATTCGATGTATTTATTATATATATAATAATCTATATATGTTTGTGCGATGTAATCCGATATGCGTTCGATGAAAAAAAGATTCGATCTTAAGGCGTCTAAACATTCAATCTTCTGAGGCCTGTCGAACAAATATAGAGCATAATTTAGTTCGTTTTTATGGTCTGTAGACTTGCCTAAGTAGTGTTCGAACGCACAGTTTTCAATCTGTTGAAATCGTCTCTCTGGGGCGGCCAAAGCAGTCTCAATCAGAAAATAAACATTTTGATGCCCCAGTCTAGCCTTGAGTTTATTGACTAAAAATTCAAAAGATTCTTTATGATGCCATCGATCTTCAAAAACAAAACTACTGGTACCAGAATCGGTTACGTAGCCTAACTGTGTCGATGTACGAAAATGGGTTTCAATAGCGGATAGTTCAACGGCATAAATCGTTGCAGTAACAGGATTGTATTGAAAATAGTTTGCAAAAAAATCCTTAATAACAAAAATCACGCGTTGCGCATGCGTTTGTGGTTGAGCAAACGGAATAACAATTTCTTCTCTGTAGGGCTTAGCATCTAAGTATAGCAAAATGCGTAACTTAGAGAGGGCAGTGTTATTTTCGTTTAATTTTTTTAGTATTTCAGAGACGAGTTGTTTCAGAATAAACAGCAAACTATCTACAGAGTGTATTTCTACAGCCATCTTCGACGATACGCACTCTGCAACTTTTACGATTGGCCACGAGAGTGCATCAATCCACTCAGAGGCCGATTCTACTTCACCACTTAATATAGTATCTTTTATATGTATATTATTACGAAATAGTTCTTCAGCTGTAATGCTTTGTTTTATTAAGAGTAGCTGTTTATCAAAGCGGCTATTAAAAGTGTGATTTGGAATTTTAAGCAAGTCTCCAAATGTAAAAACGCCTAATTTTTTTAATTGTTGAATCTGTTTCAGCTGTTTTTGAAACCGCCGTTTTTGTTCTGTATTGGCATCGATGCTTAAAATAAAACGGGAAGTAGCTTTGAGTCGTGAGTGGTTGTTTTCCGTTGGTCTCTGGGTAAAAAGAAATGGATTATTATAGAATAACGCAGCTTCAATAGGTGTTTCTAAATATAAATCATTTTTAAAAATAAGCTGTCGTAAACAGGCTTGTACTGAGTAACTTAAAACACATTGAAAAGCCGATATTACAAAGTCAGATGCTGAGTGGTTCGATTTGTAATTTTCAGTCGTAAGTAACTGTTCTTGCTCCGAGAGATGTTTTTTTAATATAGCCAAAAGAGAGAAGCAAAATTTTGAAAAATCACCTTCAAACGAATGCAATTCAATAAATATATTTACGTATATATTACAACATTCTGATAGACTTTTTCCTGCCGTCTCATTGAGAACACTTTCTTTGTCAGGGGTCTGCTCTGTGTTTTCTTTGTTAGTGTTATAATCAATATCAAAATGAAAGCCGCCAACTGCTACTTTCGGTGACAAATCTAAGAAGCATTGTGCAAAAAGACGTTCGATGGTGGCTCTGTTTTTAAAATCAATGCTTTTTGTATTAGTTTTTCGGTATGTGACTTGTAATCGTGTTCCAACAATGTGTTTAGATTTTGTGTTTGTTTTAGACATATAGCTCTAAAATTATAAATCACGTAACGTTCCGTAAAAACCCAGTGCGCTTGTGTTGCGTAGTAAGATAGTAGATTTGAGGCGTGCTGTTGGATGTCGTTTTGCGTGTTGACATTAAAATGTTTTTTGGGTTCTGGGTGCGTTCTAAAATAGGATGCGTTAGTCAGCTGCGATGCCTTATGCTCGAAATCGTGAGTGTAAAAAACAGTAGCATGGTGTTCTGTGGCACATTTCTGAATACGTTGCAGAGCAACGTCCCCTAAAGGTTCGGCAGGATCCATAACAAGCACATCAAATAACGTGCTTCGAATGCTCTGCAATGCCGACCAAACAAAATCTATAGAGCGTTCAGCTCGAATAAATAAAATATTAGATTTTCCAATATACGGTTTTTTTAAATGATGGGAATACAACCAAGCGATACGAAGAGAGTTAGTGGTATGCTCGTTCTGAATAGCATCATGAGATAAAGACAACGCATTAATTTTATCTAATATAAAACAACTGCGTCCGGCCCCTATCGAGCCCATTACTTCTATGAAACGGTATCTATTCTTCATGAGGGCAGGTCGCATTTGCGAATCACTCCCTGCAAAATCCCTTCAATAGAAAAGGGATCATTTTTTTTAATTACAATGGGTGGGTATTTTATGTTGGCAGCTACTAGTTCAATATAATCGTCATATAGAAAAAATTTCTTAATTGTAGCTTCGGAATGATTTAATAACGCTACGACAGTCTGACCTTGTGTGGCGGTTTTCTGTTTTTTGATCACCACATAATCACCATCTAAAATGCCGTCCTCGATCATCGAGTCGCCCACTACTTTTAAAACAAAAAAACTTTTTTCTGAAAAAGTGGACCCATTAGGGGGTGTTTTTTGTGTGCGGTTTAATAAAAAAGTAGGCACATCAATTTTTCCTAAACCTTCAAACGTCTCAATAGGACAGCCTGCAGCTACATGTCCTGTCAGTGGCAACGCAATAGATGGCAAGGCTTCAGCAAAGTGAGATCCCAGATGAGCAGACGTATTAGAATACTTCTGCTCATCTGAAGATGTGCGGAGTAGGTTTGTAGTTATGGAGCTCCGCAGGATAGCCGACAATGAGGGCTCGGCAGCAACTTTTTTTGGTATTAGTTTTAATGCTCGTTTTTCGTTCCAGGCCTTTTTTAAAAAACCATTTTTTTCTAGCCTAACTAAGTAATTTTGTACGGTACCTAGTGAGCTAAACCCAAAGTGTGTGGCGATTTCTTTCTGGCTAGGACCATAACCATGACTTCTTTCAAAGCTTTCAATGTAATCCAGTATCAGCAATTGTTTTGGGGTTAATCTCCGCCGCGTCATGTTCCCATTATAATGCGTAAGTTTTGCGTAAGTCAAAAAAGATTTTTTTATTATTTTTAGAAAAATCTAACGTTTTTGCCTGTCCTAACGGTCACGTGGTATTGCGGTATCTATGCTAATTAAGGGTTTGAGTGCCCGCACGTATTTAGGTTTTGTTGGAGTGTTGGGTGTTTTTTTGTGTCTCACCTCATGGGCGACGCCCCCAAAAAAGCTTGTAGTTCGTTTGTCCGAAGATTTAGGTAGTTTGGATTATCTGCACGAAGAAGTTTCTCCCCACATTCTATATCAATTGCATGAGGGGCTTACCAAGGTAGGCACGAAAGGCCAGGCAGAGCCTGGTCTGGCATTGGCTTGGAAATGGGATGCACACAAAAAATCAATTACATTTAGGCTACGTAAAGACGCCCGTTGGTCGGACGGCAGTGCCTTGTGTGCCGCAGACTTTAAGAGATCAATCGATCGCATTCATACGCAGCACGAGCCTTCGCTGTTTCTTCATTTTTATAGAAATATTATTCGAACAGAGGCCCCTAATTGCCATCAATTAACTATCACTCTACGTGAGGCCGATATTTATTTTCCTGTGCTCTTAGCGCACTGGGTTTTTTTTCCGACGCCAAAGGGCACCGACAAAATATATAGTGGTCCCTATATAGTTGAAAAATATCAACCGAATACAAGCATAAGTCTGAGGCGTAACCTCAATCATTACAAAAAATCTCGTTATGAAGAGGTTGAGTTTCTATTTATCGCAGACGATGCCACGGCCATGCGTCTATTTGATGATGGAAAGATTGATATCTTACGCGACCCGCCTGTTCTAGAACGTACAAGGCGTAAAGAGCAGCCCGAGTACCGGCGATTTAAAACACTCGTTAACTTTCATCTACAGTTTGCACACAGAACAGGTTTTGATCGGCAAGAACGTTGTGCCATCAAAAACGCCATCCAACAGAAGATTCACAATCTGCCTAAAATATTTAACGATGAGGTCACCGCGGCAAAGGGATTTTTACATCCTGCTTTTGGCGCCTTAAAAGGGCATCATGCAAATTCTGGTAATCGCACTAATAGTCAAAAGGCATTAAATAAAGAAATCACTATATCTTATTATGCTAAAAACACGCACGATATTTTAATGGAGTGGTTGCAGGCTGTTTTAAAAGAACAGTTAAAGCTTAACGTGAACTTAGACCGCATTGAGCCGAAACAATATTGGAGTAAGCTAGCCACGCAACCACCAGCTATTTTCCTGAGTGGCACGACGGCCCAGTTCAACTCTCCGAAGCCATTTTTTATGGAGTTTGTATCGAACAATACCGCCAATTGGGGGCACTATCGCTCAGATAGTTATGATCGGGCGGTTGAGCGAAATGATTTTGATTTAGCGAATCAGATCTTACTTGAACAAGATTGCGCGGCAGTGCCGCTATACTTCCGCGATTCGATTTTGTTCGTGCAAACTACGATAAAAGACATTTTTGTTAATCCCTTAAACTTCTTCTATCTCTAGAAAAACAAAACCCCCGAACTCTATCGATTGTTCTGAAACAATCTCTAGCTTTCGGGGGTGCTGATGTTATCTAGGCTTTTTTTCGAACAAATTAACGGCGTTTTGGATTGCCGTCTTTTCTAATACGATAAGACTTCGGTAAATGTTTTTTCTTTTTAGTCATCTCACTGCAGCCACAAGTTTCTTTAGTGTGTGGGCAGGTAGTTTCAGCGCTGCATGATGCTGTGCCTTCTGTGTTTGCTGAAGTATCCAGCACGGCAGACTCTGTAGCGGCCGCTGTTGATGATTCGTCAGTCGATTTTTTATGTGCACAGGCTGAAGCAAGAACGCTGATACTCAATACAAGAATAAATTTGTTTAAGATTGATTTTGTCATTTTATGTGTCCTTTATGTGGTTAATACGGTCGCCCAATTAGATAACATTGCTGGTTTTAAAGTCAATGTGCTCGCTGTCTAGGCAATGCTAGAGCCCGAATAAGCGTATCCATAAATTCATTTAGTTTTTCAATGTGCGGGTTCCACTGCCCGTTAGAGTGGGCCAAAAATTTGATTTGATTGTAAAAGTGGTCATTCTGAGACTCTCGTCCCAGAAACAGTATCAATGCATCAAGTTCACCCTGTTTAATAATATCCCCTGCGGTTTTATGAATGCGCGGGCGGAGCGCTGTATCCGAGCGCTGTCCCCAGGCTTTCATTTTGTCTAACGTGGCGTCAAACGATCCGTTTTTAAAAGCTACGAACATGGGATCTTGATTGAGTTGTTTATACGTGGCGTAGACTAAACTGCCCGATCGCGCATCGCCCACAATCTCACTCCCGATATTGACTGCGTCTTGAGCAATGCGATTGTGGTCGCGCCACAAACTATCAAGAACGGTATGAAAGCCGCGTCTTAAATTTAGTATGTGCTGACGCTGAGCCGGATCATTGCTTTTTCGAAGGCGTTGCACAAAGTGTGTAATCGTAGGGCTATCAAAGGCATCATAGGTTAAATCTAGTTGGTCTCGGATTAATTTAGTGCCCGCATGGCTAGCGAGTAGGGGCTTTAAACTAGCCATTAGTCGTGCCGCATAGAAAGGGAATTTTTCCGAGTCACCTTCGTCTACATAGCTAAAATCATCTAATAAGCCCATCAGTTCGTAAGCGGTTCGTTTTATATACTGATAACTTAATGTTTGAAATGGACCATTAGTGCGTCCCTCACGGCTCCATATATATATAAGATCAATAATATTCCCAATAGTGCGGTAGCGTTCATTGAAAGTGTAAGTGCCCCATTGGCTGCGTGGTCTAACGCACCCACTACTAAATTTTGGTAACGAGCGATCACAGTCACCTCGCAATAGGTAATCCGTAATAGCATAAACGTCAGAGTTGATGCGTCGTTCGCCGTCTGCCCGACGTATTACAGAACCTTCAATTATGCTGCGTAGTAGCGGTAAAATATTATGAAATGCTGGCCGCCCAGTGGTCGCATCAATGGAAATCAAATTGACAGAAGCGCTGCGCAAGATACCTGATTTTACCAGCTCAGCAACTACGGCCAATGAGTTGCGATCGCGGTAGTAGTTGTTGCGGCCGTGTTCTGGCGTGGCATTGAGCACCACTTTAAATAAATCTCTCAAGACCCCTAAGTCATTAACTGTCACCGTAGAACCATCACTGTTTCGCCAAACGCGCTCAACGTTGAATTCTTGCAATATTGTAAAGACCGTTCGTAGGTTAAAGAGACGGCGTTTTACTTCAGGTTTAATCGTCGCACCAATTATCGGTGTGGCTTCTAATGAGCTAAAGTATTCAAGTTCTCGGCGCATCGATTCAATGACGGGGCGCATATTTTGGCCAGATTGTCCCAGTTGCGAAAGGTATTTTAGTGCGAAGTTGTCGTTTACGTCTCCAAATAGAAATCCAAACGATTGGTCTACAGAACGTAAACTAAAGTCGGATTCGGTAACGACTAGTTCCAGTAAATCTAACTGACTCACAAAACGTGTAACAGGTCGCCCATGGCCGGGCCATTGACCAGGATAGTAAAATGGAATTGCTCGTACATTGTTTGCTGCACGATGAAACCAATCTTGCCAAAACTCTGGGGAGTAAGGGTTAGAGTCAAAATAGGTTAGATACTGTAGAAACCAGTCCAGTCGATTGCCGTCAGTCAGTTCGTCTAATAATGGCTTTAAATGCGTCTTCAAACGCTCTGCAGAGCCAAAACCTACGCGTTGGATGTTCTGATGATCTAAGTATCGCACCTGGATATGATTGACTGGTTCTTGTCGGAAAAGATCGACACGCTGTTGATAAATACTTTGTGGGTCTACGCGTTCGTTATCACGAGTTACCTGATCAAACTGTGCACGCAGATTGTTCGTTTGTCCCCAACTCATCAGTGGGCTTGCAGTTAGTGGAACTGGTGTTGTCGGCACAAAACGTGTGTTGTGTTTTTGTGTTTGGTATTGGTCATAGGCCCAAATAGCACTCGGGGGTAAGTAGACGTCTTGTGCAATTTGTTGGAGTGGTGCGCGCATTCTTTGCAGCGCAGCCGCATGTGGTAATAGTTTGATATTAACGCGCCCTAAAGCTTGTAAAAATGCCATTCTCGGCGCCTGACAATTCTGCGGGCTAGCAGAAGCCATGTTCCAACTTTCACAGTATTTTTGCTCCAGAAGAAAACCAAAGAAGCGGCCCATTAATTTGATGTCGTCTAAATTATCACGCACAATAATGCCTAATTCATTGAGTATTGGGCGCGCTTCATTGGCATTGGTTGGGCTTACGCGGGCGAGGAGGTCGACCATAAAACCCGCAAAACTTTTATTAGGCACTACTTCAGTTGAGACTGCATAGCGAATGACGCTTCCAAACTCGCGATGTGGCTGCGTGTTGTCAAAACAGCTCGCCAAATTTAATAAGTTCGTATTCCAACGATTACGTAGTTGCGATGAGTTATTGGCTGGAAATGGTTGTCCAAATGGAATGTCTACGTCAATAGCTCTACACGCGCCGTAGCCTCCGATCGGAATCGGTGTCGGACTCGGTTGCCACTGCGGACGCTGCGACCACGCATGATTATGTGCTAGCGGTATATTAGCAGACGGAGGCACGACCACGGGGCGAGCACTATCTGGTACCGAATTGATGGTGCCCTGAAAAATCATTAAAACACCGTTTATTAGGCTCTTAAGATTTCCATTTGCCTCCAATCGACCCGTAAGGCGCAGCGCTTGTTCAAACTCGCTCCATTCCGATACTTCGAATAACGTGTCAAAAAAGGCTTTGTTGTCATCAGACTCCGAGTGCAATGCCACATCGATTAGAATTTCTAGAATTGGGTTTTTGTCATTCAGAAGAATCGACTCTCTCAAGTTCTCTGCTAGTGGCCCAATAATTGGTTGGTTGATATTGGTGTAGCTTTCAAGCCCTGCCGCCAAATCTAAAATATTGCGGACGTCGATTTTAAGTAGTGCGACTGAAAACACATCATAGATGTTGCGCCACATCTGGGGCTGTGAACCAGGGATGTCAGAAATCGAGCTGGCTAGTTCTGTGCGTTTCTTCAAAAGTACGTGTACTAGTCGTTGCAATTCATCTCGTGCAATGGCTGGGCGATAGCTATCGCGAGTCGCTTCCGGAAGAGATAGTAAATATAGTATATTTCCAAACACACCTCGACGCAGAAGGTCATCGATAAAATCTGTAGTTTTATTAAAGGCAGAATGGGTGCCTGTATCACCTAACCAATTTACTAATAATTTTCTGTAGCGTTCGTTCGTGCGGTATTGTCCGTTGCGTATTGGGGTTAGGTCATCCAAGGCGTCGTTAGTCGGTGCGATCTGTTCGGCTGTCATTAGTGCGTCAATGACATGTGCTGTTGTAATTAATGGTCGGCCAGCACTATTAGTTTCAGGGCTTATGTGTTCGGCCAAAGTGCGCAGCACTTCTAACATTTGATTAAACGAATAGGTCGTACCGTCTTCAGTGTATGTCGGAAAACTACACAAACTGTTTGATAGGAGAATTTGCAATGTATTCGTTCTTTGAATCCAGCTAGGTAACTGCAATGGAATTTGTTTAGTAAGCTCATCCATCACAAAAAGTGTCGCATTTGGAATTTCATGCGAATTCGCCAGACATGGAATGGCGCGGTTCATGGAAAAAAATAGACGTGTTAAGGGTCTCAGAAGTTCCATGCGACCGCTCTGATTAGACACGAGAAGCCGCATTAAGTGTTCTATCGCTGCTATTTGTTGGTGTTGGTTAAGAGTGCGTAGTGTTGGATTATCGTGGTTTGGTTGACAGTCCGCATTGCGTCCGCCATCGCACTGCCCATGATTCATCCGATCTAACGCTGTAAATAGACTACCGTCTACTAAGCCCCACGCTAATGTCTTTAGATAAACTTGGTTGGGTTCTTCGATTTTGGACTTAATATGTTCGTGTAAATTCCGCACAAGCAAATCACGCGTAATGCCTGGTGCTAGTTTGCTGGCACCGAAATAGCTTTTGCTTATTTCTACAAAGGCATTCGATTTTGCGACGGCAGAAATCGATTCTAGTATTCGCGCCGAGTTATTGCGCGTATGCGTGGTCGCTTGCGCTGAGCTCGAGGCTTGGTTTGACAGCTCGGTGGCCAGCATCCGAATCGATTTTAAAATAGAGGTGTCAAACGTACCGCGTTCACTCGAACTAAATAGCCGTGTACTCAACTGCTGTACGATGCCTGGCTGCCCAACATAAGCCCCTTGTTGTAAGATTCGAATAGCCGCCATAATGGCTCGAGGCTGATCTAAAAGGGGGGCTAGCGTGGAAAACGTTCGGTCAATAATTTGCCGTTCATCCGCCTGCTTCATACTCTGATCAATCAGGCGCAGGCGATCCGGTCGTAACATGACGTGGCGGTTTACAAGAGTGAGTAAACTTTGCAGTTGTGTATCGGATAATCGATTGAATAATATCGCGTACTCTTGGATCGACCCATTGGCGTTGAGGCAATTTACTAAGGTTCTCGCTGAACCTACGTCTAAATCAGCGCGACCAAGATTGAGATTAAGACAATCTTCATTAAATTCACCCGTGCCGGCAATGGCCGACATTTTGGGTTGAGCTTTGTCTTCTTCTTTAAAAATTGAAGAAGAACAACCCGTTAAACAAACAAGGCCGATTGATAGGTACAAGCCTATCTTGGACTGCTTCGTAATGATGTGATTGCTCAGTTTCTTTAATACCAAAGCTCAACCCCTATTCTTCCCTAAATCTAATTTACATCTCAATTCATCAATCGAAGAAAGTCTAAGCAATATTTCCTGCTCGAGAAGGCACAATTTACCGGCTGTGCAGGCCGATTATAAACCATAATTATTTACATTTCTGGGTTTGTTTTATTAATGCATTGAGTCATTGATATAAAAGGAAAATTTGTGCTGATCAGGCTCAAATCTATCTGGTAGTCCTCATAGTGTGAGGAATGCACTATGAACAAAAATCTATCGAATTTAAAAGACGGCATCAAAGCCGCTACCGAGACGCTTAAACAAAACCTTGATCTTGATAAAACAGTAAACACCGCCAAAGAGTCTATAAAAGTACTGGAAACGTTTGGAAAAGAGGGGCTTGAGAAGGCTCGCCAGGTAGCGAAAAACTTGCCCAGTGCCGAATTTGCGAAATCCGTAGCTGAAGACAAATTAAAAGCCGCCTTGAAGACCTTGGGATTGGCGACTCGTGTTGAAGTTGAAAATTTAGAACAAAAAGTTGAAGAATTAGCCACAGAGCTTCGTCGCGAAATCCACCAAGAGCAGGCTCAGACTAGCGCAAAATCGAATGCCAGCACGGCTAAAAAAAATGCCTCTAAAAATCCGGTAGAATAACACCACCTTGGGTAGTCGAAGAACCTGATTCGTGTCGAGTACTGGTTAGTGGCTTGGGATAGGGCTGGGCTGAATACCCCGGGCGGGCCTCTATAGGGCGTCCAGCCCCTAGTCCGATGCCTGGCGATCCCATTAATCCTGACGGCGCACTTCCTGAGTCGCCGCCCAAGCCTGGCATGCCGCCACCCCCAATGCCTTGTACGTTACCGCCGCCTCCCATTGGAAAGTCGTTGTTACGGTAATCGGGCGCTAAATTATCGAAGGCCGTACATTCTGCGATCCACTTT
>CAZYPH010000055.1:0-249 GCA_964649095.1 uncultured Oligoflexia bacterium | reverse complement strand
CGGTGCCAACACCGCCCGCGCGGTGTTTTGCTAAGATAATCTCGGCCACGCCTCGATCTTCGCTTTCTTTGTTATAAACTTCGTCTCGGTAGACGAAGGCCACAATGTCGGCATCTTGTTCAATTGCACCAGATTCTCGCAAATCACTCAGCATAGGGCGTTTGTCTGGCCTGCTCTCTACACCCCGATTTAACTGCGATAACGCAATAACAGGCACTCTGAGCTCTTTTGCGAGGGCTTTTAGCGAAC
>CAZYPH010000054.1:504-14717 GCA_964649095.1 uncultured Oligoflexia bacterium | reverse complement strand
AGCATGTAACATTGTTCAGCATCGAGCGCTACCTCATGGTTTGGGCTTTGAGGTTTAGCCTTTGAAATTGTACGGCCGTTTGCATAGTATTTTGAGTAACTATGAACACCAATACACAGACAAAATTTAGAACAGAACGCGATACTTTTGGCCCGATCGAGGTGCCTCAACACCACCTCTGGGGTGCGCAAACGCAACGATCTTTAAAATACTTTCGTATTTCCACCGAAACCATGCCTAAGGCCTTGATCGAGGCTTTGGTTACGGTCAAAAAAGCGGCGGCTTTAGTTAATACCGCGAACGGCACGTTGAAAGCCGAAAAGGCTGCGGCAATTGTCAAAGCAGCCGATGAGGTTTTGGCCGGTCAACACGATCAAGAGTTTCCCCTATCGATTTGGCAGACAGGTAGCGGCACTCAGACCAATATGAATTGTAACGAAGTATTGGCTAACCGAGCGAGCGAGCTTCTGGGCGGCGAGCGTGGCGAGTCGCGACTCGTGCACCCCAACGACGATGTCAACAAAGGGCAGTCGTCGAACGACGTATATCCAACGGCGATCAGCGTAGCCGCTTACAAGGCGGTCGTAAAAGACGTGTTGCCGGCGGTAACAGCCCTACACAAAAGTCTAGCGGCCAAGGCCGATGCCTTTAAAACTGTTGTTAAAATTGGTCGTACCCATCTTCAAGACGCCACACCACTGACATTGGGCCAAGAGTTTAGCGGATATGCTGCGCAACTCAAACACGCACTCGCGCACATCGAACTGCAGTTATCGCACCTTTCAGAGTTGGCCCTCGGTGGAACGGCTGTTGGTACTGGTTTGAATGCCCCCAAAGGCTACGCTGAGGCGGTAGCTAAACAAATTGCCGATTTGACGGGGTTGCCCTTTGTAACAGCACCGAACAAATTCGAAGCATTAGCTGCGAATGACGCTGTGGTGCACATGCACGGTGCATTGAAGGGCTTAGCTGTTGCCTTAAATAAAATTGCGAACGACGTACGTTGGTTAAGCTCAGGGCCGCGTTCTGGTTTAGGTGAAATTGTTATTCCAGAGAACGAACCCGGTTCGTCTATTATGCCCGGAAAAGTAAACCCGACGCAGTGTGAGGCGTTGACTATGTTGTGTGCACAAGTGATGGGGAACGACGTTGCAATCACCGTAGGCGGGGCTTCGGGTAATTTTGAATTGAACGTATTTAAACCGTTACTTGTTCATAACTTTTTACAATCGTGCCGTTTGTTGAGTGATGGTTGTCATAGCTTTCGCGAACATTGCGTCGATGGCATTGAACCAAATCAGGCACGTATTAAAGAGAATTTGGACCGTTCGTTGATGTTAGTGACTGCGTTGAACCCGCATATTGGTTATGACAATGCCGCAAAAATTGCGAAAAAAGCCCACAAAGAAAACACAACCTTAAAAGAAGCCGCATTGGCTTTAGGTTTAGTCACTTCAGAGCAGTTTGATGCCTGGGTGCGTCCCGAGAGTATGGTTTAAGTATGTCGCAGGGGGCTGTTAGGGCGGCACTGGGGGTATCAAATATCGAAGACATGGAAGACAGTTTACAAAATTTAGTAGACGAGGGGTTCTCTGCGTCTTTTGTGACAGCGCTGCAAAAAAATCTCACTGACCTCAAGCGTTATCGACTGGTTGCTGTATTTGATTGTGACGGCACATTATGGAAGGGCGATCTGGGCGAACTATTTTTTCAGCATCAAATGCAACAAGGATGGTTGCCGTCATCGGTAGAAACGGGCTTATGGCCCGAGGCTTTATCAGGCCAGTTTCCTGCGAAAGCCTACGACGTTTATGAACAGGCTGTAGGTCAGGGCCGCGCGCGCGAGGCCTTTGGATGGCTCGTGCAGTGGTGCGCTGGTTTGTCAGAAATAGAATTGCGCAATCGTGCCCGAGCCTATTTTGAAGACCATTTTAAGTTAAATATATTTTTCCCTATGTTTAGCCTCGTACAACACTTGCAAAAAGCCGGCGTCGAGGTTTGGGCTGTAAGCGGATCGAACTACTGGGTCGTTCAAGAAGCTTGTAAGTTTTTTGGAATCGATCCCCGATGCGTGATTGCTAGTCGCGTGCGTGTGCACAACGGCGTGTTAACGTCGCAGCTTTTTGACGGATTGATTCCCTATGCCGATGGCAAAGTGACATTAATAAAAAAATATATACAAAAAGCACCATTCTTAGCTTGTGGAAATTCGTATTACGACCAAGAAATGTTAGAGTTTAGCTCGCATCTCAAATTGGTTGTGAACTCTGAAGCGCCGACTGCTCAAAACTTCAACAGCGAACAGCGTTTAAAGCTATTTGCCGAGTCGGTTATAACGAATGCTGATTCAGCGAACCAAGATTCCGATTCTGGTGAGTGGTTTATTCAGCAGTTTTAAGCTATAAATCAAGCGCTATGGCGATACTAAAAATTGCCCGAATGGGGCATCCGATTCTACGAAAAGTGGCTAAAGAAGTTTCTCTAAATCAGCTCCGTTCGACGGAATTCCAGCAATTCATTGATAGCATGGTCGAGACCATGCGTGAGTACGATGGTGTGGGTTTGGCGGCTCCTCAAGTGCATCAGTCCGTCCGTGTTTGTGTGATTGAGTTTGAAGAAAGTAATCCGCGTTATAAAATTCCCCAAGCGCAAGGCCTTCAATTTTATATCAATCCTAAAATTAAGCCCCTAACCGAAGAAACGTACGCAACCTGGGAAGGCTGTCTCAGCGTGCCCGGTATGCGAGGGTTGGTAGCCCGTCCCAAAAAAATCCATGTCGAATACCTCGATCGAATAGGCAAACGCCACGAGTTCGAAGCCGAAGGTTTTTTGGCCGTGGTGTTACAACACGAGTTCGATCATTTGGATGGCAAACTCTATATTGACCGGTTGGTGGATCCTTCTAAGTTTGCTTATGATCAGGAGTTTGAGAGGTATATTCTACCCGACTCCAAAGAAGACCTCCAATAGAGCATTTGGCTGTATAATGGGGCATCTGCTTCGTTGCGTGTCCGTGCGCTCTGTACGCCGTACTATTTATACGGCTCAATTGGGATGGCGCTGTGCCTGTGGCACAGCTGGGCGCTTACGGCCACGCGCCTCGCATCTATTCCACTCGGCCCATTTTCCAGCCAAATGCTGGCGTTGTAGGGGGATTTTTTTGGTCGATAATGGGGCATCTGCGTTATTTCATTGGAGAGGCGGCATAGCTGGGTGATTCGTGCGGTGTGCCACGCGTTGGTGGTGGTGGTGGTTAGAGTTTTTTTGTTCCTCTTCACTTTGACTTTGATACGAAAACCCAGAAATGGTACTGAACGCACCGAATGTTGAATCGCATAAAATCGATAATTGCAATGGTGTTTTGTTTGGTTACTCCAGCTTTTGGGGGCAGTAGCGAGGGTTCTTTACAGGATTTAGTCGATCAGTTGCGTGGGACGCCCTGCCCTGCGGCGTTGGGAGATTCGACGCTAGTCCTAAATGGTGATCTCCTTACCATAGCTCGGCAGCGAGAGTTTAAGACTCACTATCCTCAAGTTCAGTTCGTTCCCGGGCTAGCTGGGGGGGGGGTTGAAGTTAATTTGGCAGGTCTTAGCAGTGACGATGCAGCTCTTCTGGTAGTGGATCTTCTTTTTTTGAAAGCTAATCCAAATGTGCCGCTAGAAAATCTAGTCGCTCGATTGGATAATTATAAACCGAACAACGACTCACAGAAGGAGCTATTGCACTGGGCACGACGACTTATTAACTATGCCGGAGGTCGTGCGAGTGGTTTGTTTGTGTCAGGGCCGGCCGGAGTTGGGAAAACGCATATTACTATCGCGGTGGCTAAAGAATGTTTAAAAACCGGCCAAAGGGTGGCCTTTTTCCATCCTGAGCAAAGGTTCCTAAAGATCGCAGCAGAGGATGCTATTAAAAGCGGTGTGGGCGTATTCGTTTTTGACGATGTGAATAATGGATTTACTGAGATAGGACGAACGCTAGCTTCGGTAGTATTGCATGTTCATAGCAATGGTGGTCGGGTTTTTGTCACAACAAATTCAACTTTAGAGAAGCTGCTAGAGGCTGCTGTGGGCCTTCCCGGATCGGCGGATCGTGTTCGATTCGATGACCGTACTAAGAATATATTTAAGCAGCTTATAATAACTGGTGACAGTCAGCGTAGCGCCGCAGCCTGGTATGAAGACTAGCAATACGCTCCGATAACAAACTAATGCCGGGGTTTGTTGCGAATTTTATAAAATATTTCAATCACTTCTTTCTATTCAAAGCCGCCTTGAGCGCCAAGCGTGATTTGCGGCGGAGTTGGGCTTCGCTGTAGCGGCGTTTTTCATGAGCCGATGTGGGCGTTAGGCCAGGTACCGGGCGGGGGTGGCCGTGGGGGTCTAGGGCGACGAACGTCAAATACGCTGTGGCAACATGGCGGCGCTGCTGGGTGTTGGGGTCTTCCGATTCGACACGTACGCCGATCTCCATCGATGTTTTATGGGCGTAATTGACCGACGAATAAATATTCACCACATGGCCTAGTTTTACGGGCGCCACAAAGTGCAGCGTATCGATACTGGCTGTAACACACACACCCTCGGCATGGCGGCCTGCTGCGATGGCGCCGGCAATATCAATCCAGGCCATGATCTGGCCCCCAAATATATTACCCAATTGGTTCGTGTGGCTCGGTAGTACGAGCTCCGTCATCGTAACCTGTGAGGCTTTTACCGGTTTTTTTACCATGCGTTGAGTGTAAAACTTTTGTGCGATCTTGTATATGTTCCGTGGGCTTAGCGCAGTGCGTTCGTTTTAGAGTATTATCTTTTAATTCGATCGCCACCGGAGAGTATGTTAAACCAACCTGCGATGTATTCTATTTCACAGAAACGAAAAATATTTACTCTTGAAGAAGCCAACTCCATTTTTCCGTTGGTGTTTAAAATTACAAAACAGTCTTACGATAAATTAAATTTATTGAAATTGCGTGGCAGTTATCTGCGCACAGGCTCGAAAGATTTGGTCGAGCTAGAAACACAGGCCGAGGCCGTGGTGTCGCAGTGGACGACAAAAATGCGATCACTCGGGGTTGTTGTTAAAGATCTATGGTTGCTCGATTTTGACTGCGGGTATGGGTATTTTTGTTGGCGATACCCTGAGGTGTGTGTCGAACATTTCCATTTATATAGTGAGACGTTTCAAAATCGAAAGACTCTTAATGTAAGTTATTTAATCGAGTTAGAGCGTTCTGGTCGTACGGCGTCATTGCAGTTGATGTTGAATCCTAACGGAGAAACGTTTGAGCAGTTTCAGCACCAAGCGGCCGCAGCGCATTTGCCGCCGAACCCTGTTGCCAACACAGCTAACAATAGTCCATCAGCGGCTGCGAACAGTGCCTCGGCCGCGGTGGCGCAATCGTCGATACAGCCCAAGATCGAATCTATTAATCGAGTGTTTAAACAGCCCGCAGATGTTTTGAGTTTAAGTGAATTTAGAAAGAAGCAAGTTTTAGAGTCGAGCCCTAATCGAGACCCTCGATAGAAATCCCTTCGAAATCTAATAAGGAGATCGCAGTCATGAGTGGCCTAAAAATTAGAAAAAAAACGTACGGATTTGATGACCTCTTAATCGTGCCGAAGTTCTCTAGTCTCGAAACCCGCTCTCATGTTGATGTGTCGTCTAATTTAAATGGTTTAAAACTTACGATGCCCATTATTGCGTCGAACATGGACACTATCACAGAATTCACCATGGCTGCGGCTATGGAACGTTTAGGTGGTTTGGGAATTATCCATCGTTATCTCACCAACGAACAACGTTTAGTGCAGGCGCGCCATGTGCGCGATTTAAAACACCGCAGTTTAGCCATCGGCATTACAAAAGATGAAGTGCAGTTCGCCAAAGAATTGATTCGCGCTGGGGTAAACATACTTTGTTTAGATGTGGCTCATGGGCATAGCGCGATGATGGAACGGGCCTTAGGTGAGTTGCGGCAGTTTGCAGCCACATTCGATAAGACGCACTGGGCGCCGCTCGATCGTTTGATTTTGATTGCCGGAAACGTTGCCACTCCAGAAGGTGCCAGCGATTTAGAGCACTGGGGCGCTGACATTCTAAAAGTGGGTATTGGGCCTGGCTCCATGTGTACGACACGTGTCGTAACCGGTGCTGGTTATGGTCAATTAACCGCCATTGCCGATTGTGCCGCGGCCGTAACGTCGGCTGCAATTATTGCAGACGGTGGAATTCGTAACAGTGGCGACGCTACAAAAGCGCTCTCTGCCGGGGCCTCGGCCGTCATGTTGGGTAAGTTATTGTCTGGCACCAACGAAGTGCCAGAATGGGCGCGCGAAGCGGGCGCTTATCGTGGAATGGCTTCTGCCGAGGCTCAGGGCAAACACTACGGGTATGCGTTTACTGATCGTCATCCGGAAGGTGTTGCGACACAGGTGGCTAAGAAAGGCTCTGTTGCGGATATTCTAGGTCCGTTTATGGGTGGTGTGCGTTCAGGGTTTTCTTATGTAGGCGCTAGAACTCTACCTGAGATGCAAGCTTTTGCCGAATTCGTGGAGTGTGCCCCAGGCGTATTAGCCGAAAGTCTTCCGCATGGTTTGATGCCAGAGTACGGGCGCGAGACGAAACGAGCGGACTAAACAATCCACTTAAGCTCGGAGCGCGGTTTTTGGACGCTGTTCTGTTGTTAGCGTTTCGGTCGTCAATAGTGTCATGATGCGCCCGGCAATGTAATCAAGAGGTTCGATAAATTCAGCAGCCCCTAACTGGATGGCCTCTCTCGGCATCCCAAACACGACACATGTTTCTTCGTTTTGTGCAAAAGTCCGCGCGTGCTGGTCGCGTAGTTTTTTTAATCCTCGGGCGCCGTCGGCTCCCATTCCCGTTAGAATCCCGGCTATGAGTTGACTGCCTAAGTTCAGTTGTGCGATCGAATCAAATAGATAATCGACTGAGGGCTTGTGACGGTTCACAGGCGGCGCATCCGTTACCTTACAAATCAAATCGTTTCCGCGTTTCACAATGCCAAGTTGAGTGCCTCCGGCAGCAATCAGAACGCGATTGGGTTTTAAAAGATCGCCATCAGCGGCTTCTTTAACTTCAAAGGCACACATCTGATTAATACGTTCGGCGAATGCCGCCGAAAATATCGGTGGAATATGTTGCACGACAACGATCGGTGGAATTTCATTGGGTAAACTAGTGAACACGTGTTTTAGGGCCTCAGTACCGCCTGTGGAAGACCCAATTGCGACAATGCGCCCTATGTTTGTAGCAGCGCTACTCTGATAGGTTGGTAGTTTTGCTGCGGAATTCAGATGGGTAGGTCGTGCTGTTAGAGTTGATTTTGATTGTAGATTTTTCTGTGATCCAGTGTTGGCTAATTTTGCTCGAGCCGCTGTGACGATTTTATCCACAATCATCTTACCTAACTCAGCTAAGTTCTGACCACTTTCGAGACTGGGTTTTTGGATGTAATCGATGGCGCCTTGCTCTAACGCATCTAAGACTAATGTTCCTTCCGTTAGAGAAACCGATGAGATCATCACGGCACGCACGGCATTTAATTTCTTTAATTCCTTTAGTAATTCTATGCCATTCATCTCGGGCATATGAATGTCCAATGTAATGACATCGGGTTTATGTTGTTTATAAAGGGCAAGCGCATCCGATGGTTTTTCGGCCAAATGAATGGCGCCTATTCTAGTGTCCGATTTTAGGATGCGGTGGAGAAGATCACGAATCGTCTTGGAATCATCCACCACCATAACAGAGATGGGGCTCTCAGATTTTGTAGGCAAAGACTTCTTCGGTGCAAATCGAATCTTTCTTTCGCGTTTTAAAAATAAAACCTCTGTAGGTTGCGTAATAGAAATATATTTAGAAATATTAATATTCGATTTCAAAAATATATTTTTAATTTCACCCTCTAACGACGCTGATGCGATTATTTTTGCCTCTAGATGGTCACTTTTAATGTCATTGTTGGCTGTCTTATACTCGCTAAGTGCGGACTCAATTGATTTCAGTAGTGTGGCGGGTGAGCCGATTAAATAAACTCCATCGGCAGGGCCCTCGTGTTGTTTTGAAAAAACCAACAGAACATCATCGGTATGTAACGAAAAGTAGAGCTCGCCGTCGTTTGACTGGGGGGCCTTGTCTAGGATTTCTACGGAAGAGTTTATTTTTTTTATCATTTCGTGCATAAAAATTTGCCTGAGTTATAAATAAAACTAGTTGATGGCACAATTTCATTGGCAACTTTAATTAGGGCACTATTTTGTTTGACGGCCGTAGCGTCTTCAATGATGACGTGGTTGGCGGGTATTTCACTGATTGTTTTGATTGTTTTTGCCGACACTTCACCAACAACCATCGTTACTAACTTGTGGCCGGTAAGTTTGCTCAAAACAGATTCCCGAAACTCTTTTCGAGTCATTACGGTAGTCTGTGCCCAAGAATCGAATGCAGTGGTTGAGGCGTAGGGTTTGCAATTCGCGCCAAGTGTTTTGGCAATCGCACCTGTATCGCCGTCTTCGTTGTCAAATACGACTAAACACGGTGGTTGATCTGGTCCGGCGCCTTTTAATAGTTCGCTAACGAGCGTGTGGTTTGCGTAGTTTGAAAATAGTATTCGTAGTGGTTTCTTTGATTTATCAAAGACTAGTTTTTCAAACTTATTAAAGTCGCTAGCTTGAATGGCCTTAAGGGCATCGGTGCTATTTTTAGCGCTAAAGGCTGCTTTGAGTTTCATGCGCAGCTCATCGCCTAACTCTGCAATGTTTTGTAGCGATGGTTTTTCAACGTAATCGGCGACGCCTGCGTTGATTGCGCGTTTTGCAAAATCACCATCATCACGTGCAACGGACGATACGATGATTACAGGTGGATGGTTCTTGATGTCCGTCTTTTCTAAATACTCAACACCATTAATTTCAGGCATATGAATATCTAATGTCATGACATCAAAGTTATATTTATTTTTCTGAATACTTTCGCGAAGCTCTTTGATCGAGTTGGCGTGCACTGAAATCTCAAAACCAAGCTCTTTTGTTAGAAGCTTCTTCATGAGCGTATGTATTGTTGGGCTGTCGTCCACGACCGCCACCCTTAGAATGTTCGGAGTATGGGTAGTAGGCGTACTTGGTACGGCAGGTTTTTGAGTGTTTGGTACCAATTTCAATTCTGGCCTTTTACTTTCAGCTTTTGGCAATTCTTTAGTCGTTAGACTCTCTGCACTCTTTGTTCGATAAACAGATACGCCACTGCTCTTTAACGGCACGTCTAAACCATGTAGCGTTTCTGAGATGCCGATAAAAAAGTAACCAGTCGGCGTTAGGTAATTGCTAATAGCTTTTGTAATTGCTGCGATCTGTTGTTGGTTGAAATACAAAAATACGTTTCGGCAGAAAATTAGGTCAAATTTTTTGCCGTTAATCACAGGGGGGGGGGTGTGTTGTGTGGCATCTATTTCAAAAAGATTGGCAGGCTCAAACTTACAGAATTTTTTTAAGGAATCTTTGACTTTAACGTAATCAGAAATTTCACCCGTGCCCTGCGCCCAATGGTTTGCAATTAAATTTGCCGGTGCTTTTTTTAATTCTTCTCGTAGATAGACACCGTTTTTTGCTATAGCAACACTCTCTCGATCAATGTCAGTACCTACAATTTGAAAGGCAACGTCCGGAGCCATTTGTTTTAAATGAAAATCTAAATACATAGCCAGTGAGTAGGCTTCTTGCCCACGGCTACAAGCGGCCGACCAAATGTTAATGGTTTTATTTGGTCGTAGGCGGGCCTCTGCAATTAGGTCTTTTAATATAGTATTCGTTATATATTCAAAATGTTGGTATTCTCGAAAGAAATACGTGTGGTGTGTTGTTAATAGCGATACTAATTTTTCAGTCTCTTCTTTTTCATTCGTGCGAAAATATCTAAAGTAGGCTGTAAAATCAGGCAATTTGAGCTCGAGGTAGCGCCGCTGCAATCGAGAGACAATCATGGCATTGTGTTTTGCGGCAAACTGATTGCCTGATTTTTTAGATATTGTAGAAACAATATATTGATAGTCTGCATTTTGAGTCGGGTCATTATCTAGAGAGGCCGCATCAAAATCATTTTTCAAAGACAACGCACTGCTACCCATGAGAACCCCAAATTTTTCTAGCGCTAACCTGGTAGATTAAGCGGCTTTGTTAACCAGTTTAAGGTCTTCTGCGAATACTTTGTTTAAGTCCAAAAATAGTAGCATTTTATCGCCACCGTGGTGGTACACGGCCGTGACGTATTCGGCCGCTTTATTACCCGATAAATTAGGGCGTTCTGCGACTTCGTCTGCCTTTGGATGTAAGACAGAATTAATTGCATCGACCACTATACCTAAACTTAAATTATTTAGATCACAGATCACCACTGCGGTTTCACTTGTGGGTGATGCTTTGATGCCCATTTTGGCTCGCAGATCGATAATTGATATCACTTGCCCCCTAAGGTTCATGATTCCAAGAAAGTGGCTTGGAGTGTTGGGTACTGGCGTGACCTCAGGTAGTGCAATGACCTCTTTCACCGTGAGTAGCGGTATGGCGTACCCCTCAGAGCCTAATGAAAAGCACAGGTAGCGTTCAATGGTTTTTGTGTCGGTACTCATGCGGCGAGTCTCCTTGTTTGGTTTTGAGCGGAATTTAAATTTTGTACTGGCAACTGTACTGCTTTGCGTTTGATAAGTTCACCCAGTTCAATAATTAGTGCTGGTTTGCCGTCCCCCAGGATGGCACTGCCAGTGAAGCCTTTGATGTGTTGTATTTCTTGTCCAAGTTTTTTGATCACCACTTGTTGTTGGCCAATAATATCGTCAACGAAGATTGCAAATGGTTGCGCCTCAGTACGAATGATTAGTGCAATTTCTTCGGTGCGTTCGGAGTTGTCTGTCTTGTTCGTTAAGAGATGTTGTAGACGAAAAATTGGAATGGTTTCACCGCGCAATTTTAGCATATCGCCTGAAGTCGTACTGCGGTGGATATCACTGGTTTTAGGGCGCACTGTTTCGTGAATGTGTGACAGTGGCACAACGACACGATCGTTTTTACTACGAATTACCATGCCTTCAATAATAGCTAGCGTGAGGGGTAGAAAAATGCGAAAGCAGCTGCCTTTTCCAACAACCGTATCAATTTCCACTTCTCCCTGAAGCGCTTGAATGTTGGTTTTGACGACATCCATGCCGACGCCGCGACCCGAAACTTCTGTTACTTTTTCTTTGGTCGAAAACCCAGGGTGGAAAATTAAATTTACGGCGTCCTTTTCACTAATCATTTGATTAGGTTTTAGAATGCCTTTTTCAATGGCCTTTTCTTTTAATCGTTGGCCGTTAATGCCTGCACCATCGTCTCGAATCTCAATTACGAGTTTGCCGCCTTGATGAAACGCCGAGAGTTTCACATTGCCTGCAGGGTCTTTGCCGTTCGCTGTTCGCGATTCCGGAGGTTCAATGCCGTGATCGACCGCGTTACGAATGATGTGTACTAGTGGGTCGCCAAGATTTTCCAAAACCGTCTTGTCGACTTCGGTGTCTTCTCCGGTAATTTGTAAATTCACTTTTTTGCCTAACATGGTGCCGGTATCTCGAACAATGCGCTGCATTTTTTGGAATGTTTGTTTGAGTGGAACCATACGTAGGCTCATGGCCAGGTCTTGAATCTCTTTTGTCACTTTGTTGATTTGCAGTACGGTTTTACGAAGTAGGGTGGCAGCTACGGCTGAACTGCCATCTTGAAACGACTGCAACGATTGCTCGCGTAAAACGGTTTGAAGAATTACTAATTCACCGACAAAGTTTACCAATGTCTCAACTCGTTTCAGACTCACGCGAATCGATTCGTCGGCAACCGGAGTAGGCGCTTTCTTGAGCTCTGACTTTGTTAGAGATTCTAACTCATGGGCATGTACTTCGGTGGGTGCCACTACTGCAGGAGTTGGCGCTGGTGCTGTTTCAATGATCGGCTCTGGTTCCGGAGCAGTGGCCGCGATGGTCTCTGCTAGTGGTGCGTCTACTACAGGCTCTGGTGTCGCCTCTGGAGTAGCATTCGGAGAGTAATTTTTGAGAACACTGATCAAGTCATCACAAGGTAGCGTTGCCGCTAAGTCGCCTTGTAGCAGCTCAACAAAAGTTTTAATCTGATCATTGCATTTGAATAGAATGCCCATCGATTGCGTATCGATTTTATATTCGCCATTTTTAATTTTTAGCAAAAACGATTCAAATTCATGGGTAAAAGCGCCTAGCTCGCTAAAACCAACGGCTTTTGAGCTGCCTTTGATGTTGTGCGCCAGACGAAATATCTTCTCTAAAATTCCTGAATTAGTCGGATCAGACTCTAGCTCTAAAAAACACTGCTCAACGTCTGACAGCATCTGAGTAGCTTCTTCTAAAAAACCTTTTTTTAACTCTAATTCAAATTCATCCATATATTATTTTCTGTATTTAAATAATTCGTAGCATTCGAATATACAAACTCACGCCACCAGACGGTTCAATTCCTCGACGATACTTTTCAATTGTATTGATTGGCTGTTAAGGTGCCCTGCAGAGTTAGCCGAGTGTTGTGCGATGCCGGCGTTTTTCTGTGTCGCTTCATCAAGTTGATTGATTGCCTTATTGATCTCGGTAACACCAATTGATTGTTCGTTGGAGGCTGACGCGATTTCTGCAATCATTGAATCGACGTCGTGTACCGCTTCGGCAATTTTACTAAATGACTCGTTGCATTCGTGTGCGACTTTTACACCAGCATCAATTTGTGTTTTCGAATCGATCACTAGTTCGTCAATCGTACTTCGAGTAGTCTCAACGATGTTTTGAACCTTTTTTATACTGCTCTCAATTAATCCAGAGATTTCACGAGCCGCGTTCCCTGACATTTGGGCTAGATTACCGACTTCTTCTGCGACTACAGCGAAGCCTTTGCCGTGTTCACCGGCTCTAGCCGCTTCGACGGAGGCATTAAATGACAGAAGTTTAGTTTGAAATACAATGTCGTTAATAATTTTTGTTTTAGATTCGATTTCAGAAATCACCTGTACGATTTCGCCAATCTGTTGGTTGCTGGCTTCGACTCGTTCCATAATGTTGCGGTTACTGTTGCTAATATCTTCAATAGCTTTGAGCATTGCTTTGATGGCGTTCAAGCCGTTTTCAGCGAGTACTCGACTCTCTTGTGATGTTGTCTGTGATTGCATCGCATTTTCGACGCTCTTTTTAAGCATGGCGCTCACTTCGTCGATGCTCGCTGCGGTCTCTTGAATAGCAGAGGCTTGTTCGTTGGTGGCATCAGACAGCGTGTGGCTCGATGTGGCAATAGTGCTTGCTGTGGTAGCCACTGCTCCGGCGCTTTCATTGAGACCAACAGCAATCTTGGTAATCAGATTCGCGATCGTTGTTGAAAAGAAATAGCCAAGAATATTCGCTAATAGAAATATCGCCGAGAAAGCCACCCAAAAAAACGTGCGGGCAAAGTTGACCGCTTTTAGCCCTTCTTCTCTAGAGTCTCGCACAAGAATCGACCAACCCAAAGATTCCGTGAATTTATGTGAGTTGAGCGGTGAGTAGCCCACAATCATTTCTTCGTTATTCTTTTCGTCCAAATAATCCATCTCGAAATGAGCACCTGACTTGCCTTGAGCTAACGCTGTTACTGTTGTGCTCTTCGTAGCTTTTAGATCCTTTTTTAATAATATATCGAAATCATGATAGGCTTCTAACGATCCGTTTCTTGCATGAGGGTCATAGTGAAACCCAATCACGCCGTCATGTAACAACGTGAACGACGCTCCTTTGAACCCCATTGATTGCATTTGTAGGTACGTTTCATGAAAGGCGACTTCAAACCACTTGGCGTTGGCTCGGTTTGATAGAACACCAATGATCTTTCCACTTTCGTCTTTAATAGGTGCGCTAAAACTGTTGCCCAGTTGCTTTTGTTTATAGACAAGCGAACTCCACGGATCGATTTGTAAATTTTCAACGTAGGTGCCTTTGAAGCCTTTTGCGGCGTCTTCTGTAAATTGCCCTGCCATAGTAGCTTTAAACCAAGGCTCATTGGAGAAATCTTGTTGGTATAGGGTGTCGACTTCGAGTGGTTTGTTACTCGGGTCGGTTGTATTGACAGCCACGAGTTTGCCACGCGTATTGACGACCATAATAAGGTCGTAGATACCGT
>CAZYPH010000054.1:0-494 GCA_964649095.1 uncultured Oligoflexia bacterium | reverse complement strand
AGGCTCACATAACCGTTGAGTGCTTCTACAACAATCTTGCGATCTGTAGAGTGTAGGCTGGCGTTGATGGCAAAGGCCTGCACGTCGCCGTAGCGTTCGAAAAACTGGGCGCCAACGGCGTCATTCAAATTCTTTGCCGACGACTCAAAGGCGCCTAGGGCTGTTTGTTGGTAGCTTCGAATAATTTTTTCGATAGATACGATGGAAACCGCTCCAATCGCTCCCGAAAGGCCTAGTGTCAGAAGTAGTAACTTCGTTTTTAACGTCATTTTACGGCGAGTTTCTGGTTCGTTGGCTGACATGCAATGGGTCTCCCGCGTATTATTAGTATTGATCTCTAGAACAGTTTTCGGAACGCGAGAGAAGGAACTTAATGGGGAAAGTGAGTTGATGTTAATTGGTGATTAGTAACAATAAGAAAAAATTGCCGGTAGTTGGCGCACCCGGAAGGATTCGAACCTCCGACCCTCTGGTCCGAAGCCAGATGCTCTATC
>CAZYPH010000053.1:0-14936 GCA_964649095.1 uncultured Oligoflexia bacterium | reverse complement strand
AGCTCCTCATACGAACGGCGCAACCCCAAGCGTGTCTCGTTATAGGTACTATAATCTAAACCAAATGCCTGAGAGCCATCACTTAGCGGAAAACTATTACCGCCCAAGGCGCGGGCACGGCCATTTTGGTGGCGTATTACCTGAAAATACAAACCCGGGTTATTGCCCGTCCCCGGCGTACTGGCAAACCCACGCTCTGGAAAAAAACGAAACTCCACAGCATCGACCCTACTCCGACCATGCACTAGGTCGTTCCACTGGGCTGGGTTATTGGGTAGTTGGTTTCTAGACACTACAAACAACCGTCGCGCCTGCCGAAGTACTTGTTCCGTCTGAAAGTTTGATAATGGCTCTACCGGGCATGCACCATAAAAGGCCCGCCCCATTATGGGCGCACAGCCCGTACCTTGCGGCACAGTCTGCTGCGCCAGCGCCACCGGGGGGAGGCCGATACTTAAAATCAATAATCCTGCGACCGACTTTTTTAACAAGGGGATGATTTGGTTTGGCATGCCTGTATTCCTTCTTAAAAGCACTTAAAAGTTCAAGGTAAACGCTATTAGAATTCCAACCAGGATTAACAAACACCACATTGCTGCAATGCGCTAATCTCAGGAAAACTAAAGATTTTACCTTAATTAAGCAATTTTTAGGCCACCAAACATGTATTTTTTTCAGAACCGCGCAGCGCGCAATGAGTTAATAAGTGTCAGAAAATACAGCCTTATTTTAACAGTGCGAAACCAAACGAGCGGCTGGGGTGGGGCTGTGGGTGTGGCGAGGTAGAAAAGCCTTGTGTAGCTTTTAGACGGTGGTCACAAAGTCGTTCATCTCAAAAAAACAACACCCCCTGCAGAAGACCTTCGGCAGGGGGTGTTTTATTAAAAGAGAATGGGTTTTAAGTTAAAAACTAGCGTACGGCTACTGATTGGCAAAATGTAGGTTGATCCAGCGTATCGCACTTTACGCATAGGATCTTACGATTTCTCCCTGCTGTTTTCAAATCGACCCTAGTTAGGCGCGATAGAGCCCCATCGAAAGCCCGACGAGCAGCAATCCTGGTATCGCCGCGCCCTTCCTGTATAGCTTGTGCAGCCGCAGCAGCGCTAAGCGCTAAATTCCTCGTTGCCCCCCTACTCAATTCACCCAAGGCACATGTTTTAACCAAGGACCTACCACCGGGTGTAACAGCTCTTAACAAGGCAACTGCATCCCGCACCTCTGGTTCGGCAAGATCTGCTGGTGTCAGAGCTGCCAATGCCCTATCCACTGTTTCTGCAGCAGATCGAGCCGGTGTCGCTGGGTTCGTTGTCGCCACAGCTCCGCTAGGGCGTGCTGCTCCCCCTTGATACGCGCGAGCGGGACGACCTCCTGCTACTGGTACTGCATCATCATTTGCCGGGGTATCAAGCGCTCTTAAACGTGCTACTGCGCCATTAAGAGGTGAAGCAACCACAGGCGGCGCTGCATTATCATTTGCCGGACGTACACGAAGAGTTGTTACCGGAGCCACAGCCGCCCGTTGACCAGCAGTTGATGCTGCTGTCACACCCGGAGCCACTGCACCACGTGAACTCAAAGCATCGACCGCGCCAGCACGGCGTGCTTCTGTCGCACGACCAGCTCGAGGCGCTTCGACCGTACCCGGCGCACCCGGGCGAGCCAAACCAGTTTCTGCAGGACGCGTTGCCAAAGCACCACCACGCGGCGCTGGTTGTGCAAAACCTTTTTCAACGCCATTACCCAAAACGATGGCCACAGCCAACGCAACAACTGACAAGGCAGCGCCTGTTTTTGGTGCTGCTTTTTTTACTGCTAAACTTTTTACTGTTCTGCTCACTTTGATTACCCTCTTTTAATTGTAATACTAAATTGAAGTTCTGACGTTGGCCGCCTACAAACTTCGCCTGAAAGCTATAAACCACGATTAAAATTTGTTCTCGTGATTATCAATGCCATGAAATATTTTTCATATATTTCTCAAAAATTTTTCTCGGCATCGAACATTCAGTTGCGACAGGCTTATACCATAATATCCGACAAAAGTTATTTTATTTTTTTTAAAAGGCTATTTTTTGGTGGCGGATCAATGATCGCTATTTGGCTGTAGCGGTGGGTTTGAAGGTGCCTCACCGGGCTCGAGCCCTCCGATGACACAACAAGTACAGCTTAAGGCCTGGCGCCTACCTAATACCCCTATAAACGGGGGGTTACCGCCACAAAGGTGTGGGGGGTAGTCGGTGGTGACCACGTTATTCGCAGGACTGTGTGGCTCCCACACACAAAACAGGTTTTCGGCTGTAGGATCCGCTGCACTAGGCACAATACAACGATCACCCCGGATGCCTCCATTCGAAGACGGCGAAAAGAAGTGCTCACTATTTATATAATTCACAATCGCCCGCGCATTTCGTGTCTGGGCATGCTCAGGGGTATAACGCACGCTTTGTGCGCAGGCTTGGGCCAAAGTGTTATTGTCACCGACCGACTTTATCTCGTTTAAATTTCTTTCTAACTCGAAAAGATCACCTGCATTGAGGGGCTCTGTTTCCCCTCGTCTTGCTACCGCACTTAAATGCCCCTGAAAGCTGGCACTAGTGCTGGCATGCCCGGATTGCCTAGGGTGCCCAGATTGTATCGAGCCGGTCTCACACAATCGCTGCCAAAAAGGGTAGCGCGCTTCGAGTGCGGGTGCGCGGTGGATGTTCTGCGCCACAAACAAACAATGAATGCTAAACGCGTAACATCTTTCGACGGTCATGGTGCGCCGAATGACGTCAACCTCTTCGGCTCTGGCGGCGCGGGCACGAGTGTTGGCGGAAGTCACTCCGTGCCAGAGAGCGCCGGCTAATAAACCACTAACACCCAGCACCTCAGGCCGATGCGCAGCAATAACACCCACCCCACCAAAACGTACCACTGCTTCTGGCAGCAAAGGCAAAGGCCCCAACCATGCCCGCACCTCAAGACCTAAACGGTGCGCCTCGGCCGCTAAAATAGCGTCGACATAACCGGCGGTATTGGTGCCGTCGCGCAACGCCGCACGCACAGCACCGATTGATGACTCGGACACTACAACACCGGTACGATCGGCTACCGCTCGAATCAGCGCAGCGTCGCCTACTTCGTCACTCTGCGCCAAAGCAACAATGTCCGGCCCACGAAAGTTTGGCTGCAAACGCCGGTGTACTTGGTAGCGTAAAGTCGACAAACGACGGCTTACGGTGGCCATAATGCCGTTGCGTTGAAAATCTATATATATAACTTCTCGTATATCTCCTAAACGAAATGCCGCAATTTGTGTGTCCCTCGCCAAATCTTCTGCCGAACGGTGGAGTTCACGATTGGTATTAATCTCAGGTGCCATCATGGCGTTGGCAAAAGATTGGGCCACAGAGTTCGTTCTAAAACCGGCGACAAGCCCCCCTACACGACGGCCTAAACGATACGCCCGCCCTGGTGTTTGTTGTTGGGCTTGCAATAAATAGCGGTCTAAACGCAGCAGATATTCACCCAATTGCTGCGGGTTCTCAAAGGCCACAGGGCGCAGTCCTTCGTTGAGCGAACGGTCGGACGGGTTTCGAAAAATCGCGTCTAAACCCCACCAGATCGATTCACGATAGGCCTCCGTTCCGTCAATTAACGGGTCGCGTGAGAGCATTTGAGCACGCTCCGCCGGTGGTAACGAACGTACGCGACGCACAAAGTCTAAAAACCGATCGTAACCGCGAACAGCCCCAACAGTTAATTGACCGGTTACACCGCTCGCATCAATGCCACGATACCCACTCGAACGAAATCGAATCGTGCGGTCGACTAAGGCCTCAGCTAAGTGCTCACGAAAGACGGGGCTCGCGGCCTGGTAAAATGCTAACAGTTCCTCAACCTCTGGGTAGGTTTCAGGATTACGCGAGCGCACGACGAGTTCGTTTTGGAAGTACTCTAAAAATCGCACAAACTCAGGATTATTATGGCGCTCAGGATTATCTAAAAGCGCGCGGGCTCGGGCAACATCAGAGTCTCTGGAAGGCGCACTGTTACGCCCCTCCCTGTTTTGGTTTGGAGAGTTATTTTCTCGGTAACGCAAAAATGCGGCTAAACGATCTTCGGCCACCCACTGCACGCGGTCGACTTGGCGGGCAAGATGTAGATTTAAAATCGGTGGTCGTTCAAAGGGTGGTGGGGGCGAAACAGCCCGTGGTACTTCGGTGCGTGGTAGGCGCGTGGATTCTTCTGTGGCGGGGCTAGGCTGGCGCTCTATCTGCCGTAAAAAACAATCTAACGAAACCGAGCCGTGCGCCGGCTGTGCCAGGGGTAAAACGAAGCCACTAAGTAGGGCTGCTACGGCGAAAGTGTGCGTAATCGGCATCACAAGTTTTAAGGGGTACGACGTCTGCGCCACGCGTTAAATTCCTCTTAGAATTACGTTAGCACACTTTGGAGCATTCGGCAGGGGGCGACTTTACAGGGGACCATGAACATTGCCACGCAGGGAAAAAAATACTTAGCCAAAAACAATTAGGAAAATTTGACCTCTGAAGTTTTTACGACACACCTCCGAATAAGTCAGTGAAGGAACGCGCCTTAACAGAGATCAATGGATGGATTTCGGATGGACTTTTATAAAATTGCCGCAAAAAAAATAATTCTATATATACAATTATCAGTATATTTATTTATTGCTAGTGCGTGCACCAACGACAACTCAGCACCTAGACTTGTCGCAACCGACACGAACACCCGCTCATTTATCGGTGGCACGAGCCAAAACACTCCGGGCAGTAACACGGTCGATGCTTTAAATTTGGTGCGTGTCGTACGATCCAACCAAGATCCGACCAATCTTATCGATGCCATTGGTGAAAATGCCGAAATAGGCAGTTTTTGCGCTACCCCGACCGATTGCCGCTGCGTTTTTGTGTGGACCGAAAGCACCGGCATCCGCCGCGAACTAGAAGTGACGCCCAGCTACTCAGAGGCGAATCTATTGCGCTGTTCTACGGCCGACGTCACCACACAAGACGGCTATTTTGACGTGCGTATTAAACTCGTAAGTTCTGACCAGTACTCGAACACACAACGCATTTTTATTTCGTCGGCGACCCCGGCGTTAGATGCCTCGCAGGCTTCGAATTTTTTACCCGTGTACCGTTACATGTGCCGCGACGTAATTGATAAACGCATCACTACCACCAAGTATCAAGACACACTGCTCGACCCTGCTGTATGGAACAAAGGTCATATATATACTTTTTACACTACGTCGCTTGGCCAAGACTACGGCGCCGTGGGTAGCAACGTGCGGGGTTATGAGTGCCCTGTGATTCCTAATAATGCCGCTGAAAACTCGATTTATGACATGAGGATTCGTTCACAAGAACCTGTCAATCTGAATGCGCCGAGTGATTTAGGTACGACTGTCATCGGCGGCGACAATACGATCTATCCCAACACCGATTCTCAGAACATCACCCCGGGTACCTGCCCCACCGGGCGCGAAGCGGGTTGTGAAAAATACCGACTGAACCGTCATGATTTTTATTTGGCGAATTTTCGTAGCGGCGCCTTTCGTGAGCCGGTATGCATGCTGCACAAAGTAGAAAATATTACAACAGGCACCCTGCGCTGTACCGTGCCCACAACGGCCACAGGCGCGGTTACGATCGGCAGTTCAGCGCTGGCCAATGGCGGTCAGGATATTATTGGGTTTGCGGCCATTCCGAATAGCAACGAAGACTGCCCCGATGAAACCGTCACACGCATACCAAGCAACATGAAGTGGGCGAAAATTTGGCAATTTCGCCGAAGCCGTGAACCACGCTCGTTTGATGACATTGCCAACCCTTCTGCGATTGGTGATTTGTTCTGTACGACGCGGAACCGGGAGTGTCGGGCGACGACCTCTAATGGAGTCGACGTGCGCACCGTCTGCCACAATGCGACTGGTACGAATAGCAGCGGTTTTTTAGGTGCGCAGGTGGGCGCGACATTAGGTGGGTCTTGGACCGATCCCGGTTTTGGCAACTGCAATCAGAATGGATCAACTGGGGATCAGTACCCTCCATCAACCGGCTACATAGCTAGTGCCGCTTGTGTGGCGGGTGGTGTCAACTGCTGCCGCGACGTGAACCCATTAGATACGAGCGGCGTCCCCCTTGCCACGAACCGCCCGGCCAACTTCGCCCCCGATGGCACTGGCAATTGGTGTACGCCGAGTTTAATTGGTGCGGTAAATTCCTCGACAAGCACCGATCGCGGCCTAGCCGAGGACGTCTGGCTCATGGGCCTCAACGGTTCGCGTCGGGCCTGCATCGAGGCTGACACGGACAGCAACGGCCGACTCAATAGTACGTTTGCCACGCTGCCTCAAAATAATCTTTTTACGATCACCCAACGCCCCATCGATAGGGACCCTACGACCGACATTTTGTACGTCGTGACACCGGCGTCGGTAAAAATGGAGCAGATGGCGAATCCGGATAGTCCGATTGCTAAAAAGTTTAAGCCCTATCGATGCTTAGACGAAAGCTGCTCTGAGCCACAATACTATGAGCTAACCGTAGGTTCGTTAAATACGAATACCTATCTCGATCGATTGTCTCGATTTCCGCTTTGTGTACTTCAAGACAAAGTGGCAGGAGCGAGAGATATCAATCCATAGATATATTTTGAGAATTATATGAATAATATACTATATATATTAATAACAATATTTGTTTCAGGATGCCTAAACCAGGGTGGGTCGACCTCGCGCGGCAATCGCACGGCGGCATCGACGAGCCCACCTACGTCGTCACCGGGCTCTACCGTAGGCAACTCAAGCGAAGTGACATTTACTTTAATCCGCGGCAACGTGACACCGGGTACAACAACAACAAGCTCTGGAGGCTCTGGTTCAGGCAGTGGTGGGTCAACCACACCCTCGACCACACCAACCAGCACAACCACAAACCCTACAGTGTTCACTTTAGTTTTTAATGCCGATAACGCCTCTCAAAACATTGGTAGTTTTTGCCAAGTACAAAGCCAAAACAGTCAAAACACGGCTAGGGCCTGTTTGTGCCGTTATAACTGGACCGAGACGAATTCTTCAGACGGCAGCGCAATCACTCGAACCGTTGAAACGCCACTCACCGACGTCACGGGTTTTCAGGTGCAATGTAATGCTCCACCCGTTTACGATAGCGAAATCATCGACGGCACCACTCTACGCATTTCAGTAGTCCCCCACACGGCTGTCGGCCACCCTGGCGGGTTTGTGACGAATACGTTGGAGTTTCGAAAACAAGCTGTGGCGGCGGGCGCAACGTCAGATTTTCGTGATGCCGAGGGCCGCATTTTTTACAACATCACGCACTACGTTTGTTTCGATAAATTTCAGAAAGACCTTCAGATCGATCATTCGGTAAAAAATGCAGGAACCAATCCCACCACCAATCAAGCCATTCAGGCGCAAGTAGCGAACCACTTCACTACCAGCTCGGGTGGCCAACCGGTGAGTTTTTCGGCGCAGAGTTATTATTACGATTTTTATGTGCGCTCGAACACAGTCGGATCCATCAATGCTGGCTCTAGCAACTACCAATGCCCGCGCGTCAATATTGGCGGCGTGCAGCGGTTTTATCCCTTTGATTCGCAGTTTGCGTTGGCGTTGCAGGCCGCGGCTGATTTTCCGATACCGGTGCAAGGGCTTACGATTTTGGGTTCAAGTTCGTCGGGGTCGAGTAGTGGCGGCACCTCAAACGTGGGCGGCAGCACGAGTGGTGGTGGTTCTAGCTCGTCGGGCGGCTCTGGCGGTACAAATTCAGCTAGTGGCGTTATCGGTTATGCCGCGCGACCGAATGCCGACGGCACCTGCCCCGCATTTCGCGATTCTACGGGGCGCTTAAAACGTACGTTTAGATTGCGGCAGTACCGCACGGTGTACCCGCTACGTTACCAAGCCGACGGCAATATTATCGACAACAGCCAACCCATCAACGTCGTGTACGTCATGGACCGCCCAGTCGACAAAGCCAATCAGGACCCTCTAAAGCCGATTACACGCTTAGGGCCCAAACCCTGTCCGTTTAGTTTTCTAACGGCGCAGTTGGGGCGCAAATGTTCTTCGGATGCGTCGATTAGCGGTATTAATATTGACGGCACGGAAATCCCCTCGAACGCGTCGTGCCCGATTTATCCGCCACCGCCAACAGAACTCTCCGCCTACAAACCCAACGGGGCCTTAGTGATTCGCCCATTTCAGGCGTTTACACCGCATTTTGTTGAGAACACGAACTTTCGAGCCTGCACCTTTCAATCGGCCGCCCCCGTCGATCCGGAGCTGGTGTTAGTGCGTGACGACAGTGTGTTTGGCACCAACGGCCCGAAAGATTTTTATTGTGCAAAACACTACCCCAGTGCCGGTGCGATTGTGCCGGAAAATAACGATGGTTTTAACAAAGCGCCCGGCGATTGCGATCTGACATCAACCGCTACGGCCATTAAGTTAGACCGCACGTACTCGTGCGGGCGCACGTATGACCCTAGTTCGTCGAGTATTTTGCCGCCCAGTGCCGGCTGCTGCCAGATCTGTGCTGGTACCGATTGTGCCTCGGTAGGCGCTGGTAACACACCCACCGGCCGCAACGCCGTCTTTTCACCGCCCGCCAATACCGGCAACCCCAGCCAGGCCGTAAAAATTCTGCCCCGCGCGGTGCCGAATCAGCTTGGGGGTGGCGGGTGTTTTGATCCGTCGGAGGATTAGTTATGGCTCGATTTTAAGAAAGCACGGTAGCGCTCAAATATTCCTTCGCCGCCTACATGCCCCACACGATTCATCGCAGCGGCGAGATCTTCGAACGTTTTAATGCCATCAACCATCCAATAACACTCATCGCCCTGTTGGGTTTTGTTAAAAACCAGTTGCCGGCCATCAGGGCGGGTAACGTTAAAATGGCGTGGCCATTCGGGCAGCCGGCAAACGCCATTGTATTTTTCTAAAACAACCAGTGCATTAGGATGCATTTTTATAAACGTAAAAAATTTATCTAGAAATACTTTTGTTTCGAGATACCCTAGATCCACCACCTCATAACCCATTTTATAAGGGTCGTTTCCGGCAAAACGCATGTAATAGTGCCCACGTTCCATACAGTCATATTCGACATCGACTATAAACAGAGGCCGTTTAGTCTCACGTAACTCACGATAGACTTTGTATACATTTGTAAAATACGGACCAAAACGAGGCGTTGCTTGCGCCCGGAGCTGAGCGAGCGGACTAGTCTGTAAGACTAATACAAACAATCCAATCGACACCAAAAAACCTACCACACTGCGCCGTAACATCTGCCCGAGTCCAATCGCATAGATTAGCAAAATCACACCAAAGTACGGCGCCAAGTAACGCGTATCAAAAGTGTAATCTGATCGATAACGACTCCAGAGTAAAAGTGCTGGAACGAGCACTGTGGCAAAAAACATTAATGTCCGACTCCATGCCCGATAAAACTGCATCGCAAGGCCTATAAAGAGAATCGCAAAAAACAAACGCGGCACGGCAACACTAGCCCAATAACTATTCACAACACCAATACCATCAGCCAAAGCAACAGCAATGGGTCGCGGCGCACTCTTGAAACGACTAATCACGTCGAAAGCATCTGAATTTATATATATACTAATCGCTGCTAACGCCGAACCCACGAGGCCTTTAAAAAGCCCCTGCAGCCAATCACCACGAAACCACGACGACAGCACCAAAATCGCAACCCCAGCACCGACCATCGGGAATGCAAAAAAATGGGTGTTTAGAAAAACAAACGACCACAGTAATAACCACAGAAATGACTTCGATGACACGTCGACTGAATATTCTAGAACTTTTAGCAGCTGCCACAACCACACCAGCGATACTAACGCCGCAAAGGCATAGTGCCGCGCCGCAGATATCAGCGATACACACAAACCCGACTGCAACAACAGAGCAGCAAAACAAAACGCCCCGAAACGTAACCTAAGGGGATGGCGTTCCCAACGAGAATCCCGACTATTTAAGCGAGGCACGGCATACACTATTAAAAAATAAACGAAACCCAATATGCTGAGAACACTTACTAACGAGGGGATTCTAAGAGCGCGCTCGCTATAACCCAACAGTGGAACCCACAACACTTTACGCATGGCATATTCGAACACAGGCTGCATCTGTGCACCTAAAAACTGTAAGATATCTTTCACACTCTGGGCTGCAAGAAAGCTATGATAGTACAGGTATTCTGGCTGCTGAAAAGGTGCGGCCAACGTAGGCAGGCTGCGATAGACAGTGATTCCACAAAGTAGAGCCACCAAAAGAATATCTAAGAATATATATAAATATTTTGATGTACTATTGCCGGAAGAGTTATCCTGAACAATATCGTCGTAAGTACGATTAAAGATTTTTTTATAACTAATGATCATACTAGTTTAGTACCGTTATGACTCCAAACACGCCACCAACTCCGAAAGTTATTTTTACCCATCCAGATTATCTCATCGTTTCAAAACCGAAGGGCATGCACGCCCATCCGTTGCGCAATAAACACCACAACGTGACAGGACATGCGGAGGCCCCTACGTTACTCGAATGTTTAGGCGAAAAATTTCCTGAGGTTTTGCACAAACACAACACTCCAGACGAATGCCGTACGGTTTGTGCCGATGGATTGCTGGCCCATCGTTTAGATTTTTGGACGCAAGGACTTATCGTATGTGCCCGCTCGGTGCCTGCCTGGCACAACTTGCGCCGGGCCTTTTCTTCGAAGAAACAGCTGGGCACTGAAAATGCGCTAGTTGAAAAATACTATCTAGCTCGACTTTATGGTGCCGAGTTTTCGATAATGCCGGAGTCGCCATTCGAAGTATTGACCCCACTCGACCACCACCGCAAAAGCCGCCACAAAATGGAAGTGTTATCGACCGGCCAGCAGAGCAAGACGTGGATCTACCCTATGGCCCACTCGTCGTATGCCGTTATTCGTATTTTTACAGGACTCCAACATCAAATCCGCGTCGTCTGCCAGGCCTTAGGACGCGCGCTACACAACGACCCTGTTTATTTAAATAAACAGCCCAGTATATATATTAAAAAAAATATACAAATTCGTTTACTTAACACCGACGAACGCATGGGTTTTGAAAGTGTTTTGGAGCCGGCGTTGGCGTGTATCGCTGCTCAAAATAATGGGACGCCTCAAACTAATCCAGCGCCTAGCCTGCAAACCGACCCCATCGATGCCTATTACCTGCACGCCTTTGCTTTAAGGCTTTTTAGGCGGTGGCACTTCGATACCCACTAGGCCAAAATAAAAAATTACAAAAACTTCTCCGAAAACTCGCCGTTATTAAATGTAAATAACTTCCGTTGACCATCGACTTCGGTTTCAACGTTTACTGGGCGGCGCCAAATGGCGGCGATGTTTTTCATGGTCTCGTGGGCGTAACGGGCATCGAGGTCAACGCCTTGGTATTTGTGCAGCAGCAGCAATTCGCCTTTATTGAGATAATTGCCATCTACGACATAAATAAACGGCTGCCCCATGTTCGATAAACCGAACAAAAGTTTTTCACGGATTTTTTTAAAGTCACGATCTACAATTTCATGTTGGTTCGTACGGCGATTGAATTGATACGTGTACAATTTAAAACGCTCACAAAACTCGGGCGTCAAATACTGATCGATAAACGTAATGTCGTTACACACGCGGCGCACTTCGAATAATTTTTGGCGGCCGAGGCCGGCCTTTTTATCCCAACGCCCTTTCTGCACATAGTCGTCGCACTCATCGTATTCTTTGCCGAAGGCGCCGCGATTCCAGCGGTCTTCAATGTCACGCAACAACTCAATGCCCACTTTATACGGATTGATTTTTCCTGGTTGCATGGCCGTCACACCAGAGTGGTGGTCAGCGTAATCGATCACTTCGCTGTCTTTTAACGCACGTGTCGTCATAATACGCGAATGCCAGAACGACGCCCAACCTTCGTTTAAGATCTTAGTCTGCCACTGAGGCGCATAATAATACGCCTCGTCGCGGATGATCGCGAGCACGTCGTTCTCCCACGTTTCAAGCGGCGCGTAGTCTAATAAAAACCGCAAAATGTCTTTCTGTGGTTCGCTGGGAATGCGTTTGGATTTCTCTTCGGTGACAGAAACTTTTTGTTTCTGCGATTCTACAAACTCCGGTGGATTGATAAACGAATCCATGTACGAACGATTGACTTTTAATTTACCTGCCGGATTATCAGACTCTGCACTAGGGCTACCATGGCCATCGTGCGTATCTTTGGGTGCACGTTTGGGTTCAGCAAAAGGCAAAAACGGATCAATAAGATTTTCAATCGAAAGACAACGATCAATAAACGATTCCACACGTTCCACACCAAAACGATCCATGTAATCACGAATGCGCACCGCGTGATTGGCCATCTGATCGATCATTTTGCGATTGGTTTTAGAGAACCAAATATTATTTTTAAAAAAATCGACGTGCCCATACACGTGGGCCATGACTAATTTTTGATCGATGAAATTATTCGATTTCATCAAATACGCATACGAAGGGTCGTTATTGATCACCAGTTCGTAGATTTTTTGCAAACCATACGTGTACGACTTGGATAACTGGTCGTACTCCATACCAAAACGCCAATGTGGGTAGCGCACTGGAAACCCACCAAAGGCGGCCACAGAATTAATCTGATCGTAGTCTAACAACTCAAAAACGACATCGTAACAATCTAAACCAAATTCGTTGGCATACCCCCGCATCTCGTCGCGTAGTTTAGCTAATTCTAGTGGTAGACTCATGGTGATCCCCCCTGAATTCTGTTACCCAAAAGCTCCATTAAACCCCACGCCCCAAAAAGTCTTTGATCGACTGCATGATGCCTTCTTTATTTTCAATCTTAGAAAGAATTACCTGCTCATGCTGTTCGCCAAAGCCATCTCGTAAGTCTTTATAAAATTGCCCGCTGCCGTAACGACTCTCTACTTGTCCGTAACAAAATACATTCACTTTTGGTAATATACTGTCACGCATCAAATCGAGACACAGCTTGGTATCTTCGCCCGACCAATTGTCACCGTCGGAAAAATGAAACGGATAAATATTCCAATCCGTCGGCGCATAGTCGGTTTCAATTATTTTTTGACACAATTTATACGCCGATGAAATCAACGTACCGCCGCTCTCACGGGTGCGATAAAAGGTATTCTCATCGACTTCTTTTGCCGTCGCATCGTGAATAATGTAGCGCGTTTCGATGTCTTTGTATTGTGAACGCAACCACGTATCGATCCAAAAACTTTCGGTGCGTACGATCTCTTTTTGTTCGTCACCCATCGAGCCGGAGACGTCCATCATATATATAATAACCGCACTATTCTCGTGTTGAATCGTGGAACGCCAACTACGGTAACGCATGTCGCGTTTGATGGGCACCACTACCGGATTTGCCGCATCGTACGTACCCGTTGAAATACTGCGTTTCAACGCCTCTTTGTAAGAACGTTTGAAGTGTTTTAAAGAATCGGGCCCGTTACGTGCAATGCCCGTAAACTTCTCTTTTGTAGTTTCAATTTGTTTGGCGCCGCGCGGTTCAATGCGCGGTAGTTTTAGTTCTTCGCCTAAAATTTCCGCCAACTCTTGCAACGTCAAATCAACATCTAAACCATGCTGACCAGCGTTATTACCCGCTTCGCCCTGACCTTCGCCTTCTTGCGGATCGCCTTGGCCGACGGGGTCACCGGGGTTACCTTCCCCCTGACCCACGCCGCCCTTATCTTTTGAGCCATACCGAAAATGCGGGATATCGATTTGCGGCATAGGGATCGACACCATGTCTTTCCCTTTTTTGCCGATCATCTCACCATTGGTGATGTATTTTTTTAAGTCTTGTTTGATCTTGCCTTTAACAATATTGCGAAAACGTGCGTGGTCGCGTTTGATGGAATACATCAAATGTTTACCCCCTTCGTTTCACATCACCCCGAGCAAAAATACTGGCTACGAAATTCAACACGTCGGTTGAACAGATTTCGCAGTAACCATAGTTTTTGATCATACGTGATTTTACGACATCAATTTTTTCTTGTGTGGCGCGATCCACTACGTTTGACACGAGGCTCGTCAATTTAATCGAGTCTTTTTGATCTTCAAACAACTTTAGCTCGAGCGCTTTGTGCAGACGTTCGTTCGTTTTGTAATCAAACGTACGCCCCTCAATCGCAAGCGCACCAATATAGTTCATGATCTCGCGCCTAAAGTCATCTTTACGCGACTCTGGGATGTCAATCTTCTCTTCAATCGACCGCAGGAGGCGTTCATCAGGTTCCTCATCAAGCCCTGTATATTTATTTTTTACTTTTTCACGCTGCGTATAAGCTTTGACGTTGTCGATGTAATTTCCACAAAGTTTTGCAATCGCATCTTCATCGGCTGAAATGGCGCGCTGGACTTCATTTTTGACGATGTCTTCATATTCTTGTTTGACCATCGCAAGCATTTCTTTGTACTCGCGTTTTTTCTCGTCGTTTGAAATCAAGGCATGGTGTTTAAGACCACCATCTAATTCATTCAACACCATGAACGGATTCACACAACCGATGTCGCCGTTTTTATCATTCACCAACGCATTGGAGATTTTGTCTTGCACATAACGTGGCGAAATGCCCTCTAGACCTTCACGCACCGCCTCTTTACGCAACTCTTTTACGTTGTCTTCAGTGTAACCGGAAAGTGTTTTACCGTCGTACAGTTTGAGTTTTTGTAACAACGTAAGGTTGGCTTTTTTCGGCGTTTCAAGACGCGTTAAAATAGCCCACATCGCTGCGGTTTCAATCGTGTGTGGGGCGATGTGTTTGCCGCGAATTTTATCAGAGTTGAAGTCTTTTTCATAAATACGTACTTCAT
>CAZYPH010000052.1:0-14958 GCA_964649095.1 uncultured Oligoflexia bacterium | reverse complement strand
CCCGCCGCAAAAGCCGCTCTAGCAGAATTAAACCAGTCTCTGTTAGCTGGATGTATTTGATTACCCGTAGGCCCTCGCACACCGTTTGGCCATACCGACGCAACCGTCGACAAGGGAATTGGAGGTAATGCCTGCCCCTCAACGAATGGCTGGGCGTACAATAGATCGCCAGCGCCAACCTCATGCCGACGCCCACTAGCATCACGCACGACAACCTTATCCACAACACCATTCGGCCCAGGACGCACCTGCTCTAATTGCCCGCGCACTACGGCACGGTCATACGTTGGGCGCGCTCTTGGTCCACCCGTAGATGACGTGGCTGATGGACGTGCCACCCGCACCACAAGCTCCAATTCTTGGCCCGACTCAGCGACACTACGGGCCACTAATTGGGCCAAAGCCTGAGCACTACCCGGTCCAGTCATCGCCCCAACTTGGTACGTCCGCGCTGGTAGTATTGTGTGGTCGGTCGAAGTCTCCGACGGTGTGACAACGGCCGGATCGACCGGAACCAGTTGCTGCAATTGTGGGCTCGGCCACACCCCGTCGGTCGGTAAGAGACCGCGAACGGGCGGTGGATGTATAAGAGTAGGGCCCTGACCACTATTGGGCGCCGACGGTATCGGCAGCCGAGGAGGACTTATGGCCTTAGTGTAGATAATACCCGGCATACTAAGAACCTCTGGCGGCGCTGCCGGCGCACCCCGCGCTAATTCAATTAAATAGGCGACCGTAGCCTCTACTAGCGGCGGCACACCACCACCACTTAAACGCACAATCGAAGGGGGCATTAATATAAAGGGCTCCGAAGGTAACATACCTAGCAAAACTTGGCCCAAGGCATCGACAAACCGCACCCAGCCGCCCGCCGCCGACTTAGCAACACGCGCCATTTCTTGAAAGCGCTCTAACGCCTCACCCTCAAGCCTTGCCAGATTTAATCGAAAAGGGCCCACTAAAAATTGGCCGGCGACCTCTGGCGTCAAACTAGCTAGGCGTTCAGACGAAAACGTTTTAACCACCCCATCGGGCGAAACGCCCGTAACGGCAAAATTACCCGAAGCATCGGGCTCACTCACATCCAAAACGACTAACGAGATGAATTGCCCTACGGTGGCTCGTGGCTCAAATGAGTGGACGACGGCCCCGAGCTTAGGACTTAAAGCCAAAACCTTAAAAATACGGTGTGCGATATCTAAAGCAACCCGACGTTCCGGCGAGGTAGGGGCTGCACCAAACAGGGGTGGAGGAGTCTGTGCCCCACCAGCCTGGGATCTCTGTCGAACCGCACGATGCAAGGCTGTTGGAGGCGTGTCTCGACGCTGCAGGCCACCACTCACCGCCTGCAAACGAGCCACCACTAGCGCCCCCGTTTCGGGGGTCAAACGCACCAAACCACGTTCTGCACTCGGCGGTGCCGACGGACGATTTACGGCTCTCGGGGCGCCTACGACGGGCCGACGCTCGGCAGATGCCACACTGGTGACGACAGCATCAGGGGACTCAACGGGCGCCACACTGGGATCGACCATTACCGTTGGCGCGACACTGCTCGGTGCCGTTGGACCTACAGAATCGGCAGCATGACCTGCAGGGTTTGACTCTGACGGCTCAAAGGGGGGTGGCACTGCGGCTGGCGGTAAACTACCACTAGCCCCTAAGACCACTACGCGTCGTCGGCGCACGGTTACCAAGGGCACCGTACCTGATGCTACCAAAGCGTTTTCACACAGATTCGGCGGCGCCGGTGTAAGACCATCCGCTAATTGCCCGGCGGGCTGCATGGGTGGCGGCACCGCACGCTGAACCACTTGAGCCGCGACCGCCCCAACCCCAACTGCAAAAGGGGAATGCACTGCCCCAGGGGGTAGTGAGGTACGAGGAGGTTGTGAGGGGCGTTGGCCATCGTCTGTTTGAGCTAAGGTCGCTGTCGGCGAGGCCCCCAACCATAACAAAGCAACACCTACAAACGACACTCTAAAATAATGAGAGCGCCGTATCGAAGCCAGAATCGAACAAGCGAAAATCGATAAAACAGGAGTGCCGGACATACGATTAACCATAAAATAATTTGAAAGCGACACAGGCTTATAACACCAGCCACACAGCTCGGTCCACCAAGATTCGTCTCATAAATAAAAATTATTTATGGATAAAAATTCGAAAATCCCCCTAAAATGCGAGCCAATTTATTAACAATTACGCGTAAATAGTCAATCGATGTTGCGGTATTTTACACTTACAATACGCACATCTTGTAAGCCCTTAGGGGCTTGAAACTCGACCACCTCACCCGCCACGCGACCGAGCACGGCCTGAGCTAATGGCGCGATCCAACTAATACGACGCACGGGTGATGTTGAAGATTCTGGCGCATATTCCAACTCATCTAATCCAACGATCGCATACGTTGGCGACTCGACCGTATCGAGCTCTACATCCGTGATTTCCAATTCAACTGTAGCCCCAAAACGCACAGGGAAAGCCTCAATCGAAATACCCGCTCGCAAAAACTGTTTTGCTGTCTCGAGTGGATCAACTACTTCGCTGCGCTCGAGACGCTGGTTTAAAAAACGGATGCGACGATCAATCTCACGCAGACGGCGCTTGCCATAAATATAATCGCCATTTTCTGAACGATCGCCGTTCGACGCCGCCCAAGACACCACACGCACACACTCTGGCCGCGTTTCGTTTAACAGCGTTCGGAGCTCTTGCTTTAACCGCTCGAACCCCGCCGGCGTCATGTAGAATTTTTTTATTTTACTAAGAGGTCCGGAACGTTCCGAGGCACTTTCAGTATTGAGATCACTGTCGGCGTCGTTGTCGGCCTTATTGTCTGGCTCTTTTGTGAATGCCTTACTCATGGATTATTTTAAAACAACTAACTGACCACCCACATGCGCCGGGTGCAAATGGCACGAGTAGTTAAAAACACCCACTTTATTCGCGACAAACGTTAATGTTTTGCCATTTTCGTCGGTAGTCTCGGTGATGTTAAAATCCGGCAGCGTTATGCCATGTAGATTAGGTGCACCGGCAACCGAGGCTGGTGTTTTTACGACGGCTTTAATCTCTACCTGATCGCCCTGATGCACGACAATCGTACTAGGCACCCACATTTTTACACCGCTCACTTCGACCGTGTAGATAGTGAACCGGCGTGGTTCTTTAGAAACGGCTTTTGCAAGGGCTGGAGGCGCATACAACGAACTCCATAAGGCGCCGCAGGCAATAAATGCGGACAGGATAGCGAAGCGGGCTGTTTGATTTCTTTTTGTTAGATCGTCTTTGATTCGATGTTTTTTCACGGTGTTTTCTCCCTATTATTTCAAATGATTTCAAACGGTATTAAACGGTGGCATCAACGCTAGTCGTGTCACGAATATCAACACCTTCGGTACGCGCAATAACAGCCGTTGCCAGACAATTGCCCAGTAGGTTGACGGCGGTGCGAGCCATGTCCATAAATTCATCGACACCCAAGATGAGAGCAATGCCCTCGAGTGGCAAACCAAACCCCGTAAGCGTACCCGACAAAACGACCAACGAAGCGCGTGGCACAGCGGCCACGCCTTTTGTCGTAAGCATTAACGTCGCCATCATCACTAGCTGTGTCGAGATGGGCAACTCTACGTGGGCTGCCTGCGCTACAAATACTGCGGCCATAGCAAGATACAGCGTCGAACCATCTAAGTTAAAACTATACCCCATCGGCAACACAAAACTCGAAATACGCCTTGGGATGTTCATCTCTTCTAACTTCGATAGCGCCATGGGGTAGGCCGACTCGCTCGATGTCGTAGCAAACGCAAGAATAATAGCGTCTTTTAGTTTGGTTACAAAAAGACGTATAGGAATTTTATAATATACTGCGATGGGCAATAGAATAAAAACAACGAATATAACCAGAGCCAAATACAAGGCACCCACTAATTTAAAGAGCGGCACAATGACTTGCCACCCATGTTCGGCTACCGAAGCGGCCAACGCCGCACCGACGCCTAGTGGTGCGAGATACATAATATAACCTGTAAACTTAAACATAACCTCGGCCATGCCTTCGGCGAACAACAGAACGGGGCGCGCACGCTCGCCGACAGCAAGAACAGCAAATGCAAACAACGTCGAAAAAATTACGATCTGCAACACGTCACCACGCACAATCGCATCGGCGATATTGGTGGGTAGTAGGTGCTCGACAAAACCACCAAACGTCATTTTAGTTTCAGATGCCTTTTTTATAACTTCATTTTTTGGAGCACTGGCTGATGCCGAAAGCGCCGCCGAAGAGGCTACCGGACCACTTGTTACAACCGCAGCCGGTGTTGTCGTTGTGACTGTCGGGGTCGACATGTGCTGCGAGAGATCAAGACCGGGGTTATGACCCGGCTTTAAAAGATTCACCACCAAAAGCCCCACAACCAAAGCTAGGGTTGTTACGACCTCGAAGTATACAAATGCGCGCACACCCATGCGACCCAACTGTTTAAAGCTACCGGCACCGGCAATACCGGTAACGATCGTTGAGAATATTAGCGGTGCGATAATCGACTTCACACCATTTAGAAACAACCCTCGAAATGGTTTAATATAGGGCGCCCAGGACGGTAAAAACACACCCACGATGAAACCTAAAAACAGAGCCACAAAGATGGCGTGAGTGAGAGTAAAGGAAAACTTTTTTGATTTGTTTAAAGAATTCGAGAGTTTTTGCATAACGCCAAGCTGGTTAACATCTTTGTGGTTGAAATTAAAGCCATTCGTGGTGTAACTACTGGAACGATCTTAAGTTTTCGTTAATTAAAAGTTTAGAAATTTTTTGGAGGTCTTTCCGTGGCAACTCATAAATCAGCAGAAAAACGTGCACGCCAAGCAGTTAAACGCAATGTTCGTAATACGTCGATTCGTTCGAATACTAAGACAGCAGTAAAATCAACGTTAACAGCGATTGCTGCTGCAGCTACTAAAGAAGCGGCTCTTGAAGCTTTAAAAGCGGGTGAGCGTGCGCTTCGTAAAGCAGCTAGCAAAGGCGTGATTCCTGTTGAGCGCGCTAGCCGAAAAACAGCTCGTTTGGCAGCCACTATTGCAAAACGTTTTGCTTAATTTTTAGATCGCTACAAAAAATAAAAAACCCAATATATATTTTTTTATATATTGGGTTTTTTTATTGGTCTTTTCTATTGATACAACCTGCTACTTTTTTATACCCCTACCGCACAAAAACTTTACAAAAACCCTGTACTAGTCCGAACACGAACACTAGTTAATTTAAAGCTGCTGAAGAAAGCGCTTTACCTATTCCAGCGGTGACGACTTTTGGGGTGGTCTATGTACGCATACGCAATGATCAAAATGTTCACAAAGATACTGTATCTTCATTTAGTAATTTTGGGGGCCGTCGTTGGGGGCCTATTACCCGCTATCGCAGACGACAGCCCTACGTTTAGACCTATTGATTATACAGCCGCTGGCCGCACGGGCATTGGGCGCATGTCGATCACCGACACGGCACCTGATGCTAGAAGCGAACCGCGCGAACTCTTTTTATCGCCTACCGGTTTATTGCCAGTGGCGAGCCTTATACGCTGTGACGTAGCTCTCACCAAACCCTCAGTATTAGCCCAACTCCTTAACCTAAGCCCGATTTCAGATGGGCTTACAACACCGCGCTTTTTGCCGACACCACCCGCGATACAACACCTCACCCAACTCGGCATTAGTAGGACAGGTGGAGTTCGAACTTTGTTAGACGAATTGGCTCGCCATCCGTTTGCCGCTGTGACCTTTCGATCGGGTCGTGCGTTATTTGGAAGAGTCGTGCGGTTAGGATCGCCAGTAAGCGGACGTGAGTTTCGTTATCTTTTGCTGACCCACGTTGGACAAACGGCCGAGGCTTTACAAATCAACGTCGATACCGTGTCGGGGGGCATGGTGTGGGCCGACCAACCCACAATGCTGTCTAATCACGCGCCCTATAGACATACTGATTTGATAATATATAGAAATCCTAATTCATTAGTAGAACGTCCCGATTTGGCTGCCTGGCTAGGCAACCGATGGGTAGAGCGTTTTGAGTACACGCCCCACACTCAGGGACAACAGGGGCAAAACCGCGGATTTGTTCTCACCACTTTAGACCAACGAGGTGTTGCCACTGCGCAAGATGCTGTTACCGGAGAAATTCTGATCGTAACGCAGCCAAGAGTTATCGGGAGGTGGGTGGAACCCACGATTCGCCCCGCAAATAGCTGGCACAGCGATTCGGCTTCTGGTCGTTTGTGGGCGAAACTTTTGACGCCAACAACCGAGGCGGATGACGAGACCAGTGGGTATCGGTTGGCCATTGGCATCGACGGTCTCGAGCCCTGGGCCATCAACTTAGAACACCAACCGGTGAACGTGGTGTTTGATCCGAGTGGGTCGTATGTGGTGATTCAAATGTTAGTCGACCCCAATTTGCCTCGTTTTGCGGACGTCCCATCGCGTGCTGAAAACACAAATAGTCATCATTGGCAGGTTCCTGAAAAAAATCTGCGTACGATCGTATTACACTTTCGTTATTAAGGCGCTGTATAAAACGTAGTCTGTCGGTACCAACGCAATAGGTGCGCAAAAAACACATTCGTTATGGCCGCTAACGGTACGGCCGTCACGACACCCACTAGCCCTAGCAGTTTGGCACCAACCATTAACGCCACCACCAAAGTGACTGGATTTAACCCTACTTTTTGACCCACAATGCGTGGGGTCAACACACTGCCTTCGGCTAGACCGCCGATACCGAAAACCACTCCTAATAGAATGAGTTTCGTCACCGAGGCGCCATGCAACAGCGCGACAATAAACGTCAACACCATGATCGATCCGCCACCAATGTAGGGCACGATGTTAAACGCTCCGGCTAACACGCCTAAAATAAGCGCCAAATCTAAATCTAAGATCATAAACATCAATACATAGTAGCTTGCTAATATACTGCTGACGATAAAATTGCCGCGTAAAAAGCCTTTCAAAACATCGTCGACTTCAGACTTAATCGCTAAAACACGGGGCAACCACCGCGGTGGTAATGACTCTAAAATAGCAGAGCGCCACAATGCATAGTCTTTCAGCACATAAAATGTAATCAACGGAATAACCAAAAACCCCAACGCCCCTTGCACGGCTTTGGCGGTTTTTAATAAAAACGCAGGGGCCAGCGTGGAGACATAAACAAACGCATCGTTGAGTTTGGATTCGATTTGTTCACTATTCACTAAATCTAAGACCTGAGGAAACCGATCGCTGAGGGCTGTAAAAAGGCCTCGAGCCTTTAGCAATACAAAGGAAGACACCTCGGGAAACTTGATCAATAATTCGCGCAATTGTTTGAATATACTTGGCACAACGCCCACAGCGGCCGCAGACACTACTAGCAGAATTACAGACAACACTAGCAGAATGGCCAAAACACGCGATTGCAGTAACCTATGTGATTGTTGAATACGATTCACGAGCGGATTTAAGAGGTACGCGATAAAAAAACTAAGGCCGACAAAAAGCGTGATGTCGATAAAATAGACCGTTACGGCCAATAAGACGAGTAGGCCTATATAAAAATAGATATATTGTTTTGTACTAATAGAGTTGGACAATGTCGTTTTCTCCAAAGTTTCCGCCGCTGTGTAGTTTACAAACGGAGGCGTCGTTTCCGAGATAATCTATGATCTCTAAAGTGCCTTTAGAAACCCCATCACTGCGACCTAGATACGCGCCTGTTACAGGATCATAGATGTCATCACCCGCACTCACAACACGCAAAATATCGCCAATATGCAACCCCGAGGCACGGCCTGCATTGACATAAATTTTGCCTTCGCTGATTTTTGCAATGCGGCCCTCCCAAGCTAATTTATCAAAAACGTTTGAAAGATCTTTGGCGTACAAATGCATGCCATTAACAACGGCGCGTTCGGCTAATTCAAAACGATTTTTAGCCGCTTCGGGATGGGATATTTGAACGGACTCGATGTCGCTTGTCGAAGCCTCGGCCGTGCGTCGCAAATATAAAACCTCTTTAGAACGCGTAACATCAAATAGACGTAATTCTAAATATACAGAAACTACTATGCGATTGGACTTTAATAATCCGACATCGTTGCCTTGGGTACGGAATTTAATTTTTAAAATACGACCCACAGTAATCAGCGAAACACCCAGTCTGCGGCCCTCATTGATAAGGGCATTCAACAAGACTTTGTTACCCACAAAAAAATCTTTTGAGGTTTTTTCTAAATGAATAGTATCGGGCACAATCGCTCGTTTTGAGAATCGCAACGTGCGAAGTAACTCCTCTGCGGCCGTTTGGGCCAACGTAGACGAGGGGCGCTTCTCTGGATCAGGAGATCCACCAGAAAACTCGGTAAGATCGACAAACGGTAACGATACAATGCGTTTTTTAGGTTGGCCGTACGCTTGCTCACGCATGCGACGGTTACCGGCCCGCCACGCCTCGACATCTTCGTTATCGGCTATCCAATTCGCTTGGTCGTTTACCGGAGGGGGTTGTGTATTATTGGTGGGCGCCATGGCGCACTGGACGCTGTGCAAACTGAAAACTAAAACGAATGCCCTGATGAGCCATCGATGGTTCGTAGTCATTGATCTAGTTTACTGTGAAACCCAAATTGTTATGGTGCGTTATTTTTCTAGGGGGCTGTTCCGCGCGTTAACTGAATGAGTAGCTGAACCCACGTCAATTCCTCGTCTGAGTTTGTATTAATAGGTATGCGTGCCGTGAAGTAACGCTCGTATTTTTTAGATACGTCGCCCACTAATGTTATCCATTGCACGTAGTGGTGGTCTGGCATCTGAACCCAATGCAAAAAACTAGGACATGCCGAATGCCGCGCTAAAATACCACGTAATGCTACACCTGAAAGCACCTGTGGTTTCGGCTGAGGTACTTTTTTTGAAGTCGCGGATGAGACCGACTCCGAAAAAAACTCAGGAATAAACCCCCGACTACGTAGCATTTTTTCCATCATCAGCTGTCGCCCCGTGGTGGTGGGGTTTAACCACACGCAGACACGGCATTGGGCAGAGGCGCAGATCGACTGGGCATCCCACTTTAAGTAGGCAAACACCCTGTCACCGTCGACTTCAGATTCGTTAAAAAAAGCCGAATATAAACTAACTTTATTTGCAATCTCGTTTTCAAAACGATTGCGATCGATCGGCCTAAGATGCGCCTTGGTAGCAAACTTTTTTAGAGATTGGCGCATCTCGACGGTGTTTGGTGCGGAAGCCAGGACTACTAATGGCGTTGAACAGACCAACGTAGCCATCACAACCACAAGCAACATAAAAACCAGAACGCTAATCGCGAGCCCATGACTTTGTGAAACTAAGTGAGGCACTAAGCTACGTTTTGAGCCCTGCAGCAATGTATGCACGACTCTATTCTAGGCGTTTTATAATGTGATAACCGTACGGACTTGTTTTTGGATTAAAATCAGCCATTCCGACGGCGCCTTTTTTTAATTTAAAGCCGACATCACCGAATGCTGGAACCATGCGATCACGCGGAAAAACGTCGCCTTGAGTCGGCTCCACACCAATATTAGACATTTTATATATACCAGGGGCACTATCATCGGTGTGTTTTTTAACTAACTCTAAAAAATCGCCTTTTTGGGCCTTTTTCTGAACTTCAATTGCTAACTTTCGTGCTTCTTCTTGTGTGCGTGTGATGTTTTTGCCAGGTACCGAACCTTTAAAACCAATAAGAATGTGCTGCACGGTAATTTGGTCAGGTTCTTTTACTTTAGCCTGAAGAGTAGATGCCGAGGCCGTTAACACGGCACCTACGCAACTCAATGTGGCCACTATTTTTTTGAACTGTTTGTTCACACTACGACGGGTTATTGGTGACATAGAATATCCTCTATATATCGATTATTTTAATGAAATTGGACGACGTCGCGTCCAAATACAGTATTCACTTCAAATGCTAATTCTTTAGTGGGCTGCACGGCAAGTTCTTGTGGTAGTTCGTAACGTGAAAAATAAGCATAAGCGTCTGATCGCCCACGGTATTCAACAAACGTCGGGCATTTGCCACGATACTTCACTAATGCTGCGCGTAGCTGGGCTAATTTATGGGTATCGACCGACTGCACCTCAAGATGGATCGTCATCTTTTGAATGCGTTTCTTTTGATACTCTTCGATAGAATCAACGGTACGCAGAAATATTTTTGGCGACTCCTCGTCTAACGAAACCTGGCCTACAAACATCATGGGTTGGCACGACTTGAGTGCGGTTTCTAAGGCCTGTTTATTGGCTTCGTAACTTTCAGGAAAACACAAACCTTCGATTTTTGATTTGGCGTCTTCGATTTCTAAAAAGGCCATTTTGGAGCCTTTTTTCGTCGTAATCTCTTTAATGCTAGCCACTAGTCCACAAAGTACGGGCTCCCACTTTGGGCCATTGTCACGCACGCCATTCACAAATGTGGGTTTTGTTGGTTTGTAGGTTTGTTTTTTTCGTTCAAATTCTTGTTTCAGATGCGCGATATCGCCTAACACAAAACCCTTGGCGACGGGCCACCACTTATCTAGTGGGTGCCCCGAAACATAAAAACCAACTAGAGCCTTTTCTTGGCTTAATTTGTAACTTTCGGTCCACTCTGGTGCGGGTTTAAAGAGATGATCCGTGTTAACCTCTAACGTCAGGCCCTTGGCCTCAAACGCATCAAACATACTCACCTGACCAAGGTCTTTTTGGTTTTGAATAGAGGTAGCGTATTCGCACACACTACCGACACTCTCAAACAACGTGGCCCGAGAGTGTTCGGCAATCGAATCAAAGCCGCCCGATGCAATAAGCGACTCTAAAACTTTTTTATTTACCTTACGCAAACTGACCCGTTTGCAAAAATCGACAAACGATTTAAACGGGCCGCGCTCGGTGCGCTCTTGAATAATAACATCGACGGCCACACCACCGACGCCTTTGATGGCTTCTAACCCAAAACGAATCGCAAACGGCTGGCCGGTCTTTTGATTGGTTGGTGTTACCGAAAATGTTTTTCGAGAGGCATTGACATCGGGCGGCAATACCTCGATGCCACGACGTTTGGCATCGGCAATATACTGCGCCATTTTTTCGGTATCATGCATCTCGGTCGCCATTAAAGCGGCCATAAATTGGGCAGGATAATACGTTTTTAAATACGCCGTCTGGTACGACAACACCCCATAGGCTGCCGAATGCGATTTGTTAAAACCGTACTCGGCAAATTTGGCGAGAAGATCAAAAATTTTATTAGCCGTCTCGGGAGCAATACTATTGGCGCTACAACCGGATAAAAACTTATCGCGTTGTTTCGCCATTTCTTCGGGTTTCTTTTTACCCATGGCCCGTCTTAAAATATCGGCTTCACCCAGAGAATAATTCGCCAACACGCGCGCCACACGCATCACTTGTTCTTGATAGACAATCACGCCATAGGTTTCGTTCAAAATATCTTCAAGCTGAGGCAGATCGTAACGTACTTCAGTACGGCCGTGTTTACGCTCAATGTAATCGTCTACCATGCCCGAGTTTAACGGACCCGGGCGATAAAGCGCGTTGATTGCCGTAATATCTTCTAGATTGGACGGCTGCACACGCACACAAAGGTCTTTCATGCCCGAGGATTCTAACTGGAATATACCGTCGTTATCGCCACTAGAGATTAGGGCAAATACTGCAGGATCACTATATTCAATATCTTCTATATTAAAAGTATTCGATACTTCGACCACACTCTCACGGATAAACTTAACCGCGTTATCGATAACGGTAAGAGTTTTTAGACCTAAAAAGTCAAACTTCACGAGGCCGATTTTTTCCGCAAAATCTTTGTCGTATTGAACTACCGGTTCACCCTCTTTTACCGAGAAGAGCGGGCAGTACTCTACCAATGGACGATTCGTAATCACCACGCCCGCCGCGTGCACACCAGCGTTACGACCAAGACCCTCTAACGCTTTTGCGGTTTTAAATAGCCGCCCAATTTTTTCATCGTACTCGGTCAACTCTTTGAGACGGGGTTCTTTTTCCAAAGCATGATCTAACGTGATACCGAGTTCTTCGGGAACCAGCTTCGTGACCTCGGCCACCTCGGCAAAACTCATATTCATGACACGACCGACGTCTTTGATCACCGAGCGTGTTAACAGTTTACCAAACGTAATAATCTGCGCCACGTTGTCGCGCCCATACTTACGTACGACATAGTCAATCACCTCACCACGGCGGTCTTGGCAAAAGTCGATATCGAAATCGGGCATGCTGATACGTTCTGGATTAATAAACCGCTCGAACAGCAAATTAAATTCCAACGGGTCAATGTCGGTAATCTCTAAACTGTACGCCACTAATGAACCAGCACCAGAGCCTCGACCTGGACCAACAGGAATATTTTGAGTTTTCGCGTACGCAATAAAGTCAGCCACCACTAGAAAATAGCCCGAAAACCCGGTGCGGATGATCATCTCTACTTCTTCATGCAGGCGCTGTTCGTATTGTTTTACGACATCGGCGATCTCAGCTTCTGTTTTTCCGGAAAAACGCCGTTTTAAAATTCTCGCAAGACGTTTTTTTAAACCCTCGCGGCTCAAAACACGCAGAAAGCCTTCTGCACTAAACACCCCCTCGACGTAACATTCTGCTTGATAACGCTTGGCTAGTTCGATTTGCGCAGGAATGTGTTGTGGTAGCGCCTGATGCGTATTTGATTGACATACGTCTTCAGTAGAACCACCTGCAGCCCACTGCGTCGGTCGGTAGGCGGGTAAGTGGTAGATTTGTTTTCCGGTGGCATCTTTAAATTTAAAATCAAACTGGCATTTTTCAGCAACTAAAAGCGTATTACTCAGAGCTTCAGGTGCCCATGCAAACTCTTTTTGTAATGTCGCGTAGTCTTTTAAATAGAACTCATCCGTCGCAAGACGTGTCGCTGTCGAATCGTCTAACGTGCGGCCTTGACCAATACACATCAACACTTCATGCGATTTACCGTGTTCTTTTGTGAGATAGTGCGCGTCGGATGTCGCCACTAAAGGCACTGAAAATTCTTGCGCAAGCTCAGCAATATATTTATTTGCGGTGTACTGTAAGGGCAGACCATTTTCTTGAATCTCTAAATACAAATCATCTTTAAAAATTTCACGTAAACGCAAAAACGACTGTTTTGATTGGTCTTGATTGCCAAACGCGGCATGGTAGGCCACCTCACCCTTGAGGCCAGCCGTCAACGCTACTAGCCCACCTGAAAATCGGCGCAGTAGATCGAAATCGGCACGTGGTTTAAAGTGATAACCCTCGGTATACGAACGTGTAATGATCTCGGATAAATTGCGGTAACCCTCGGCGTTTTTACACAACAATACCAATCGATAATTGCGATTGGTCTCAAGATCAGCTGCTGATAACGCGATTTTTTTTCCACGCGTCGGCATCCCCTTTTGATGGCGGCTACCCGTTGTATAATACAAGTCGGTACCTAAAATTGGTTTGATGTTATGAGCCTTTGCTTGGAAATAAAAATCAACCGCTCCAAACATATTGCCGTGATCGGTAATAGCGACGGCGGGCATATTAAACTCTTGAACTGTTTTGATCAGATCAGGAATTTTCAAAGCACTTTCTAAAAGCGAATACTGAGTGTGGACATGCAAATGCGCGAACATAGTTTAAACGTCCTGTAATATTAGGGGTAACATGACCCTATCAGACACCGAGCCCGTTCATCTAGATTGAAACTGCGCTCTGAATTATTTCATCACTAATTGACAGGTTTTTTGAGGCTACCTACCTTGGCAGTTGGTCACGCATTGTTTTGATTTAAGGGAGGATCACCATCATGTCGCAGGGGTTTTCGTTTCGCATTCGCCGTCAACGGCCAGGGATTTTTATCGGTTCATTAGTCGCACTCATGGTTTTTTTTCAAAACCCTGCAGCAGCGCAGCGGGCTTGTGGTGAATTAAGAGATGTTCAATACTACTTGGGACAAATCGCTGAACGCTCTAACATTGTGCGTCAACAGCCGCACAGACTATCAACACAGTGCCACACGCTGGGTATTTACAGCGACGCGTTAACAAGCCTTACGAATCGACTTAGCCGAATTAACGAAAACTATTGGTTCTCGCAGCCGTGCGCCTTCTTTCAAACACGGCAAGTATGCCGTGGCGGGTTCACACCGACGCCGGCGCGGTACCCCAGCGATCGCACATGGTCATGGAGTTACCTGCCGCACGTTTGCACCAACGAAGCGACGTGTATGGGAAACCGCCCGTTTCACCCACGCCAATCGTGGCCAAACCCATCGTATTTTACATTGATGACCAATTCGCTATTTCAGATTGCAGGGCTTGTGGCGATAGCCTGTGAACCAGAAGCCCCAGGACGTCTGCCTGTAAACCGTTGGGCCTATTTAGATCAAGCAGGGCGGTTAGCGAGTGGTTCGATTCAGGATGATTTGATGCGGTGGATGAATGGCCAAGGGTGCCAACATGCGATTCGCGCGGACTAAACAATTTACGTTTGGAAAATACATACCAATGAATAAATATACTAAAAATACTATATATAGAATTACAACTGTTTTGATCGGCGCCGTGACTATTTCAAGTGCCGCCGTTGCCCAGACGGCGCAAAATGTAATCGGTGCGACATGCCCACAACGCCTTACCGTTGGTTACGATGGCCTATCAACTGCGATCAGCCGTCACCCCAACAACCCACCTCGATTGCGTCAGTTGGGCAGTGTTTTTGCGGCGTATTTTGAGAATGCGGTCGACTCGTTAGAACATAGCCCGCACTACGGTTTGCCCTATCTCGAGTTGGCCTCGCAGACACAAGCACCAGACTCGATGACCAGCCCCGCGCGCGCACCCAACAATAACCTAACGCGCCCAGTGA
>CAZYPH010000051.1:0-15071 GCA_964649095.1 uncultured Oligoflexia bacterium | reverse complement strand
TGTCGAGACATCTGGTGAAAGATCCGGTGACGGATCTGTCGAGACATCTGGTGAAAGATCCGGTGACGGATCTGTCGAGACATCTGGTGAAGGATCCGGTGACGGTTCGCCTGTAAGGTCCGCAGAAGCCTCGTTATAAACAGTAGCCTCAGCATCACACGGAGCCGCGTTCTCAAATCCGGGTTCGTTCGAGAGTGAGGGCTTAGATTGTTCTGATTCTTGCGATTCTAATGGAGTGTCAAACTCGTTGTTACCCATGGGTAGAGAGCTCCTCTATAGTCTTGCGGTTGTTGTATTGAAATCCGGTGACTAGGCTTGGGTCTAATTCTGAGAACTCTTGTGTAAGTTGTATATATATAGAACCATATGTTTCGTGTTGCAGCACACGGATTTTTTTTAAGCGCGCTAATTCTAATAAGGCAATAAATGTTACAATGATTTCCGTACGGTCGGGTTCGGTCGATAACAGTGAGGCAAACTCGGTCATTTCACCGAGTTTTAGAATTTTTGCGATCTCGGCAATGCGCTCTGGAATCGAGGTGGATTCTCGAATAATTACTTTCGAACGCGAACGTGAGCGTTTTAGTATATCTTGAAAACTTAATGTAATTTCAGAAAGGTCGAGTTCTTTCCAAATCGTTTGTTTTTCGGGCGCCACCACTCCGGGGCGGGTAAAAATATCGCGGTCTAAAAGGGGGAGCTCGGCCATTTTATGGGCCGCCTCTTGTAACTTTTTATACTCATTTAGGCGCCGTACTAGCTCTTCTTCGGATGTCGGTAAGATACTGTCAGGATCTTTTGTTTCAACCTCAAGACTAGGTAAGAGGCGTTTAGACTTGAGATGAATCAACGTCGCCGCCATAACTAAAAACTCTGAAGCGACGTCAAAGTTGAGCTCACGCATCATCTCAACATATTGCAAATAGTGATCGGTAATACGATGGATGCTAATGGCCGAAACGTCTAATTCTTGTTTCTGAATTAAAAACAGTAACAGGTCGAGTGGCCCCTCAAAGGAGCCTGTTCTGATGTTAAGTAACTCCACACCCACCCCCTTTGAAATTAACCTACAAGTCCCAACACACTAAAAATCATGGACCAGAATTTTAGCGTTAAAAAACTCATAATTTGAATTGGTATACCGAGATAATTTAAAATGCCGCTCCACAAGAGAGCCAACAAAATAAAAAAACTGTACATGCCAAAACGATCGAATTTTTGCGACGTCTCATAACTCATGAACGCCTGAATAGCGCGGGCGCCATCGAGCGGTGGCAGTGGAATAAGATTAAAAATACCCAATGCAAAATTTATTGAAATCGCAAATTCTGACATGCCGCGCAGCGGAGTTGCTAAGTAGAACGTAGGCGGTACAAACACCTGAATAGCCAACACAAAAAATGCGGCTACAAACGCCATGATAAAATTAGCGCCTGGTCCGGCGAGGGCCACTAAAAACAAGCCCTTTTTAAACGGCTTTAAACGATTGTAGTTAATAGGCACGGGTTTGGCCCAACCGATCAACAAACTCATGCCGGTGAGCATGTTAATAGCTGGAAATAAAATGGTACCGATCGGATCTAAATGCGGCAGCGGGTTTAACGTAAGACGCCCCATGTCTTTGGCCGTAGTATCGCCGAAACGTTTGGCCATAATGGCGTGACCGTACTCGTGGCCGACAATGGCCATTAAAAATGGGATCATTTGTAGAAAAAAGGTCTGTAGACGATTCGGATCCATACCCCTCTATTCATACACCAAGTTCATCTCGTTGATAATTTGTTTCGATAGATGGTGTGGTCTTCACGACCTGGGTGTAAACTTTTCGAAGGAGGTACCTATGGTAAATACAAAAAAAATCAAATTAGTACTTGGTGGCTTTTTTTGCGGTGTGGCGGCGTTGAGTTTTGGGGTGTCGGTGCACGCGTGTCCTGGCAGTAGTGCTGGACATCACGCTAAGGGCGATCACGCACACGCTGCCGCCGATACGGTAGAAAATGCGGACGCAGGTGCTAACGCAGCCGAAAAAAAAGACTGTGCAAAATGCAGTTCTTGTAAAAAACGCGTACGTGGTAAGAAAAAAGCAGCTCAGGCCGCTTAGCTCGCGATGCTAGCCAGTGGATGGTGCATGTTGAGTGCGGCGCGCAGGTCATCTGTCTGATAGTGCAAGTATTGCTGGGTCGTCATCAAAGAAGTGTGGCCCAGCAGTGCTTGTATCGCCTTAAGGTGGACGCCCTTTTTGAGGAGATACGTGGCGTAGGCGTGTCGAAAACTGTGGGGTGATAGTTTTAATCCATTAAAATTTCCGGCCTCATGCACCCAATTCCAGAGTGTCCGCCGCGTTAGCGCTTGGCGGGGGTTGTTGGGGCGGTGAAATATATAAAAAGTATTATATTTATGATTGTTAATAAATCGTTTTAAAGAGGCTTGAATTTGTGTCGGCACAGGTACCAGTCGTTCTTTTTGACCCTTTCCGCAAATTTTTAGCGTGTTTTGTGTACGGTCGAAATCTGTATTTTTTAGCTGACACCATTCACTCGCTCGCAGTCCAGTATGCAGCAGCAACCTAAGGGCTAGGTAGGGAATTGAGTCCCTCGAATAATAATCACAGGCCTCTAAGAGTGTTTGATAAGCCTCGATACGCCGAAGAGCACGTGTTTTTTTGAGTGCCAGGTTCTGGGTTTGAAAGAGGTCAATCGCGGTGTGGGCCGTGTTAAAGAGGTATTTCGAATAGCTATGCAACGTAGCGATTCGTCGAGCCAGCGTGTTGGGGGCTGCAGATGATCGGTCTAAGAGTAGATTTTCGAGTTCGTCGATCGACCTACATAAATTAAATAAATTGAGGTCGTTTTGGTAACTGGCCAAAGTGTTCTCGGAATAACCCACATAGATTTTGCCATAGAGTAAAAAGTCTTGCTGCCAAGTGGTGTTGTGCAGAGTCGAGAGTGCTTCGCTAAGAGTATAGTTATTCTTGTATATATCGCGATTAAATAGGGACATGTGTATTATTCTAGTGGGTGCGATGTTGGGTTGCGATGGGCTGAGGTGTTGCGTAGGTAACTTTGACCGCCTGTACAAAGTTGACAATTTGGCGAGGGGGGGGGGGAGGGGGATGCCTCGTCATCACCTCTGTACAGGTGGCTAGTGAGGGGCCCTGAATCGGGCCCTTCGAGCTTCTGCTTACGTGCTGCTACTAGAGAATTATAACTGGGCGTTGACGTTCATTTGGCAGGTGCCGGCTTGGTCGCGAGTTGTACACAACACTAAGCGGTCGACGCCTAAGATGCTGGCACCAGCAAATCGTAGATCGAGATACAAACCCTGCACAGCTTGTGCTGTGTTTTGTAAGTAGGTTTGTACAAACTGGGTACCTAAACTGATCACACCTTGTAAGTTTACGCGTGCTGCACAACCCAGTGAGTAGTCGGGGCCCGATACCTGTTGCATTAGGATTGAAATACTATCACCCCATTGATTCGTGCGCGACATGACTCCTGGTTGCCCAGGTGCTACCGCACCACCACCCAACGCTATGTTGCCTGGTTGGTTTGGGTAAAAGTTGTTACTGAGTAGGCGCATGTAGCTGTAACCGATACATACGTTTTGCCCAGCAAACGTAATCTGCGAGGCGCCGCCCGGTACGATAACCCCTTGACCCGGCATAAAGCCGTTCACGCCGACACCCACCACACCTTGCGGTGTTACTTGGTTGCCGTTGACGCTGTCGCCGCCGTCAGAGCGGCCGCAACCTACTAAGACCAATAACGCCAAAGCGAGTGCGCCTTGTGTTACCACTTTAGAAAATTTGTTTATATTAAAACGCTTCATATTTCTCTTCTCCGTTTTACTGAGACACTCTCGTTAGAGCACCTGGTTAAGAGGGCTCTCTCGTTGTGTCGTCTCTCTTCAGAACTAGGTAATTGCAGCCCCTGTGCCAATTTGACGCAGTATGAAAATAGCGAAATTACGCCTAAAAACAGGTCAGTTCTGTGGCAGGTGTTTAGAGCTTAGACAGAGTATATGCCTAAGTAGTTGATAGTTTTTACGTTGGCGGGGAGGGGGGGGCTTTGTAAATATAATATATTTATAAATAACAAAAGTTTGATATTTGGTTTTGATGGTTGTCTGTGATAATCGACCCCTCAAGTAAAAAGACTTTTTTCGAGGTAATTGTATGGGTGTCGTTTTGAATCGATTCTTTAAGGGCTTGGGGCTTGGGGCTTGGGGCTTGGGGCTTGGGGCTTGGGGTGTTTGGCGCGTTTGTATTGATTGGTAGCCCTGTTGGGGCGCAGCCTTTGCCGGTGCCATCGTGGATTGAGGCTGTAAATTTGCAAACGCCTTATGAGACTGGTTTACTGGTTGGTGCAAGTTTGGCTGCAATCCGCCTGCATGCACCGCGTCCCCATATACGCATGAGCGTCCAGGAGCTCAATCAATGGGCTTTACGGATGAGGGCTGACCTTAGTTATTTGAGGCGTTTAATTCGAGGTGTGTTAGCCGATGCCCGAACACACCACTCTGGAAATAGAAATTATTTGGCCTCGTTTGCTATGGGGGTTGGTTTGCGTACGACGGGTTATGGCGCGCTGAGCAACAGTAGCTTAATTCCTCAAGTTGGTCGCGCTTATACTATTGATTCTGAGTTTGTGAATGAAGGTGAGTTTCTGTCGCCAAACGCTCTGGATCAATTGGAATTTTTTTCGCAGTTTGAAGGATTTGATGCTGACCTCGCACCTATGGATGAGGCACGAAGTCGTTTTCAGGTGTTTTTTGCCAGTATTGACGGGTTGATTTTAGACAGAGCGGTTACAGATGGGGTGCCGAGCGGTGGTTTAAATGGGCGGCATTTTTGGCGTGAGGCTTTGAATCGTCGATTTCCTAACCTTGAAGACCTTGGTAGCGTTGTAGGCCGTGGTGGAATGCCGTTTCCCGGTGGTTTAGAGGCCTTTTTTCGAGCCGATGCTGAGATTAGGAGCCGTTGGCTTTCGAATCCAACGCCCGAGCTGAATATAATCACGCTCTTTACTCCACGGCCCTCACCCGCGCGCGTATCGGAGCCTACTGGCCCCGCCGAGCCTCCACGGATTAGTTTTGAGCCTGGCCGCACGTCGGTGGTGAACGACCCGGAGGTCTTAGAAGAAGCCGCTAGAGCAGCTGCGGCTCGTGAGCCAGCGCCGCCGCCCGTGATTGATGCGTCACGTGCCGTGCCGAATGCGGCCGAAAGTATTGTTGTCAATGGAAACGATGGGGATACCATGCATCGGGAACCTCCGTCATCGGAGTCGTCAGAGCCCTCAGAGCCATCGGATATGGACATACCAGAAGACGCGTGGCGCTCGGTATATGATAGGCATGGTTATGATTTTCTTAGGAACTTTTTCGGCAATCGACCCTGGTTTGTGCGCGTGGTGACTAGGGTGTGTAATGCGGCGTTGACGCCTTCAGAGCCTTCGGCTGAGTCGGGTGGGGAATAAAGCAGACTGATTTTCTGCCTTTACGATACATAATAGTTTTTGTTTATAATGTCATAAATTTATGACATCATTACGATTGATGAAGCCTATTCGTTTTCACAAAAAGGTCGAAAAGGAATTAGAGTCGTTAGATGTTTTTACACGAGCTAAAGTAGCCGAGTTTTTAGCCTTAATTGCAAAGGGTGAATCGTTAGGTCTGCCGATTAGTCGGCCAATGTCTGGTCTTGCCCATGGCGCGCACGAGCTTCGGATTAAGAATCCGTCAGGGCAGTATAGAATTTTCTATTTTGTGAAGTTTCGTGATGCGATTTTAGTATTCCACTTTTTTAAAAAGAAGACCCAGCAAACACCAAAGCAAGAAATTGAAGTCGGTCAAAAACGATTAGGAGAGATGTTATGAAGAACTACTCTGAAGCCAAGAATATGCAGGAGTTGGCAAAAATTCTAAAGCTACCTCACGGCAAAGCAGATAAAATTGAAATGCGTACCAACTTGGCCGTAGCTATTAAGAGAACGGTCGAAAATATGGGGTTAACGCACGCTGAAGTGGCTAAGCAGACTGGCTTTGGCCGAACTGTTATTACTGCCATTCTCAACGGCAACACCACGCATATTTCAACCGATCGGCTGATAGAAATCGCGCAGAATCTTGGTTTGAGGGTTACGCTTAAGATTGCTTAATGACAGATCTCCTGCACCAATTGTCGTAAAGACCTTCTAGCACTCGACGGGGCTGTTGCGCGGCGGTATCGGTCAAGGAAGTGCGGTTGGCCGATACACTCGATATTTTGTGGGTTTACTACGAGCTGCGCCAAGGCCTCGCCCGGGGTTTTTTGTAAAGTTCTCAGGTTTTGAAAGGCTTGCTGGAACCAGGGGTTTATCGTGCTTTCAACTATATGTGGGGTAGAAAGCTCATTTAATATTTGTTCCCTGCTTCCCCTATGGCCTATGTCTAATCCCCGTAAAACTCGAAAAGCGTTGCTAAACGACGGATGGCCGACGGCTTCGGTGCGTTCCACGCGATTAAGATAGGCCAGGGCACTGTCGCCAGAGAGGTTAAGGTCTGTCAAGTTTCGAAAGGCTTGAAGAAAGCGGGGGTGGGCAAAACTTGTTATTCGACCATCGACTGGGGGGCGCCATACTAGGAGATCGTCAATCACGCTTTCAGCAGAACGGCCTAGTTCACGTAGGTTCTGAGCTGCCAAAATAAAGTTTTGGTCAACGATGCGATCGATATTCGAATTGGGAGTCAAACCGGCCACCAAGGTCGGGCTGACAGAGGCTCCTAAGCTTCGTAGGATCTGAAAAGCTAGTGAAAATCTCGGATGGACGATTGCGTTTAATGGGTATTCGAGCGCCGCAGCGCTCAACGCACCCTCCATAGAAAACCCTAGATTTCGAAGCGTCTGAAATGCGGACGCAAAACGCGGGTCGACGATTGCGTTTAATGGGTATTGGAGCGCCGCAGCGCTCAACGTATCCTCCATAGAAAACCCGAGGTTTCGAATCGTCTGAAATGCGGACGCAAAACGCCGATCGACGATTGCGTCTAATCGGTGTACGTGCGACGTAGCGCCCAACGCATCCTCCATAGAAAACCCTAGATTTCGAAGCGTCTGAAATGCGGACGGAAAACGCGGGTCGACGATTGCGTCTAATTGGCTCACCCACGACGCACCGCTCAACGCATCCTCCATAGAAAACCCTAGGTTTCGAAGCGTCTGAAATGCGGACGCAAAACGCGGGTCGACGATCGCGCGTAAATGGGGCACCCACGACGTAGCGCGCAACGCACCCTCCATAGAAAACCCTAGGTTTCGAAGCTTCTGGAACGCTGCGGTAAAATTCGGATGGTTCGATCGGGGCGGTGCCACTGACCGGTGATTAGCACCATTTCGCGGTTGCGGTTGAGCCTGCCCTGAAGGCGTAAGAATAAACCCTAAAACCGTTAACAAACTTATAAATAATGATTTCATAGTCGATTAGTCCTTAGCCTTTAGCGGTTGTTCGGGTTACGAGGCGAGCCACGGGAGAGGCATCTTGTGATGGCAAGTCTTCCATTTCGAAGTGCACGATAATCGCTAACAAATTCTGGGTTGCTTACGCAGTGTAAGAGCGGGCGGTGCCGACGGCCGAGTTCAAATAACCTATCACTAGCCTCCCTGAGCTCGTCGGGCGGTAACCGCAATTGGGTTAGGTTATCCCAAGCGGCGTCAAACGACGCGTGTAAAACCGTATGTAGGTCATCAACGGTGCGAAGTCTTTGTCGCACTAAACCAAAGTAAGCGATGTATTCCCGGCGTTCGAAAGCCTGTGTTAGTCGACGGAATGCATCGCTATAATTTGGAGTCCGGATGACGATTATCTGTTCGACAGAGTCGATCTCATTGATAGCATTCTCAAGCGGAAGGCCTAAAGCGCGTAATATTTGAACTGCATTTTGAAAGTCTACATGGGCCCTGGTTTCTACGAGCTCTTCGGTGAAGCTGTGATCTAATATTGCCGCATGCGAGACTCCCATACTACGTAAATTCTGGAAGGCCTCGGGAAAGTTGGGGTGTGCTACAGCTCTTCTGATGTAGTAGGGGACATAGCGCGGGTCAGAAAAGTAGCTTAAAATTTGGGTGTCCGAATAGCCTAGGCCGCGCATTACCTCAAAGGCTTCACGATAGTTGGAAAATGGCAGGTCGTATTGGGGATCAAATTGGCTTAAGAACTGCACGGCGTGCTCCATGGACACGTTCAAACTGCGTAAAATCTCAAAGGCGCGCCTAAAGTGCCTGCTGCCTAAGTTGTCGAGTCTGTCAAAGCCACTCCGCTCGCTTAAGCGTTCCAACGCGTGTTCGCTAGAATCGCCCACCCATCGCAAGTTTTGGAAAGCGGATACGAAGCGTTCGTTTCCGTAGGAAATACTATCACAAGGGGTTTCTGAGCTTTCAAAACTATACCGAATATGAGGCGCTTGATCACAAATCTGACGCAGCGACAGGCCGGCACGGCGTAGATTGTTTAGCATTACAGGAAAACAGTGATGGGCAAAAAAGGAAAGATGGTGCCGCGTGCGAACCGCATCTAAGGCTTGTGCCACTGACAACCCCGCTGTCACTAAACTTCGAACTGCTGTTAGAAACGTAGGCGCCGCTCTCAGGTAAAGATCGTCGCGAAAAATGGTAGCCTCCAGCGCCTGCTCGGCCGTTAGGCCCAGTCGTCGAAGATTTTGAAAGGCGGGTTCAAATTGAGGATCCAATACTGTATCGACGTCTTCACTAGACAATAACCTAACGAGAACCTGGTCCTCGTTTAATCCCAAGCGGCCTAGAGTGCGCAACGCTGTTTCGTAGCGTCGAGGGTCTCCCGTAGCGGTAAGGGTTGACCGTGGTCGATCTAAGGGATAGCGCACCCTCGGGGCTGGGTTGCCATCAAGTCCAAACAGGGCCCGAAGCTGCGGGGAGCCCTCGGTTATTGGTGTTACTTGTGCGTAGGCCATGTTTACGCTGAAAACCATTAGGCTCGTGACGAAAAGGTTGTTTAGAGAACGAATTGAAAAAATCATTAGTTGAGTAATATAGTCATATATAGAGTTGGAGTCAAGCCGTTCTCACCCGACCACCTAGGTTACTAAAATGACAGGTCTATTCTGCCGCGTTGCAATATTGCCGAGTTGGTCGAAAACGACGGGTTAGCTACACTATTAAACGATAGACATGGATGTCGCCGATACGGTTCCACGAAAACAATTAGATGCTGCCGTGCAGACGCTGAAAAAGCGGGAGCTTGACCAGGCTCGCGAACTCGAACAGTTGCGTGAGAAGCAGCAAGATCAAATCGCTTCGCTTGAAAACACCCAAAGGCGTGTTTTAGACCAAACGCGTGCGCGCTCGGAGCAGGCTTTGGCCGACAGCCGCGAGCGTTTTGAGTCGTCGTTAGATAAAAATCGCGACCAGTTTGAAAAGACCATCCAAAACGAACGTTTAGAAAATTATAATCGACTTGGTAAAATTCAAAACGAAGCCGCACTCGAGCGGTCGAGAAAAGACGAAATCCAGCGCGGTCAGTTAGAAGATTTAGTCGGCGGCGGAAAAAAAACGATCGACTCCGAGCGCCAGATGCGGGAGCAGCGTTTTAGTGATTTGCGCCAGCAATACGAACAAGACAAAAAACAATTAGAGTCTGATTTTGAAAGAAAAATGTCGGCTCAGCAAGAGGCCAATGCGCGGGCTTTAACGCGTAATGCTCAAGATAATCGTCGTCAAAAAGATGAATTTATTCGTCGCACGAATAGAGATGTTGAGACGGATAAACTTTCTAACAACGTAAAATATGAGAAGTTGGCTGATGAATCAAAATCAGATCGCGAATCCTTGCGTGCAAGTTTTGGTTTGCGTGAACAGCAACTAAAAGACGAAAAAGAGAAAATGATTCAAGACCGCGCCACCCGCGGCGAGGCGTCTTTAGACGAATTTAAAAGGCGCAACGCCCAAAGTATTGATGAGACGTTGAATCACTACAATTTTCTGCAAAACAAAAAAGACCGCGACAATCAAGACAAGTTAGCACGCGCCGAACATAGCCACCGCATGAAAGAACAAGAGATGCGGCATGATTTTGGAAAGGCGACGCAAAATTTAAAACATGAAAAGCAGTTAGAAAAAGATCGTGCCGATTTGCGTCAGGGTCTACGTGAAAAACAAATGATGCAAGATCAGTATCTGTCGAACGAGGGTGTGCGCCGTAATGCCCAGAATTCTGTCGATTCGCTAAAACAGACGTATTCAGATGAGTTGCGTAAACAAAAAGACTTGAGTGAGAGTAACGCCCAAGAGTTGACTCGAAGCTTTCAAAACCGAATGCGTGCGGACGAATTGAAAAATACAGAAGAGTTTGGTCGCATCAAACTACAACACTCTTTAGAAACCAATGCCGCACGTGAGCGTGCCGATAATGAAAAACGGCGCATTGCTATGGCGTCGCAAGTGGCGGTGCAGTCGTCGGAGCAGCAAGCCGATGACCACACAAGTCGACTGCGTGAAGAGTTTGAAAATCAAACCCGTCAGATCAGGCGAGAATCACAACAAAAGGTCTATAATACATCGCGCGAATCTAGGCAGAAAGTATCGGAGATGGAGCAGACCCTGGCCAATCGTGAAGCCGAGTTTGAAGCACTAAAAAAGATGGAGAAAGATAGCAACGATCTGATGGCGCGTTCGCGCACCAAACGATTAACTGAGTTGTATTCGAAAAATCTTTTAGCGACGAAAGAGAATTACGACGAAGCCTCTGAAGAGTTTAAAAGCTATAATGCCAGCCAAAGCCAGCGTTTGCGGAGTGATGCTGATCATGAAAAACGCATGTTGATGTACGATTTACAATCTCGAAATCGATCGATGGCTATTCAATACGAGGCAAAACTAGCAGAATCAAAAGACCGCTACGAAGCTGAAATGACAAAACTCAAAGCGGAGCAAGAAAAAGAAATTCGTGAAACGTTAAAACGCACAAAAGAACAAATTGAATTTGAACGCTCGCAGCACGCAAAAGAATTAGACTCTAAAGAGCGCACCATGAAAGAAAAATTAAAGCTGCAAGAAGAAGCCTTCCAAGATCAAATCGACAAATTACGGCGGACAAATGAACTCATCTTGGCTCGAAAAAGTTAAACGACGCGCAAAAATTGTGGCCACGTTGGGGCCTTCCTCGTCGTCGGAAGACGTTATCAAACATTTAATTATCGCCGGGGTAAACGTTTTTCGTTTAAATTTTTCGCACGGTAGTCATGATGACCACAAAATACGTTTTGACCAGATCCGCAAAGTTTCGAAAGAGTTAAAACAACCTGTCGCTATTCTACAAGATCTTCAGGGGCCTAAACTTCGCGTCGGTCGCTTTCAAGATGGTGCTTTGAAATTAAACGAAGGCGACGTCGTTGAGTTTGAACACGAATCTAAATTGCCGCTAGGGTGTGTGGGTGCAAACGGCACGAAACAAATTCCTTATAATTACGAAAAACTCGCTCAAGAAGTGCTGCCGGGCGAGCATATTTTTATCGATGATGGCAATCTAGATGTTCTTGTTCAACGCGTAGAGGGCACAAGGCTTTTTGGTTTGGTGGAGTTTGGCGGAGTACTAAAAGATAAAAAAGGTATGAACTTTCCGACCTCAAAACTGTCGGTCGAGGCGCTTCCGCCAAAAGATCTTGCTGATTTAGAGTTTGGCGTGAAATTGGGGGTTGATTACGTAGCATTGTCGTTTGTGCGCCATGCGGATGAACTTATTCAATTAAAAGAATTGATAGCTGAAAAAACAAAACGTCTGAATCCAACAAAAAAAAGAATTTTAGTTTGTTCAAAAATTGAGAAACGCGAGGCCATAACCCATCTAGACGCGATTGTAGCGGAGTCTGATGTCGTCATGGTAGCTCGCGGTGATTTGGGTGTAGAAGTCGGCACAGAGCAAGTGCCACTTTTACAAAAATTAATTATCGAAAAATGCAATCAGCTGGGGCGCCCCGTTATTACGGCGACGCAAATGTTAGAGAGCATGGTCTCTAGCCCACGGCCCACTCGCGCGGAGGCGAGCGACGTTGCGAATGCTATTTTAGATGGTACTGATGCCGTGATGCTCTCGGCGGAGACGGCTAGTGGGGCGCATCCGGTGCTTGTGGTTGAGGTGATGCATAAAATTATCACTGAAGTTGAAGCCAACATGAAGTTTGACAAAAAATGGACCTGGCAACAGGGCTCGAAAGTGGTGTCGGATGCTATTGAGTACGCCGCCAGTCTTATGGCGCGCGCTGTTTCGGCGAAAGTGATTGTCTGTACAACGCATACGGGGCAGGCCGCGCGGTTTTTAAGTCGGTACCGTCCGCAAACACAGATTCTGGCGATGAGTGATAGTATGACGATTCGTCAGCAATTGGCTTTAGTATGGGGTGTGCAGACGACATCGATTGAACCAACTCAAGACATTGAAAAAGTATTTACGTTTGGCGAAGTAGAATCGTCACGTTTAGGATTTGTGCAAAAGGGCGATGCCATTGTGATGACCGCCGGGCACCCGCCGCTACAATATGGCACGACGAATCTCTTAAAAGTAGTGACTGTCCGCAGCGACTACAAAGCCTAGACAGACTTTAGTTGGCAGGGCAAATTAGTCTGTAATCATGACTGCCACTAATCTTGAAACCAATCTCGAAACAATTAATAACCCTATGGCCGAGCCCGCCACCATGACGCCACTGATGCAGCAGTATCATGAGGTGAAGAGTCGTTATCCGCAGGCGTTATTGTTTTTTCGTATGGGTGATTTTTTTGAACTCTTTTACGACGATGCAAAAGTGGCCGCCAAGGTTTTAAATATTGCTCTGACATCGAGGAATAAAAACGATGTCGACCCGGTGGCGATGTGCGGGGTTCCGCATTTTTCAGCGCCGCAGTATATACAGAAATTAGTATCTCATGGTTATAGCGTTGCTATTTGTGAGCAGTTAGAAGACCCAGCGCAGGTCAAACAACTCGGTGGTAAACGTATTGTAAGACGCGATGTCGTACGTGTGGTTACACCGGGCACAAACGTAGATGGGGAATTTGATGTAGCGGTTGGTGAGCCCTTGTTGTGTAGTATTTTTTTTGATCACCGTCGTAACTACTATTTTGTAACGTTAGCGAATACCTCGACCGGTACGTGGCGCTATTGTAAGTGTGACACGTCAGAAAAGCTTGAAGAGCTGTTTTTGCGAGAGTCGATTGTTGAAGTGGTTATTAGTGAGGCTGACCGTGCATTAAATCAGTTGATCACCGATAAGTTTTTGCGCACGCATTCGAGTATACGTTTGAGTGCGGTACCAAAATTTTATTTTGACACGAATTACGCTTTAGAATGCCTAAAACAACAGTTTCAGATGCAACATTTGAGTGCGCTGTCGCCTGATTTTGCCGATCAAAATGCAGACGATGCCAAGGGCTTGATTGTAGCGATCGGGGCGTTGATTAAATATCAGTTTGAAGCCTTTCGTACGCATCAGATCGAGAACCTACACACGTTAGAGTCGATTAAATCGCGCGATCATTTTGAGTTAGATGCTGGCTGCTGTTCGGCTCTAGAGGTGTTTCCACAGGGGGACTCTGATTTTAGTTTTTATCGTTGGTTAAATTATACCAGTACTGCGATGGGGGCTCGTTTACTGCGCGAGTGGTTAAAACAACCTCTTCTTAATGCCTCGCTCATAAAAGAACGACAGCGCTCGGCCGAAACGTTGGGACGTTATTTGGAGACCCTTCGTCGCGAGTTGCACTCGGTCTATGATCTAGAACGCTTGGCGTCGCGTCTAACGTTGTCAAAGGCCAATTTTGCTGGCGCACGTGATTTGCTCACGTTGGCCCGTTCGATTACCACGCTCGTCAAGTTAGTACGTCCGTTAGCGCAGCAAGAGTCATTAGCAATTATCAATCGCTTGAATCAATTGTTGTCAGCATCGTTAGTAGATTTCGCTAGTCGGTTGGAGGCAGAGATGATTGATCCGCCGCCGCTATCTATGCGGGAAGGCGGTCTATTTAAAAGAGGTTTTCATCGTGAATTAGACGAACTGATCGATTTAGCCGATCACGGCGAGCAGTGGATGTTGCAGTATGAGGCCGAACAGAAAGAACGTACGGGCATTAGTAGTCTAAAAGTGCGATTCAATCGCGTTTTTGGGTACTATATTGAAATTACCAAGGCCAACCTAAAACAAGTACCACTCGATTATGTGCGTAAACAAACTACGGCAAACGGTGAGCGGTTTATCACCGAAGAGCTCAAACAGTTTGAAGACCGCGTATTGAATGCGGAGAAGCGTCGCCATGAGTTAGAGTATGCGTTGTTTCGGTCGTATGTGGCTTCGTTTCAGGAATACTCGAAGTTGATTTTTACGCTGGCGCGCCAGGTGGCAGAGTTAGATGTTTTGCAATCGTTTGAATTTTTACGACAGAAACGAGCACTCGTTTACCCCGAAATTATCGATGGACCGGCATCAATCGATATTATTGACGGCTTTCACCCTATGGTAGCTTCTAGTTTAGAAAATCGTGGTGAAGCGGTCGTAAAAAACAATATATATTTAAATCACAATGCATGTCGTTTTGTTTTATTAACCGGCCCCAACATGGGCGGGAAAAGTACGTTGTTACGACAGGTCGCGCTATCGGTGTTGGCCGCACAAATTGGGGCGCCTGTGCCGGCGTCAAAAATGCAGTTAGGTCTGGTCGATCAAATCTTAACGCGTATCGGCGCGCACGATAATATTGCCGATGCGCGTTCTACGTTTATGGTTGAAATGACCGAGATGAATGCCATTTTGCGTCGCGCCACGGATCGATCTTTGGTGGTGGTCGACGAAGTGGGGCGGGGCACTAGCACGTTTGATGGTTTAAGTCTTGCCTGGGCTATAGCGCTCGAGTTGGCGCAGCGCCGTAGTTTAACGATTTGTTCAACGCATTATCATGAGATGACCGAACTTCAGAGTGTCGAGTCAGGAATACAAAACTATCACATGGCTGTGGCTTTTGAATCGGTGCAGCATAACTGTCAGGCTTCTAATCAAGTACGTTTTTGTTATAAGTT
>CAZYPH010000050.1:0-15305 GCA_964649095.1 uncultured Oligoflexia bacterium | reverse complement strand
GTCATCTTTTTACGATTGGTGGGATGGCGCCCAAATGGTGTAACGATGCGCCCTGTGCTCCCGTTGTGATGAAATAGTTTGTTACTAACTTTTCCGTAAACCAATGTTTTATAAGTGCGTTCAATAGTGTGGTCTTTAAATTGCTTGGCTAGTAATCCATGAGCTTCATCTGTTTTCGAAATGACCAAGATGCCTGATGTGCCTTTATCAATACGATGAACGATGCCTGGTCGAATCGTAAGGCTGATCGACGTTGTGTTGTGCCCGCTTGATAGATAATTTAGCCTACCTAACAGATCATGTACTAGTGTGGGATTAGTTTCGGTGTCGCTAGGATGCACAGACAGGCCAGCTGGCTTATAGACTACTGCTAAATATTCGTCTTCGAATAATACCCGAACGTTGTCATTAAGAGATGGAGTAAGATCTAACTTTTGTGCTGGTGGGATGGTGATTTCAATAATGTCACCAGATTTAAGTTGCGAGCCTGCCTTGGTGAGTAACTCGCCGTTCACTTTAATTAAGCGTTTTTCTATATAGAATTTAATTTGAGAACGACTAAATGCGTGCCCTGCAGCTAACGCAAGGGCTTCATTTTGAGCTAAGTAGATATCAGCTCTTTGAATTGTGGCATTCAGATCAGTCGGTAAAACGGTCAGCGTTACAATAGGGATGGCGTCATTATTCACAGCTTTTGATTCACGGCTTTTGAGTGCGTAACTTGTAATAAGACATATAGCCAGCTGAAGTCTTCTCTGGTGACAATCGTAATGCCCGAGCAATCTGAATAATAAAACCACGAAGATAGGCCGCAGCAGGTAACTGTTGGAACGTTTCGGTTTCGATAGCACTCAGATATGCTTTACTGACCTTCGTGAAGTCAGACATTTCGTCTAGGGAAATGTTTTTATATTCCCGAATTTTCTTTAGAAACGGTCCACGAAAGTCTGTTTCATTTGCAATTTCAGTTTCAATGGCAGGATCTACTTCGAATGCCGCCTGGATTTCATGCCGCTTTGGGGTTGATGTTCGGATGGACTCTACCGGTTCGTTGTTGACCAAGGTGTTTGAGTGAGAACTAGAAGTATAGTGGTAGGATGTTGAGGATTCCGCTTCTCGTTGATTACGATAAGAATCCGTGTAATCAGATTCAAAAGATGTTGCTGTGACCGATGAGTATTTTGGAGTATCCGAAAAAAAGGACGCTGAGCTGTCGGTGTTGTTGTTGTCCCCTGATTGTTTCGCCATTTTTACCTGGGCTGCGCGTTTTAAAATAAAATCACGCATGTTGTCCGTGTCTTCTGCCGATGTAGGTCCTCCAAGCTCTTCATCAAATTGCTTTAAGATACCATGCAGGCGATCGTATTCACGTCGCTTCTCAGGGCTTGATAAGACGATGTAAGCTTCTTCGATCGAACTTACGACGCGCTTTGCTTCTTCTATATCAAAAATACTATATATAGCTTGTGAGTCGCGTGAGTATGCTGACTTTGCTCGAATATATGCCTGACGAATATCGCTTTGAGTGGCATCGGGGGTTACATCAAGTATGTCGTAGTAATTTGTCTTTGCTTCTTCAAACATAATGGTGACTTATTTTCTTTTTAAAAATTTATTTTAAATTGCAGCTTGGTTTGTAGTCTGTTTGTTCGCAACAGTGGAACTTGTTGCGGCGTTCTCTTTCGCTGCTTTTTCATCGGCAGCCTCTTTTGTTAATAAATATTTTGCAACCTTTTCAAATAGACTGACAAGTTTAGAGTTTGGAAAATCGAGGCTTAGAGGGCGCTTCCGGCGGACAGATTGCCATACCGCTGCGTCGTAATCGAGATAGCCCACATATTCTAAATCGATTCCAAAATATTTTTTACAAACACTTTTTATCGAGAAACCAATGTCGATGTCGCTTTGCGTGCGCGCCTGATTCAATATGAGTTTTGGGCTAAATTTCAGAATTTCACGTTTTAAAACTTCGCCAAGTTCGGTGTCGTATTTAGTAACTTCTTTTAACAAATCAGCAGGGCTCTTAATGCCAAGCGGATTTTTTTGATCCATGGCCATGTCGATGAGTGGTCGAATCTCAAAAAGTGCATCTGACATTTTTAATTTTCGATAGTACGCACTTTTAATAAATCGATACGTATTTTCGATACTGGTAGGTTCGGGTAGAAGGGCTAGTACGCCCACGTCTGCACTAAGAAAAAAATCTAAAGTATTGTAGGCCGTGCCTGCGCCAAGATCAAAGATAAGGTAATCAAATGGCATCGCACGTAGACCTTCGATCAGTTTGCTTTTTTGAGAGTGTTTTAAGTTTGCTACGCCGATAGCATCTTGAGCACCAGAGATAATTGATAAATTGGGAATCGGAGTTTTTACGACCAACTTACTTAAGTCGACTTCTCTTTTAGAAAAAAAGTCACTCAGCGTGAGTTCTGGAATTTCCACTCCTAAACATGTGTGTAGATTCGCGCAGCCCAAGTCTAGGTCGACCGCGCAAACACGTTTGCCGCGCCTCGCGAGAGCGATCGATAGGTTCGATGCAATTAAACTTTTACCTACGCCCCCTTTACCACCACCAATGGCCCAGATTTTGGAATGGTTGGTGTTATGAGGTAACTGATTTAGTTGGCTATTGTCGGCAATGTTGTTGGTTTCGGCAGAATCTAGTTGTTGATGTGTAGTAGCTTCCATGCTGTCTACCTCCCTTTCATAATAGTATGACCGAAAAGTGGACTTGGAGATACTGCGTAATTGAGTACGCTCTTTTTTCTAGTTTGGTTAGCTGTCTTCGCTTTATATAGGAGCAGTTTGGTCTAATTTAGCACCAGCCAACTCGAGGGCGTGGTGCTTATATTAATAAAATCAATACCTTAAATTATTTTGCAGGGTGCCGTGATGGGGGTGGCATACGGCTTGCTCTATTTGTCGTCACGTATGAAAATTTCATCTTCGACAAATAAGTTTGCCTTTGCCCTGACTCGTCTGTTTAGCGCTGTAAATATATTAAAATCAGAGAGTTACTTAACAGAAGAGTGGGCCGCTTCATTGCCTTCACGAAGTGATTTACATATTGCACGTAAACTCTGGCACATGACGATGGGGTTAACGATTGCATTGTTGTATGCAAATGGTTTTGAAAGAAGTTTGGCTTTAAAAATTCTACTGCCTGTTTTGATGTTGGGTTCTTTATTAGAAGTGGTTCGTCTGAAGTGCCCAGCTATTAATGCGCGTTGTATGAAAGTTTTTGGTTTTTTCATTCGTACCCATGAGGTCAACCGTATCAGTGGAATGCCTTATTTTGTGGCCTCTTCAGCGTTTGCGATTGCATTTTTTCCGCGTGATGTGGCTGTGTTAAGTCTTCTGTATTTGGCTTTAGGCGACCCGATAGCTTCGTTTTTTGGTGTTTTGAATAAAAATAGATCGATACAAATTCTTCCAGGAAAGTCTCTACATGGCACGTCTGCCGGATTTGTAGCCTGTGCCTTAGCTACTTGGGTGTATTTAAGTTCTGTGGGTATGCAGGGTTTAGATCTGTTGAGAATGATTTTATTGGGTGGCTTTGCAGGCTCGGTGGCAGAGCTTTTTCCGCTAGATTTAGATGATAATTTGACCATTCCGATTATAAGCGGATTTATTGTTTGGCTTGGTTTTATTGCCATTCAATTCTTTTAGATTACACACACTGTATCGAATGTTTGTTGGTGTCTAAAGCGTGGACGAGAACCTCTTTTTACAGAGTGTTGCAGTCTATAAAACGTTAGTAATAATCAATACTAAACAAAAACTATTTATAGCATGGCTTGGCACTGTGCATGCAATACCTACCAGTAGGGTGGGTGTTTTGTGTGGTATTATGAGGCGCAAGCCAAAAAAGTTTTTAGAATATTTGTGTGGTCATTAGGGGTAACCAGCGCTTTGTTGGCGCACTTGCCAGCATTTTCAAAGCAGCGCTCAGTAGCTGCTATACGTAGGAATCTATCAGATTTAAAACCCGAAGCTCGTAATGGAGCTTATCTAGATCGCTTGAACCGTGTTGATGCTTCTGAGCGTTCGCTCGCGTTGCATGAGGCCGTTTTCTCAAAAGAAGTTATTGATGAATTGAAGGTTCGATTCGATGCTTTCGATCATACGTTTCAACGACGAGAGATATATGGTTTAAATAATATAAACGATTATCAATTATACGAGCAGTCTACAAAAGGCCTGGCCGATTGGACGATGCAGCGCCTAGTTCAATTTCATATTGAAAATACTTTGCGAGAGAATTTCGAAAAATCGTTAAAAAAAGTAGCGATCAAAGAAGGCACGTCTCGTTACACACGAAAATCTTTGGCCGAGATAAAGCGCCAAAATAAATCAAAAATGGAATCAGCTAAGTCGAGTGGTTCAGCTAATCCACAGGTTGTTCAGAGTGGTGATGACGACGCCTCTGCCGGTCAGAAAGCTGCGCAGGCCGTGATTGCAGTGGCAAACCTACAGCGAGCGTTACAGAATACGACTTTGAATTTTGGTGGAAACACTCAGACAAGATTGCGATACGATTTACCGTCCGGTCTAATGCGTATGGCGCTTACCTCACCGTTAGTAGATGCTAATTTAGATTACCAATTGATTGGTTTAAGGCAAACGCTCTCTGGGCAATCGCCACAATCGGAACGTTTGAGTTTTGGAATTAGTAGAAATTTTACCGAGCTCACGGCACAAATGTCTGTACGTTACGGACTGCTGTCGGAAAGTATTAACTACAATGTCTCAAAACAGTTGGTTGGCCCGCTCAGTGCTCAGTTTGAGCGCTCTCAGTTTTTCTCTAGTCGTGGTACTAGTGAGTCGTTTTTAAGATTAAATCTCTGGATAAGTTTTTAAAGACTTCTTTAGAGATTCATTAATAGGATTAATTTTTTTGTATATATAGAATCGAATCTGGGCGATTTTGTTTTTGATTTAATCGCCCAATGCTCTCTGTTGCAATCCTAAATTTATTAAGCCCCCCCTTAACAGGGATGTAATCAGTCGATTGTATTCTTTCTTGCGTGCCACCATTAAAAACGGTTGCTGTGTATTTGGTGTCTTGATTTTCGATATGAACGATTCTGCTTTGCTGGCAGGTCTTTGCAAACTTCAGTCGAATCTTTGCAGCACTGGTATTGAGCGTCAGGTTTTTAGCATGTGATTCTGATTTTTTACTTTCGGGCACCCATCCATCACAGGGAATATATAGTGTTTCTACAATGCCTTCTTGAGTGGCAGCGCTAAGCGTAATGTCTTGTGGTATTGAGGCGATTTGCCTATCAATTTTCGGACGCACGGCTTGCCCCGACTGTTGATAGTCGGCAGTAATGCGAAACCCGAAGAGCGTTGAGGCTAACAAAAGACAGAAAAAGAAGAATTTTTCGAGACGCTCAGGCGACTTCATCTAGAGGCTTTTCGGTAAGACTGCCAAAAATTTGACTAGAATCTTTTAGGTAAATTCTGCCGAGCTAGCCCATGAAAGTTGGGATATAGTTCGATTATATGGAATTGTTAGGTCAGTCGTCGTTAATCCTGAGTGTAAGTAGTTTTGCTTTGGCTATCAGCTCACTTTCAAGAAATTTAAATAATAGATTGATTCGATCCTTTGCAAAAACTTGCCTACTGATAAGTGCTTGGGCATTTTCGTTTTTTTTAGAAAAGATATTTCTATCAGGGTATTTCTATCAGGTGCACATGATTCTACATGTCGCCCTTGCGCCAGTAGGTTTGCGATTCATAAAAGTACTCACTCGCACAGATTACCCATTTCAGCGATGGCTCGAGCGGTTGGTGTGGGTCTATATTGGTTTACTTTTCGTTTTGTCGCTTACGTATTTAAAAACCAATCCGTATTTCTATTACCTTGTATTTCTTGCGCCGATCTTTTTGGTCGCGGCATGCTGTTACCTCATGTTTGTTGATTGGCAAATTAAGGCACATCGATTTGCAAATCAAAAAGCTCCGATGATCGGATTAGATAAAAAATACTATATATATATTGGCGCAATTATACTTTTACTGACCGGGTCAATGGATCATTTTGACTTCATTGGGCAGGTGACTCCAAGTATTTCAAATATATTAATGTCGCTATATTTATTTTTAGTCAGTGAAGCGATCATTCACCAGCGATTACTTAATCTGAATGCGCTATTGAGTCGCGTTGCTGTCTATGGGTTTATAAGTATCTGTTTAACACTTGTTTATGCTGTCTTAGTGGGTTGGGTTGAAAATTCACCTGCGTTATTTATTCTAAATACGTTTGTAGCCTCGCTAATCATTCTTGTGATGGTTGAGCCTTTGAGGAAGTTGACCCACTTTGCGGTTACCAAAATGTTTAGCCAGAGCTATCTGAGTTTTGAACGTGAGGTTGCTCAGAGCCAGACGCTGTTGACGCGTACTTTAGATAGTAATGGTCTCGCTGCGGTTTGTTTGAGTTTTTTAGAACGAGTGCTGGCTGTGCAATCTGCAACATTCTATTTGCTGCGTGCAGATGGCTCTAAATACCGTAGAACTCGTCGTTTAGGAGATGAGTCGGTCTCGTCGCTCGAGGTGTTGGCAACGCATCCCGTTGTAGAATTTTTTCAGAGTATGAAAAAAAGGGGCGAGATTCCAATTATTCTGGATAGCTACCTTGAACATGAGGTGGAGCGTTCAACTAGCGTCGCGCAGCGTGAGGCTTATGAACTGGTGTTGCAAGGTATGCGGGGTCTCAATGCAAATATTGCGATTCCGTTAATGGATAATATGACGGTTCTTGGTTTCATCGCACTGTATGCCGAGCGTCCGCCAGATACTTGGCGACAGAGTTTTGGACTAAACAATTGGGGCGTATTGCCCGTGTTGTATCCGTTCTTTTTACATGCTGCGCGTACGTTGAAGAATATGGATGTGTATGTACGGCTACGAGAGAAGGAGCGATTAGCTACGTTAGGTGAGATGTCCGCCGGACTTGCACATGAGATTCGTAATCCTCTAGGCGCTATAAAAGGGGCGACTCAGGTATTGCAGTCGTCGATTCAGGATGCTCAAACGATTGGTGCCGCCGAGGGAAAATTATTTAACGTCATTGTTGAAGAAGTCGATCGCTTGAACGGTGTTGTGACACAGTTTTTAGACTACTCGAAACCTTTGCAGCCAAATGCAAAAAAAATTAGTTTGCGATTTTTGTTAGAGCGGTTAGTCGACCTCTACAGCACGGGCTCGCGTTATCGGGTTGAGCTTGACTTGACCTCAGAGGCCTTGGGGGCTCTTCCTGAGGTGATGTGCGATCTCGAGAAAATTAAACAAGTCATCGTCAACTTAATCCAGAATGCTTTAGTCGCATTGGATGATTCGCCGGCGGCTGTTGAAGACCGAGTGGTTCGACTGGGCGCCTATGTATTAAATGAAAAAAAACAGGTGGCCATTTATGTAGAAGATAACGGCAAGGGCATTTTAAGAGAAAATTTAGATCGAATTTTTATTCCATTTTTTACGACCTCACCTAGTGGAACAGGTTTAGGGTTATCGATTTGTTCAAAAATCATTGAATCGCATGGTGGGCATATTGAAGTGCAATCGGACGGTTATTCTGGCAGTTACGGCATTGATTTTGACTTAGAGCACCGACCACTTAAACTAACTCGATTTACTATATTTTTGCCGATATAGTGCATTCTATGGCTCTACAAAGAAAAGTTCTGGTTCTGGATGATGAAAAGAATCTTACGTTTGTCGTGCAAACAATCTTAGAGAAACTAGGCAAGAAGCTTGGTTTTTCTGTGGAAGTATTCAATTCACCACTGTTGGCATTTGAAGCCTTTCAGAAGGCGGCAGATGATTATGCTGTTATCTTGACCGACCTTCAGATGCCGGAAATGACTGGTTTAGAAATCTTATCGCATGTCAAAAGTTTGCGCCCAGATGTGCCAATTGTAATTATGACCGCTTTTGGCACGGTAGAGAGCGCTGTCGAAGCTTTAAAGCTCGGTGCGTTTGATTATATTACAAAGCCGTTTGATCAGAATGAAATCAAAGTCATTGTAGAAAAAGCCTACAATACATTCTTATTGCGCAATAAAGAACCTGAGACGATTCAAACCGATACGTTGTTGCCTCAGTCGATCTTGGTGGGCAAGAGCACACAGATGCAAGAGGTCTTAAAGGTTATTCATAAAGTTGCCGCTTCACCCTCAACGGTGCTTATTACCGGGGAATCAGGGACTGGAAAAGAACTTGTGGCCCAGGAAATTCATCGAAATTCAGACCGCGCCAATAGGCCATTTGTTCGTATCAACTGTGCTGCTATTCCCTCAACACTGATAGAAAGTGAATTATTTGGATACGAAAAGGGCGCTTTTACCGGCGCCGTCAACTCTAAGCCAGGGCGTTTTGAATTGGCTAACGAAGGCACCCTGTTTTTAGACGAAGTAGCTGATATGCCACTTGAAATGCAGGTTAAGCTTTTACGCGTCGTGCAAGAGCAAGAGTTTGAGCGCGTGGGCGGCCTGCATACTGTAGAAGTCAATGTGCGGTTGATTGCCGCGACTAATAAAGATCTTACAAAAGAGATTCGAGACGGTCATTTCCGCGAAGATCTCTTTTATCGACTTAACGTCGTACCTATTCATTTGGCACCACTTCGAGAACGACGTGAAGATATAGAAGATCTTATATATTTCTTTGTGCGCAAATTTAATGAACGTCTAAACAAACGAATCGAAACGCTCCACCCACATTGCTTGCAATCACTAATTCGTTACAATTGGCCTGGAAATATTCGACAGTTAGAGAACGTTTTAGAGAGAGCCGTCTTGATGTCTGAAAGCAATATCTTGCAGTGTGCAGATCTTCCGATTGAGCTGCAGAATCAGGATAAAAGCGACTCTAACTGCAGTGCGTCATCAAGCCCTGCCGTGCTGGCATTCGAGAGTGGCGCACCGTTTAAAGACATTGTTAAACGTCAAACACAGTCGTTGGAGAAAGAAATTATTGAACGTGCGTTGCAAGAAAATGACGGCAATGTCACGCGAACGGCTGAAAAATTAGGTTTATCCCGCAAAGGTCTGCAGTTGAAGCTTAAGGAACTTGGAATTTCAGCACGCCAGAGTTAGTTTTTAACAAATAGATATTTTTTTGGGAGGCACCCTTAGTTTATGAGCACACAAAATGGAAATATGGTTTCCAAGAATAACGAATTTAGCTCAGGCATTTGGAGTGATAGCGCGCTTTATAAAAATGCGGTTTTGCAATTAGAGGAAGCGGCAAATGTAATGCGTTTGGATCCGAATATCTGTGAACGATTGAAATCGCCTAAACGTGCCTTGATTGTCAGTGTTCCAATCCGCCTTGATGATGGCACCATTCGTGTGTTTGAAGGGTATCGAGTACAACACAACATGTCACTCGGGCCCGGTAAGGGCGGCATTCGTTATCATCAAGATGTCACCCTTTCAGAGGTTGCAGGGTTGGCTATGTTGATGACGTTCAAATGTTCGTTAGTGGGATTGCCGCTCGGAGGTGCAAAAGGCGGTATTCGTGTAGACCCAACTCTATTATCACGTTTAGAAAAGCAGGCACTCACTCGGCGTTACACCACCGAGATCAATATGATTATTGGCCCTGATAAAGACATTCCAGCGCCCGACGTTGGAACTGACGGGCAGACCATGGCCTGGATGATGGACACGTATTCACAAGAACGCGGCTATGCTATTCCAGGTGTTGTAACCGGTAAACCCGTTGAAATTGGCGGTAGTTTAGGGCGCGCTGAAAGCACCGGTCGCGGCGTTGTTTATACTGTGGTCGAAGCGGCTAAACATTTGAATATGAAATTGGGCACTAGTACCACAGTGTCAGTACATGGCTTTGGTAAAGTAGGAGCCGTTGCTGCGGAAGAGATGCATCAGCTGGGCTGTAAAGTGGTAGCCGCTGGTGACGTTTCGGGTGCTGTGTACAATAAAAATGGTTTAGATATTCCTGCCTTGCTGCAATATGTAAAAAAACATCGTGGAGTCAAAGGCTTCCCAGAAGCTGAGCCCATTTCAAATGAAGATTTATTAGCGATCCCAGTAGATGTTTTAATTCCTGCTGCGATCGACGGGGTAATTACGTCGCATAACGTCGACAAAGTAAACGCGCGTATTATCGCCGAGGGCGCCAATGGACCCATTACGGCTAGTGCGCACAAAGTATTAGTCGAAAAGGGCATGTTTATTATTCCAGATGTTTTGTGTAACGCGGGCGGAGTAATTGTTTCGTACTTTGAATGGGTACAGGGGTTACAGAGCTTTTTCTGGACTGAAGACGAAGTGAATTCACGACTCAAAGTTTCAATGGTTAGCGCATTCAATCGTGTATTGGCGTGCATGCAGCACTATAAAACAAACGACATGAAAACAGCTGCCTTAATTACTGGGGTAGAGCGACTTAATAAGGCGATGTTGTTGCGGGGATTGTTCCCATAAGGCGCCTGGGGTTTTTGGTATTTGTTGCGGTTGTTTTGTTGTTGAGTCCCGTAAAGAGCGGTGCTTGGACCTTGCATTATGCGGTTACCAAGTACGCCTTACGGGACACATCGTGTGTTACAAAACCAAGATCGTTATCAGTATTTTTAAAGCAGGTTGCAGGGGCCTCATCGGCCATCAAGCATTCTTGGAATAATATATTTAAAAATTACTATATAATTTTACAGAACATCGGCCCAGTGGTGGTGCCAAATTTTGAGCCGACAGAGAATACTAATCTACCATTGACCGAACTAGACTTTGCAAAAGCTGCATTGTTGGCGCCTCGGGCAGTATTTCCATTAATCATAAAAGCAGCCACACCGAAGAGAAGCCAGTCTGCCGAAGAGAACATTGTTTGGTTTGATAATCGTAAAGATCTATTTTGGGGTACCTCGCCAAAGTCGACTTGGGCTAAAATTTACTACGATGCTAAGCAATCTGGTGAGACTTTCATAGAAGTTGTGGCTACCGCTTCGGATTAGCCTGATTGGAATTTTGATTTTGATTTGTTCCATGACCGTGACGATGGGACTGTTGTAGCGGGACATCCATTAGGGCGATTGCCTTATGGCCGTATGACTGGCGAAAGTTCAAAAGCCCCAATTCATACCTGGTTTCAGAATGAAGGGTTTTTATCTAAAAAGGCGGCGCCATTTTTAGCAAAGTCGTTTTTACCAGCTCGAGTGTTTTTATTTATAAATCTTTCCTATTTAGCCCGACAGGTAGGTGATACGTATTGGGCCTTCCGATTTTTAGGTTGGGCATTCCACTACCTAGAAGACCTCGGGCAACCCTATCATGCACAGGCGGTACCGTCGGCGAGTACTTGGTTTTATATCAAGTACTTGATTTCGAATCAGAAAGAAAAGATCAAAGCAGAAACGTTACAGCTTATGATGAATCGTCATGCCATGTTTGAAGATTATGCTCTGCAATCTTTAGAGCAATCAAACTTAGGACATTATGATTCTCAAGTAGACGTTGCTTTTAAAGACGCCTTAGATCACGTCATGCCAAATGGTTGGTCTGGCGCCGTGCCTTTGTCAGAAGTCACTTTACAGGAGTGGTTAAAAGTAATTGGCTTGTATTCGAGTAGCGAAGCAAAAAAATTAGATGCCCTAACCCGCGATGGGTTTAATGCAGCGTGGTCACAAGACGCTAGTTTTAATATTGAGACGGACCCTCGTTACAATCTTGCCGGATTGCACCTAGGTGTCGACCAGCAAAATCAAGAGGCACTCAAACAACTCACGCAAAAACTACTTCGACGCGTGGCTTACGTTGTACTGAAATTGAGCGCATCTATTCATTAGGCTGTAGCTGCCTGAGCGGCTGTGTTTTCTTCTGCAACATCTTCTTGTTGTTCACGATAATCGCATTCTTTGTTGCCGCATTTGAAATAGTGGCCGTCGCGTTTGGTGTTTTTATCCAGCAAAATGGGATAGTGGCATGTGGGGCATGCACGTGCCACGGGTTTATCCCAAGATGCAAAGGTACAATTCGGATAGCGGTTGCAGCCGTAGAAAAAACGCTTGAATCGCGACATGCGTTGAGTAATTTCACCCTCTTTGCAGGTCGGACAATGCACACCAATGGTAATCGCCTCGGTTGATTTGCATTCCGGATAACGTTCACAGGCTAAAAACTTACCAAATTTACCCTCTTTTATTAGCATTTCAGCGTTACATTTTTGACACTGTTTTCCGCTCTTTTGTTTTTCTAATATATAGATTTCACCATGTTCATCTTTTTTGAAATCAGCTGTTTGTTTGCAATCGGGGTAATTTGAACAGGCTAAAAACTGGCCTAATTTGCCCCACTTAATCACCATAACGGCGTTGCATTTTTCACAGTTGAATTTGGTTGGAATCTCCTGACTCTTAATGTCTTTCATCTGGAGCTTCGCCCGCTCTAAGGTCTTTGAAAATGGCGTCCAAAACTCGTGCATCATATCAACCCAGTCGGTATTCCCCTCTTCAATGCCGTCTAGTTTATTTTCCATGGCAGCAGTGAATTCGAGGTTCATAATATCTGGAAACGCTTTTTCAAGTAGGTCGGTAACCACGATGCCTAATTCGCTTGGGTAGTAGCGGTTCTCACGTTTTTCAACATATTCACGATCTTGAATATTACTTAAAATGGCCGCATACGTTGATGGTCTACCAATGCCATTTTCCTCAAGTGCTTTCACGAGCGAGGCGTCTGAAAATCTTGGCGGTGGCTGCGTAAAATGTTGTTTTGGTAAAAACTCATTGGCTCGATAGCTTTCGCTAAGAGTGAGATCGGGTAGTTCTTGTGAGCTTTCTTTCGAATGGTCGTCTGTCGATTCTTCAACGGCTTCTTCATAGACGGCAGTAAAACCTGCAAACTTTAATTTTGAGCCACTGACGCGGGCTAGAACAGTTTCTTTTGCTGTATTTACTGCAGTAAGTTCCATAGATGTTTGGTCGTAAACGGCATTAGCCATCTGGCATGAGACGAACCGATTAAATATCAATTGGTACAGTCTAAACTCGTCGCGATCGACCGCTTTTTCTACAATACTGGGGTGGAACTCTAACGACGTAGGTCTGATCGCTTCGTGCGCATCTTGTGCCGATTTGCGTGATTTATAAACGATCGGTTCGGACGGTAAATGCGTAGTACCCCAATTTTTTTCAATATAAGCGCGCACCTCGGTAATAGCTTCGGGGATAATGCGCACGGAGTCTGTTCTCATATAGGTGATTAATCCGTGCGTACCAAACTCGCCGAGATCAATACCTTCATAGAGTTTTTGCGCAATCGTCATAGTTTTTTTCGCAGAAAAACCGAATTTGCTCGAGGCCTCTTGTTGAAGTTTTGAGGTGTTAAACGGTGCTAATGGTTTACGAGAGCGTTCTTTTGTTTCGACTTTTGACACTACAAAAGGGGCGTCTTGTGTGTTTTGCACCAATGTTCGGACTGTGGCCTCATTAGGTAGTACGGGATCTTCACCATTGATTTTCGCCAATTTAGCGATGAATGGTTTCTGGTCTTTTTGAAATTTGAGATCGATCGTCCAATACTCTTCAGCCTTAAATTTTTTAATTTCTGATTCGCGGTCTACGATCATTTTTACGGCAACAGACTGGACGCGCCCAGCAGAGAGCCCTCTTCGGACTTTATCCCACAAGAGCGGTGAAATCTTATAACCCACTAAACGGTCTAAAATACGACGGGCTTGCTGACTGTGAAACTTGCGCACATCTAGGTCAATCGGGTGATTGAGGGCCTCTAAAATTGACGCTTTAGTAATCGCGTTAAACAAAACCCGTTTGGTGACCTTCGCCATTTTTTTTGGCATCTCTTGAGCGATGTGCCAAGCAATCGCCTCCCCTTCGCGATCGGGATCGGGGGCTAAATAAACCGCATCGACTCTTTCAGCGGCTTCCTTAAGGTCTTCAATGACTTTATCTTTGCCTTTGATTGTTTGATAGACGGGCTTAAAGTCGTGATCTAAGTCGACGCCAAGCTGCGATTTAGGAAGGTCTTTTATGTGACCCACGCTCGCCTTTACAATAAAGTTCCGGCCTAGATATTTTTGAATGGTTTTCGCCTTACTAGGAGACTCCACTATGACTAAACCTTGTTTTTTTCCAGTAGCAGACTTTTTTGGTTTTTCGTTTTTTGCGGATTTGGCGGGGGTCTTCTTAGCTTTTGGCATGCCCCAATTATTTTAGGAAACATTCGGTATTGTCAATTTTTCAGCGTGGATTCTCTGGGTTTGGCTCTGGTGGCCGGTAGTTGGCCTGTAGGAGTTGTTTAAGCTCCGCGCCATTTGAAATGAGATGGGCACCGTCATTAATTAACTGGTGTGGAAGTTGACTCAATGGGTTCGTAATTTCGCCAGGGCTACTGGTGACCGTTCTACCTAAATTAAGGGCGTGTACCGCGGTCGAACGTGTACCTGACGTGTATTGGCCTTGCACAACCCAAAGCACATCGGCCAAGGCCGCAATGATGCGGTTTCGCCATGGAAATTGCCACTTTGTGGGTGGAGCGTGGGGAGGTAATTCAGATAGGAGGCCACCACCCGCATCTAAAATAGCATTATCAAGAGGGTCACGGTGTTTTGGATAGAGATGGGCGTGACCAGAACCTAAAACTGCAAAATTTTTTAATGCCATTGCGCAGGCTCGTTGGTGAGCCAAGGCATCAATGCCTCGGGCAAAGCCACTGACCATTTGCAAATCGTGTTGTAGGTTCCACGAAGCATCAAGCTGCGTGAGAATATCATAAATGAGCCTCTGACCATAACCATCCGGCGTGCGAGATCCGACAACAGACAGTGTTGGTTGGTTTTGCGGAAGACTTCCTAAAACGTATAAGGTCCACGGACTATCGTTGAGGTGGCGTAGGCGTGCAGGGTAGTCGGCATCAAAATAAGAAATGACACTAAGATGCTTCTGTTTACAAAACTCTAAGGTGTGTTCGGTGGCCTCTCGTGTGGTGGTAAATAATTTTTGCCAATCGATGTTTTGAGTTGAAGGGTATGATTGCAATTGGGCCTCGATCTGTTCGATCGACCCGACTACTTGCGAAATACCAGGAGCGTTTTTGGCCAAAGCGGGGCTAAAACTTAACTTGTTAGGTAAGTGACTGAGATAAATAGACGCCTTAATTGAGTTAATTTTTTGCATAGTACGAACACTCGAAGCAAGTGGTGTACCAACAAAAGCTCTCTCAATATTATTCTTCCGAAACGGGCGCCGGTTCCGACATCTCTACAGTGCTAGGTGGGGTTGAGTCGGCGGCAGGTGCGGGGGTCGTTGGCGGCGTTACAGGGTC
>CAZYPH010000049.1:11175-15322 GCA_964649095.1 uncultured Oligoflexia bacterium | reverse complement strand
CCAGAGCTTTCCCACTTACCAGAACCGCGAGTTTGAAGCTTAGCGCGTATGCCAATATTCGGACGAACATTCAGTTCACGAGCGACTTTTAAAATCTGATCTAACTCAGACAGTTTTTCGACAATAATTAAAACTTTTTTTCCTAATTTGATGCCTTGTAGTGCCGTCTTAATCACTGTGTAATCTTTGTAACCGTTACAAAGGATCAGCGAATTAGGGTTGGTGTTCATGGCAATGCTAGCTATCAATTCAGCCTTAGAGCCTGCTTCGAGGCCGTAACAATAGGGTGCGCCGGCATCGAGAATTTCTTCCACGACCTCTCTCAATTGATTGACTTTGATGGGGTACACACCTTGATACCGCCCCTGATAATTGTGCTCTTCAATCGCTTTTCGAAATGCTTCGTTCAGCGCTACTACACGGTGTCTCAAGATGTCTTGAAAGCGAATCAAAACGGGGAGTTTAATTCCACGCGCTAAAATATCATCCACAATCAATTTGAGATCTAACGGCTGATTATGACTCTGCTTTGGCTGGACGGTTAGATTTCCAGACTTATTAATGCCAAAGTACTGAAGACCCCAGTTTTCAATATTATATAATTTTAGGGCGTCTTCGGTTTGCCACATTCGAATACTGCTACTGCTCACGGGATATGCCATTGATTGTACACCACTCCAAAGGGGTAAATTAACGGGCCATTGTTACTGTCTTTTAGTTTGAGAAGCAATCTAGATCTTATCGTTAAAAGAATAAATGTGCTTAATATTGATGTGCTGGTATCGAACGTGTTTGAGCTTCATCGCGGCCAATTGCAAAATCAATTTCGTTTGGCGGGATTTGTCTTGGTTACGCACTTTTTTTATCTCACCAAGAATGAACTTTTCCATTTCAACGGGGTGAAAACAAAAACCGTTAGAGAATTCAAAAACTCCACGAAATGGAATCAATCGAGCCTCAAAAATATCACCCTTCACGAAGCCTTGTTTGAGGTGGTCTATCTGAACTTGATAGCTTTTCTTTGAAAACAGGTCATCGACTTTAACAAAGTCTTTACCCACTTTTGAGAGCTCGAAAATAGAGTGTACGGTGCTACAAAAATCTTCATAGATTTTTTGATCATCTGGCGACAACGTTTCACGATTATTTCTAAAAAAGATGCGAATGGGCGGCAAATCAAGCGATGGCAACTCGCGATCGAAAAGATACCAATCTAAAAAAATATTCATTCGCGATTCAAACTCGGAGTCGTCTTCGTAGACCACACCTGCACGATCGAAGTACTCCTGCTTCGCTTTAAATAGCTCTTCGTAATACTCACCGGTGGTGTACTGCTTTATGACGGGCTCAAGATAAGTTTGGTACATACTAATTAGTATGAATAAGTTTTATGAAATCATCAAAGAGATACCCAGAATCATGTGGACCCGGAGCCGATTCGGGATGGTACTGAACAGAAAATGCCTTCAGACGCTCTGCGCTAATACCCTCGCACGTGCGGTCGTTTAGGTTTATGTGCGTCAAAGTGACCAGGTTAGAATCCCAACCGGCCACATCTACAGCATATCCATGATTGTGAGACGAAATTTCTACCGCCCCTGTTTTTAAATTTTGGACCGGCTGATTAATGCCGCGATGCCCAAACTTCATTTTGTAGGTTTTTCCACCTAATGCCATTCCCAATAATTGATGGCCCATACAAACACCAAAAATAGGTACTTTTCCGAGCAATAAACGAATCTGCGCTACGACATTGGTAGCCACAGCAGGGTCACCAGGGCCATTCGATAAAAATACACCTGCGGGCTTTTCTGCAAGAATGGCTTCGGCCGAACTATTGTGGGGCATCACTAAAATATCCACCCCGCGCCTTTGTAACTCACGCAATAAATTTGTTTTTACACCAAAATCCAAAACCGCAACGAGTGGAGCTCGACCTGTTTTTGCGTACCAATATGGTTGTTTTGTCGACACCTCGGCCATGTGGTTCGTAGACGACGCTTTCCATGCAATGCTACGAGCATCGGTAGAGATTGCGGCAATAACCCCACGCATGACACCTGCGGTGCGTAGTTCAATTGTGAGCTGGCGGGTGTCAACGCCAAACAACGCCGGAATATTGTGGTGGGTTAAATACTGGTCTAAATCCATTTCAGAAGTAAAGTTACTCGGTCGCACGGTAAAATCACGGACAATGAATCCGGCCAACTGTGGACGCCCATCACGCGACTCGACATCGGTACTATTGAGGCCGTAATTCCCTTGGTGAGGGTACGTCATGACCACCATCTGTCGATGGTAACTAGGGTCGGTAATCACCTCCTGATAACCAACCATCGAGGTATTAAAAACAACTTCGTAGCATTCAGACTGCGTAAGCTGCGACCCATTAGCAAGTGCGCCAAAACCGTACCCAGGGAACTCCGTGCCGTTTTCTAAAACTAGCTTATGCGTAGAACCCGTAGCTATTTTCTGTAGTTTTTCAGATAAGTTCATTGGCACTCCAACCTACTCCACTTGAAAGACATTAACGCCTCCGACAAATGTGGCCTGCACTACGGCAGCCATCTTTCTGCCTAAAAATGGGCTATTTTTACTTTTGGAGTGCAAGCCTCTCGCATCGATTGAGCGTGATTGCGCTAAATTTACAATCACACAGTCTGCACGGTCACCTACGGCTAAACGCGCTTGCGGTAAATTAAAAATCGCTGATGGACGCACGCTTAAAACTTCGACCACTTGTTTTAACGTCAGAATTTTCTTTTGAAAGAGGTCAAACACGACAGAAAACGCAGTTTCAAGTCCGACAACGCCATTGGAGGCAAATTCAAATAACACGTCTTTATCTCGCATGGCATGCGGGGCATGATCAGTAGCTACGCAATCAATCGTGCCATCACCCAAGGCCTCACGCAAAAAAGCGACGTCTTCTTTTGTGCGTAAGGGCGGAGCCATCTTAAAATTAGAATCGTAATTACCCACATCTTCATCGGTAAACATCAGGTGGTGTGGTGTAACCTCGCAAGTGATCTTAAGACCCGCAGCCTTAGCGCGCCTAACATGATCTAAAGCTTGCCTCGTGCTGAGATGAGCAAAATGAACAGCCCCACCGGTTAATCTTGATAGTGCGATATCGCGCGCGACAACGATCTCTTCGCTCTCTGCTGGAATGCCACGCAAACCCAAACAGTTCGAGTGGTAGCCTTCATGCATCACACCCTGACCAACTAGATGCGCATCTTCGGCGTGCGAGACGATGACTAGTCCAAACGTCTTGCAATAGTCCAGCGCCTTTCGCATAAGGTAGCTATTCATTACGGGCATGCCATCATCACTCACGGCCACAATGCCAGCCGCCTTCATCTTGCCAATTTCGGCCAATTCTTTGCCTTGAAGACCTTTCGAAAGGGCGCCAATCGGCAATACGCGGACGTAAGAGTATTTTTCGGCCTGCGATAATATATAAGAAGTTACATATGGATTGTCGTTCACCGGATTTGTATTAGCCATACACAACACGGTAGTAAAACCACCAGCCGCGGCTGCCATGGTGCCTGTTCCAATAGTCTCTTTGTATTCTTGTCCAGGCTCGCGCAAATGGACGTGCACATCGACAAAACCAGGCATGAGATGGCATCCTGTGCCATCAATGGTGTGTATAGTTGCCGGGGGTTTGATCTGGTTTGGTTGGTCGATGGCTTTAATCAATCCGTCGTCAATCCAGACGTCGCAGATTTCGTCACGATTACATAGCGGATCAACTATATGAATATTTTTTAAAAGATGAGAATTCTCAGAATCTGATTCGGCTCTGCGAAAAGTCGTTTTCATAGCTTCCTAATTTACCAAAATAAGTTCCATCAAAGCCATACGAACCAGTACGCCGTTCGACACTTGATTCAAAATTAAGGAATACGGCCCCTGCGCGACTTCTTGTGAAATCTCGACGCCTTCATTTACAGGCCCCGGATGCATGATCACCGCGTCAGACTTAAGATATTGTGCTGTCTGACCATGTAATCCCCAAAACTTGGAATACTCACCTAACGAGGGAAATTGCATCTGATTTTGACGCTCTAACTGAACTCTCAAGAGCATAACGACATCTACCTTCGGAAGGCATTCTTGTAGGTGGTGACTAACAGAA
>CAZYPH010000049.1:7005-11165 GCA_964649095.1 uncultured Oligoflexia bacterium | reverse complement strand
CTACCTGAGCACCTAATTTTTGAAGTAAATAGATATTGGAGCGCGCTACCCGAGAGTGGGCAATGTCACCCACGATGGCAACCGACAACCCAGACAATAAAGACTCTGGCGCACTACCTGCGCGAAGAGGAACCCCCTTTTTTTCGCAGATCGTAAACGCGTCTAAAAGAGCCTGCGTAGGGTGTTCGTGAAAACCATCTCCAGCATTTATTATCGGAATTTTTATTCGACGAGACAGCTGCAACGGGGCACCAGCAGAAGCATGTCGCAATACTAATAAATCAGGATCCATCGCCTCTAAATTTTGAGCAGTATCAAATAATGTTTCGCCCTTAACAACCGATGAACCCTCGGATGAAACATTTAAAATATGCCCGCCCAAACGTTGCACGGCTAATTCAAAGGACGATCGTGTTCGTGTACTGGCCTCAAAAAATAAATTTACTATTGTGCGGCCCTTAAGAGACTGCCGTGGGAATTCGGAACCACGCCAGCTAGCCCAAAGCTTTTTTAATTCAACGGCTCGCACTAAAACATCTAGGGCACGATTTGCGGAAAGGTCTTGAGCATTAATTAGGCTCTGCCGATACCAGCTATCATTAGAGGCCTTTGAAGAGGCCTTAGACTTAGAATCGACACCAGTATCTTGTTTTATTGAGACCATGAGATCAACCCCTAGCCCTTCATTTCAAGTCAAGTTCCAGTTAGAGAGGAAGAAACCAACCTGTTTTACGAATAGCATCTGCATGTTCCGCGGCACGCACTACGTACTGTACTTTACCTGAGATTTGTTCCAATCGAACAAACCCCCACTGGCGACTATCCTGCCCCGTCGTGCGCGAGTCACTTAAAACAAACACATGGCCCTTCGGCACATCAACACTGAAATCGGTCGAGGCATCAGACCACTGCACACGAAATACTTTCTGCTCAAATGTTTCCGTAAAAAACTGCAAACTACCAGTTGAAAGTGGATCGCCACTGATCACTTTGCCGTTCACCGAAAGGCGATACTGTTGCAAGGCCACGCGGTCAGCGGGCAACCCGACGACGCGTTTTACAAACTCACGTGAAGGGTCATTGGCCAAGTGCAGCACTACAACATCGCCCCGAGCTAGTTTTTCGCGATTAAATTGGTGCAGCACCACCACACGCTCACCAGGAAAAAGCGATGGCACCATCGCATCAGACTGCACTTGATAAAATTCAACAACGTAAGAACGAAGAAGCGCTGCGGCGACAATTCCTAAAATCAAAACACCCAAATAAACTAACGCTAACGACTTTAATTTTTCGAAAAGGCTCTTCGTAAACATTTTATCTAATAGACCTTACTCTACCTTCAATACGGCCAAAAACGCCTCTTGCGGAATCTCTACCGTTCCAATTTGTTTCATGCGTTTTTTGCCTTCTTTTTGCTTCTCAAGCAATTTGCGTTTTCTAGAAATATCACCGCCATAACATTTTGCTGTCACGTTTTTACGAAGTGCGCCAAGCGATTCACGCGCCACAATTTTTGCACCAATTGCAGCTTGAATCGCCACTTCAAACATTTGACGTTCGATGAGTTCTTTCATTTTTTTAACCAACTCACGTCCACGCGTTTGGGCCTTCGTGCGATGGAGCATTAGTGACAATGCGTCGACCTGCTCTCCATTTATCAAGATGTCGAGTTTCACCATATCGCCTTCACGATAACCGATTAACTCGTAGTCCATACTGGCATAACCTTTTGTGACACTTTTTAGACGGTCAAAGAAATCAAACACCATCTCGGCTAACGGCATTTCATATTCTAACGTCACACGTTCCGACGTAACGTAATCGAGTTTAACTTGAACACCACGGCGATCTTCACAAAGACTAATCACGTTACCAACGTATTCGTTGGGCAAATGCAATGTGAGGCGAATATAAGGCTCTTCAATTTTTTCAATCTTTACTACCGGCGGAAGTTTTGAGGGGTTATCGATTACAAGCTCTTCGCCGTCGGTCTTTTTAACTTTATAAATAACAGAAGGCGCGGTGGTAATGAGATTAAGATTGTACTCACGCTCTAAACGTTCTTGAACGACATCCATGTGCAATAAACCCAAAAAACCACAACGAAAACCAAACCCTAATGCACTCGAAGTTTCGGGCTCAAACGTAAAGGCGGAGTCGTTAAGCCGTAGTTTTTCAAGGGCATCTTTCAAATCATTGTATTCATCAGCATCAATCGGATAAAGGCCAGAAAATACCATCGGCTTCACTTCCTGAAACCCACCCAAAGGCTCCAAGCCAGGCACTGTCGCGTCTGATATTGTATCGCCCACACGCGCATCACGCACATCTTTTATGCCGCAGATAAAACAACCGACCTCACCACTAGAGAGCGTATCGACTTCGCGAAACTTCGGCGCAAACACACCAAGCTTCTGCACTTCAAACTCTTTGCCGGCGTGGGTTAAGCGAATACGATCACCACGTTTCACTTTACCATCAAACACCCGCGCTAACGTAATGACGCCCTGATACGAATCAAACCAACTATCGAACACTAGGGCACGCAATGGTTTATCGTCTTCATTTTTTGGTGGAGGAAAATACGTTACAACGGCCTCAAGAATTTCATCGATACCAATTCCTGACTTTGCACTCGCCAACACTGCATGCGAGGCATCGATACCAATGACATCTTCAATTTCTTTGCGCACGCGCTCAGGCTCTGCCGACGGTAAATCGATTTTATTTATTACTGGCAGAATATCTAGGTTGTTATTTAAGGCCATATACACATTGGCCAAGGTTTGCGCTTCAACCCCTTGCGACGCATCGACCACTAAGATAGCCCCTTCGCAGGCGGCTAAACTTCGAGAAACCTCATAAGTAAAGTCTACGTGTCCCGGCGTATCAATCAAATTGAACTCGTACTGCTCACCGTTTTTGGCCTTGTATTTCAAGCGTACCGTCTGAGCTTTGATGGTAATGCCACGCTCTTTTTCAATGTCCATGTTGTCGAGATACTGAGCTTCCATCTCACGTGAAGAGACCGTGCCCGTGCGTTCTATTAAACGGTCAGCCAGGGTCGATTTGCCATGGTCAATGTGAGCGATAATTGAAAAATTTCGTATATTTTTTGGTTTAGCCATAAATTCTATCTGACACTACACTAGCTTAGTAGACCAAAGAGAACTATCAGTAAAATAATGGGCCATACAAAATCCGCACTACCGTTTTCTATTGATCAAGAATTAACTGTCACCACAGAACACATGTTGTTTGGCAATGAATGTATAGCTCGCGTTGACTACCCTGACGCAGATCACAACTCTGAAAAGGGAGTGGGAAAAATCGCTGTATTCATTAGCGGTGGGGCTCCTGCCGAAACGGCCATTGTGAGAATTACACAAGTCGAAAAGCGTTTTTTACGCGCGCAACTTGTGCGTGTTCTTGAGCCCTCTCCTGGACGCGTTGAGCCGCAATGCCCGGTATTTTCCACATGCGGCGGCTGCCAATGGCAACACTTGAACTACGACACGCAGATTGAAGAAAAGAAACTTGTTTTAGAGCGTTTTATTCAAAAAGGCCTAGGGCTGTCAGCTGCGCCCAATACTGTTCTACACAAAGCCCACTCACCCTGGAACTATCGACGGCGCGTGCAAGCACGTTATGATCGACACGGCGTAGGCTTCTTTGTCGAACATACACGCACTATTGCTTACACACAGACCTGTGCTATTGCACACCCCGCCATACAAGCAGAGTGGCGAAGACTTGATCAAAGTTTGCGCGATGGAAAAACGCTCGTTACCGACACCCATAAAATTGAGTGGACTCACTATGACGACCAGTCACCTATTCGTGCCGTTGTCGACCGTCGCCACAGTAGCGACGGATTTGTGCAAATCAACCACGAGCAAAACGCGGTGATGCAAAACATTGTTTATGACAACTTAAAGACGAAACTCTTAACAACACCACCTAATATTCAAACGATAGTGCTAGACTTATACGGTGGCCGAGGAAATCTGTTACGACGCATCCTGCAAGATGAGTCGCTGCAACACTCCAACACCCTAGTGATTTCGGTCGACACAGCAAACCATGGAATCTCGCCAGCAGACTTCAAGGCCGAGATGCGCAGCTCCAAAAACAAAGATACGAACAATGCACCGCTA
>CAZYPH010000049.1:6590-6995 GCA_964649095.1 uncultured Oligoflexia bacterium | reverse complement strand
CCCCAATGCAAAACTTGAAAAACTAAGCTTTGTCCGCCACCTGATTGTTCAACAAGAAGTAGAGGCGTTTTTGCGAGACCAATTCTTTCTATCCAATCAGGAGAATAGAGATTTACAAGTAATCGTAGTGGCGGACCCCCCCCGAGCGGGACTAGAGCATTCCGTGGCGTTGTTATCGGCTTTGCCTGTAAGTTCGTTTCTAGCATTCTCATGTGACCCGAGCACTCTTTCGCGCGACTTGGAAAATTTCCGATCTAAAACACTACAGGCGTTGCACTTGATTGATATGTTTCCGCAAACCTATCATATTGAATGCTGTGTGATACTAAACTAGATCGATATATATTGATTATCATATTTAAAACACGCCGCGTTATGATTTATATATCTTAACTACTATATTAT
>CAZYPH010000049.1:0-6580 GCA_964649095.1 uncultured Oligoflexia bacterium | reverse complement strand
TGTAATGCACCCTATATGCCTGAAATCAAAAACTTGTTTGAGCGCGTTCACTAAGAGCTATTACTTGCCCCAACTTAATGGTTACCTTACCATTAAATGTAATTGAGATATTTCAGAGTGACTTACAGCAAGACTTACCGCGAGAGTTATAGAGTGATAAGGACGCTTACAATGACAAACCACCACCACAACCGATTAAATCACAGTGTTACCACCAGAATTAAGGCTCTAATTACGCTGACCAGTCTCTCTTTATTGGCTTTCGGTGGGTGTGCACTAAAAAAGAGTGCAGATAAATCGCCAAAAGAAAAATCAGAAATGTATTCTAACATTGGCACCGAGGCGCTGCTTCGCGGTGACCATGCGCAGGCTGTAGAAGATTTAAGAAAAGCCGTTCAACTAGACGATAGAAATGCCATTGCCCACAACCACTTGGGCTTGGCGTATTTCGCTTACGGAAAAAGAGAAGATGCAAAACGGGAATTAGAACGTGCGATTGCATTAGACCCCACATACTCTGATGCCTATATCAACTTGGCTAACCTTGTTGTGGAAAACAATGAATTTACTTTAGGCCGCGAGCTTTACAACAAAGCATTAAGTAATTTGGAATATAAAAATCGCCATCGTGCGCTCACTAATCTAGCGCAACTAGAGCTTAAACAAGGCCATCATGATCGCGCGCGAATGTTTTTATACCAGTCTTTACAGGCCAATGAAGAGTACTGCTTAACACATTTTCTTTTAGGCACGGTCTACATGCGCGATAACGAGCCCGCTCGAGCGGCCGACTCTTTTCGTAAATCTGTAAAATCGACCTGCACTACAAATGTTGATGGCCACATGCAATTAGGAATCGCCTATATGAAGGCAAAACAGTACGATAAGGCCAAAAATGCTTTTTCATTATTAATTGACCAATTTCCTGAAACCGCTCAGGCAAAAGAAGCAAAAGAACAATTAAGAGTAATTCCGTAAGCGTGAGACACACTATTCGCTAATCCGCTGAAACAAATACTAAAGGGCCAAGATGACACAAAGTACAAAAGAGACAAAATCAGTACCTCACGAAAATACATCTACAGCGCCCGACAGCATGAGTGTGGACGATGCGAATGGTGGCGACAAAAATCCATTCTCAGGAGTAGGGCACTATTTGCGCTCGCAACGCGAACGAAAGCATTACACCATTGAACAGATTGCTTCGACGACAAAGATCAATGTTAAGTTATTGCATGCCTTAGAAAATGAACAATTTGAAATCTTGCCTGCTAAGCCGTTTTTACGCGGTTTTGTGGCTAGTTACGCAAAAGCCCTGAGCATTAATGCTGATGACGTTTTAAAAAAATTCGATACCTATGTTGAGAATCGGTTACCAGACCTTCAAAAAATGGGACCACCCACACACCTTTTTTCGTGGAAAGACAAAGGCAACGACAACCATAAAACAATTTTAGGTACGTTAATGTTCGGGATGGTTGTAGTAGGCGCCATCGTGTTTTTTATAAAACAGCCATTAAAAAAGCACCGCCATAAAAACCATCAGGTAGAAAACATTGCACCATCCACACCTGAGACTCCAGCGACAAACCCAACTTCATCGCAAGAAACGCCGACAGTAACAGCGAGCACGTTACCAGAGAAAAAAACGGAGACCACTCCACCACCAAAGAGTGAACCCACCGCAACTACAAAACCAGAAGTAGTTTCAGTGACCGCAGTGGCCACCACACCGGCGGAGCCCAAAGTAATCCCCACGCCGCCTACACCTACGCCCGTGAGTCCTCCTGCGCCTGTTACGGGACAGGGTTCGGCACTAATCGACGGCAAACTACCCCCCGTGCCTACCAACGAAGCTAAAGTGAAATTGATTTTGCGCTCTGCCGAGGATGTATGGGTGAAGTATCAAGTCGATGATAGGCCCGTGCTACAATACACGTTTAAACAGGGCAAAACTATTTGGATTCGTGGCCGTGAGTCCATTCGTTTCTCAACGCCAAAACCAGACTCTATTGAACGGGCAGATGAAAAAGGGGAGTACTCAAAACTCTCATCGAAAGACCGGCTAATTATTTTGCCAGAATCAGAATCGGATAAATACCGCGACGCGCCGTTTCGGGATCCCAATATTATTTATTTACCGAGATAGTTTACAGAGAACTTACCAAGACGACCGTTTAAAACTAACAATGGCAAAAGGCAACGCCACGAGGTTTGGAATTTGTAAGGCAAGCCAAGGTTGAATCCATTGTTTTTCGGCTGCATTGGCACTCCAGATATGCAGCCCCCAATAAACCACCACAACCGCAAACGCGATGAAAACCGCATTAGATCGTACACTCCGCATGCGCACCACACCGAGGCCAACACCTAATAATCCAAAAATCATTGGGGCAAATGCTAGTGCGATCCGTTTCCAGTACTCGATGGCATACTCTCGAAAGCGCTCGTAGTTACCCTCAAACTCTTTCATCAGCGTCAGTAATACGGCCGACGGAATTGTTTTGGCATGCCTAATATCGTCAACCTCAGGTGCCTCTACCTGCAACATCAAACGGTATTCATCAAAGTCGATTTTTTCGTACGATTTTTCTAAAAGATTTGGTCGATGAATAGAGCCACGATCTAGTCGTAAGATGGCCTTTGAGCCCAGATCTGTGCGCGACTTCAGTGAAATCACTTGTCCTGTTTGCGACAAGATTGCCATAGAGTTTTTATGGTCACGCTCATCAAAAATAAATACACCTGAAAGACTATTCGTACTCGAATCGACGCGGTCAGCATAAATCAGCAAATCAAAAAAACCTTCCGTGAATGTGCCCTGCTTGAGATTCGATACAACTTTCGTATTGCCCATCCGAACTAGATTTTTTTTAAGCTCCGCATTGCCCCAAGGAATATAACTATAAGTCAAATACAACACGGCAGCCGACACCAAAACCGACAACACAGCCACCGGAAGATACATTTTTAGTAAACTAATACCGCTAGCCTTTAACGCGACAATTTCACTATCGCTACTTAACCGACCAAACCCAATAAGGGTCGCCATCAAAAAACTAATAGGTAACACCACCGGCAAAAATGCTGTTGCAATATACAACGTCATTTTACCAAGAATCATGAGTCCGGCGCCGTGGTTGATGAAATAATCTGCCAGACGCATGAACTGAAACATCAGAAAAACAAACATGAAAAAAATAAACCCACCAAAGAATGGGGTGAGCACTTCTAAGAAGATGTAGCGGTGGATGCGAAATGGGGAGCTCATACGTATAGGCTAAAGCAGATTAGCCTTTTTCCGAAATATAATAGTTCGTTCATTCGGAAAAAGGCCCATCTGTTTTAGGTATTATCAACGCGACGAGGTCTCGTCCTGGTGGCGCTGATCTATTAATAAATACGAAACGCCGTGCCTACAGATTTGTGTTTGCGGCCATCTGCAGTTAACACTTCGCGGCGCTCTTCATCTTCTTTGCAAGAGATGCACAGTGTTGCTGTAGGTCGGGCCTCGAGGCGACGTAATTCAATGTCTGAATCGCACGATGTGCACACACCAAACGTACCCATCTCGATGCGTTTGAGCGCCTCATCAATTTTTTTAATTAAAAACACTTCGCGATTGCGCAAACGCATGCGCAGGGCTTGATCAGCATCGGCAGAGGCTTGATCAACGTCATCCATTCGATCATCACTACTCACGGTAAAATCGTCGCGCATTACTTTATCGTTAAAAAGAACGTTAGCTTTCTGCTCTTCAAACATTACCTTGAACTTAGCTAGAACTTCCGTTTTCATAATGGATTCCCCCTATCCAAACTGCCGCTGAAAAACCCAACGGCCCCCTCAATTTTCAGTAACACTGATTCAACTTCGACTACTCTACAACGACGACTACTCAACCCAATGACCAGGTTAAATCTTGGCGAAAACTCTCTAAATTATTTATCGATTTAAAACAGGGCTTCTTAGGCCCCTTTTTTTAAATCAAATAAAACCAACTTAGTAATTTCAGTTAGAGTTTCAAACACGCCAGTACCCCTACTGGCAACGGCCTCAAACTCAGGCACACTGAAACGATTAAACGTTTGAGACAACTCGAGCTTTGAAACAGCAGAAGGTAAATCTTGTTTGTTGTACTGCAAGACCAAAGGTATTTTTTTTAGATCATACCCTTGAGCTTCAAGATTACTTTCCAAGCCCTCATAGCTTTCGAGGTTGGCATCAAACCGCTCTCGTTGGGAATCTATTACAAAAACAATGCCATCTACCCCTTTGAGAATAAATTGGCGTGAAACATCGTAAAAACTCTGGCCCGGAATCGTATATAAGTGGAAACGTGTTTTGAATCCGCCGATATCACCAGCGTCTAACGGCAAAAAATCGAAGAACAAAGTACGCTCGTTCTCTGCAGATAAGCTGATTAATTTGCCTTTGTCGGTTTCGTTGGTTTGATCGTAAATACACTGTAAATTGGTGGTTTTACCGCCTAAACCACAGCCATAGTAGACAATTTTACAGTTAATTTCTTTAGTGCTGTGATTGATAAACGCCATATCTGCTATTCTTTACGTTGGCGTTAAATGCATTTTTTTACCACCCGAAAATGCAGACACAACTAAAAATGTGTGGTGTTTTCAGCCATTTAAGACATTTCGTTTTTCTGGTGAAAACCCTGCAAATCTATTTTGATATCGTGCATCGGCGACTAGATCCACTTTGAAACTATGGAGTCAAATCACCACCACGCAAACGCCGCACAGAGCGCCTCTCTAAGCTTAACTTCAAATCAACTCAGCCATTTTGGCACTTTTTACGGGTAAAATACGTGTTTCCTTTTTACAAAAGTCCAATACGATTCTCTAAAGCGCGGCCTATCGTTTGTTTATCGACAAACTCTAAGACCCCTCCAACCGGAATTCCATGAGCTAATCGCGTGGTACGAATTTCAAAAGGCTTTAATAAACGTGCCAAATACAGCGCTGTGGTTTCACCCTCTACGGTTGGATTCAAAGCTAATATCACTTCCCCTACGTGCTGATCATGCACGCGTTGTACTAGTTCTTTGATTTTTAACTGTTCCGGTCCAATGCCATCAAGAGGTGATAATACGCCGTGTAAAACATGATACTGCCCCTGAAAGCGCCCAGAGGTTTCAATGGCCAGCACATCACTGGGTTTTTCAACCACACAAAGCAACTGCTTCGAACGGTTTGAGTTTTGACATAGGCGGCAATAGTCGTGCTCTGTAAAATCAAAACAGTTTTTACAAAAATGAATCTTTGATTTTACTTCAAGTAAGGCACTCGTCAGACGCTCGACCTCGGCACGATCGATCTTCAAAAAATGATAGGTCAAACGCATGGCCGACTTTTCACCAATTCCAGGTAGTTTCGTTAGAGCGACAACTAACTTTTCAATAGGATCTACTGGAGAGTCTACTGGGCCGGCAGTCATAGACTAAAACAATCCTGGAATGGAAAGACCACCTGCGACCGATTTCATAGCCTCAGCCATCATATCGCTCGATTTCTTAATCGCTTGATTCATGGCCTCTAGTACCAAGTCTTGCAACATCTCAACATCATCTGGATTAACGACGTTGGGAGCGATTTTTATCGACAGAATTTCATTTTTACCATTCGCAACTACCGTAACAGCCCCGCCGCCGACAGACGCCTCTACGGTCTTTTCGCCTACTTCTTCTTGAATCTTTGCCATACGGCTTTGCATTTGCTGCGCCTGTTTAACTAATCCACCTAAACCACCTGGCATGTTGCCGCCGGGAAAACCTTTGCTCATATAAATATTCCTATATATTAACTGTCTTGTGGTGGAATTAACTCAAAACGGTCTAATCGACCACCCAACAGATTTTTGGTTGCTAAAAAGGCCTCACTATTCATCAGTTCTTGCCGTTTTTTTTCAAAAGCTTGTTTTGATTCTGCCTCGATTTGAGACTGCACTGACTCTACTTTCACGACTTCTTGATATTCAACTTTAATCTGAACACCAAAATGACTCTTCAATAACTGACTCAATAAATCCTGATAGGCTTTTGATTCTAATTGATCTCGATAAAATTTATGATCTTTAGAGTGGTGCAAGACAACTTTAGCGGGTGCACTTAAAGTAAGCTTCTCTAACGCAAAATTTTCTAAAATAGAGGCCACTAGGGGCTTACTCTTTCGAACATTTTCAATAAACTTACGCCATTCAGCCTTTAAATCAGATAAATTACCACTAGCAGACACCGCTGCGACAGAGCTTATGGCCTTACCAGAGACAGCCGCAGCTGAGGCTAGAGCCGCCTCACCGGCCCGATGAGTATGTACCCCAACGCCTAATGGCGTTGTTTGTTGGGGAGCAGAAACTACACCGCTAGAAACCACCGCAGGCTGAAAAGCACTTAGTAGAGCCTGCGATTTTAGATCACAAGCTTGCACCACTGCAATTTCTAGAATGGCTTTTGATAGCGTGCTGCGACTCACTTCTTCTAACGCTTGGTTAAGAATAAAAAAAATGCTGGTTAACTCTTCAGAGCTTCGCTTTTTTGTTAGCAGCACAAGGTCGTCGACTA
>CAZYPH010000048.1:0-15626 GCA_964649095.1 uncultured Oligoflexia bacterium | reverse complement strand
GGAGCCCACAGTACTCGTGCAAAAGCCCAACAACTTATCGCTTCAAAAGCACAGCCAAAGAATAAAGACGAGTGGATGTTGATAAACAATTATGTCGCGATGGACTGGGTTCACAAACACCGATCAGAACCTCTATCAAAAGAAGTGCTTCTAGAACTGCACCGAATAGTAACAAGAAATACTCTTGAAGGAGATGACGTCAATTTCTCAGGAAAATTTCGAAATGATAAAGTCTTCGTTGGAGGTAAACATGAACCTCCAAAACACGAAGGAATCGATTTTCGGCTCATTGAGGGAACGATTGACGAAGCGGTACAGCTCAGCACAAAAAATCCTCGATATATACACCCACTACTTAAAGGAATCCTCATTCACTATTTCATCGCATATATACATCCATTCTTTGATGGAAATGGGAGAACGGCTCGAGCATTATTTTATTTCAAGTCCATGCGAAATCATCTTGCTTACGTGCAATTACTTTCAGTTTCCGCCTATCTCAAAGAACACGGAAAGCAGTATGAAGACGCATTTGAAAAAGTTGTCGAAAATGATTTGGACGTAACATACTTTGTCGATTTCTGCCTCGACTCGATCTACAGCGCGCTTACAGTTGTTTCAAAGAAAGTAGAGTATCTTCTTCGAATAACACAACTAAGAGAATCCCTTAAACTGACAAACAACCAGATTGGATTACTGCAAAGAATGTCGCTTCATAAGTTTAGAATGACTAGCATTGAGGAATATGCCCAACAGATAAAAATGTCCCGGGAGATAGCACGCCAAGAATTAAAGTTACTTACAGAGTTCGGATTAACTCTAGAGTTCAAGCAAAGCAAGAAACTGGTCTATAAAATAGACAAGGAAAAGCTTGATGCGCTGCTTGAAACTTAAACTCTCGAACCAACGAAACCGACAACTTTACTTGATGTTTTTATAAGAAGACGAAATCCATTGAAAAATGGCGCACCCGGAAGGGTTCGAACCTACGACCTTCAGATCCGTAGTCTGACGCTCTAATCCAACTGAGCTACGGGTGCGCAATATGTGAGATGAGCTTTGGTTTTATGCACGTTCGACGCTGAATTCAAGAAGAAAGATTATTTTTTCGATTTGCGCAAGTAAGCAACCTTGGTGGTTCGGTTGCAAAAAAAATGAACTAACATCAACAAATTAAACCCCCCATAGACAATAAGATTTGCCTGCGCCGTATTCAACGGGCCCCCTCGTGCGGCCCAATAAAATATCCCCGTAGATAACAACGCCCACGGCAAGGCTACCCTAAGGACTAGAGGTGGCAGAGCCACTCGTGCCCCCATGTACGTCGTAATCGGATGGCCGGCTCCCAACAATAACACCCCAGCTAACTGCCAACCAAAATACTGCTTGGCCTGCGATAAAACGACGGGGTCGGCCAATTTGCCACGGCCTAGAATACTCAATAGAGGCTCTGCCACCAACAAACCACCCATCAACATCGCAACCGAACCGACGACAAACACACTAGCTAATTTTAAGGCTAGTCCCCGTTCCCGACTATGGCCAACTAACGTATCGGGCACTTTTGATCGGGCCAAATAAATACCAAAGGAACTCGCCAATGCGATAGGTAACATTTGAAAAAAATTGGCTGCCTTTAGCGCCAAACTATATACGGCAATATCGGAAAGTGCCGTATCGAAGTGGCTTAGAAAGAAAACATCTAGTGTTTGAACCGACTGGCTAATGACGCCATTGACATGGACCCAGAAAACAATACTCGAAAACACAACCCAAACCCGTCGTGCCTGAGCAGATCGATCTAACGCGGCATGGACACGACGACCAATGTCATCAGCAAAATGTTGACGAAAAGCCCAGCGCCAAAGGAGTCCTGATACAATATAGGTACCTAACGCAGCACCCACTAAAACTACCAAGTGCCCGGGCCACAAATGATCGACACTTAGCAGCGCCACAAGCAACAACACACGTTGAACCACACTCAAAAATGCGACAAGCCCTTGGCGCATTTCAAAACGCAGGGGCTCACGCATGAAACTATAAAACGAATGAGAGAACGGCAAAGCAAAGGCTAGTCCGATTAACGCCAACCTAACTAGGTAAGGCTGCTCTTTACTGAAACTTGCAAATAAAAATGCAAAGACGACTACTAAGCACAATCGAATGATATTAAAGAATCGATACAGGCGGAGCTCGCTAAAAAGCCGATTCTCCGATCGCAAGGTGCCGTACTCTCGAAACAAAACAAATTCAATTGTTGGAAGAAAGAATAGAAGGAGCATCACCCAACTTTGATAAACCGAATACAAACCAAAACTATTGGTATCTAACGTCCGTATCAAAACAATGGTAACAAGAGCGTCTAATACACGTACAAATCCATGTTCTGTCAGAGTAAATAGAATTTGTTTTTGCCAGACACGGTCAATTAATTTCATTTATAGTGCACTCGACTGTAATTGTGTTCGATAGAGGTTTAAAAAATCTTGGGCTACCGCATCCCAATCGCGCACCCGAGGTGTCGGGGTGTAAACGATGCTAGAGGCTTTTATTAATACCTCTGCAAGAGCCTCTACATTGTGTGGATTAATTAAAACAGCATTTTCATAGCCCGATAGATTCTGCCGAATCGACGGTGTGTCGCTTGCAACTATATAAAGGCCCATGGCTTGGGCCTCTCGCAAAACAATTCCGTCGCTTTCATAAAATGACGGTAAAACAACGGCGCGGCACGCACGCAATTGCGCAGCCACCGCTTCAGGACCAACCGGAGTGTTATCAAACTCTTTAATAAAGGACAGCCCATGAAATCGGGGATCACCGGGAATCAATAATAATTCAAACGGCGCAACACTGTTATCTCCTACACGACTGCAGCTTTCGTGGGCAATCTGGGCGGCTTTGATAAGTGTCTCAAGATTTTTTACGTAATCTGTTCCACGACCGACAAAAGCGATGCGTCGGCTACTAGATAACATATCTATTTTATTATATATATTAGAATGAACCCCATTCGAAATTACAGCAATGGGTGTCTTTATCTTAAAATAACGTTTTAATTCTGACCGCACTTGCTCGCTCACAGCCACAACCGAGGCAGCTGCTTGGGCTGGCACAAAGTCGCGTGCTGTGCCCAACCAACCACTACGACTAAAATATTCGCCACAGGCGATGAGGCGACCAATACTGGTGCCGTGAGCGACGTGCATCCAAATTACATTTTTTTTGGCCGTTGAAACCAATGAAGCCCAGCGTCCATAGCAGCGCAGCATCGATAGCGAAGGCGTTGCAATACCATGGGTATGCAAAATGGTGACCGTCGAGGTATTCACGCCATTCAACCACGGAGGTAGTTCTTTCGAGATATGAACCTCCACCCCGGTACGATGAAGAGCATCCGAGACGCTACGAATATGCGTTTCAACACCACCCCACTTTTTTAACGAGAGATCAGCGTATTGCCATATTTTCAATTGAGTCTTGTTGAGATCGTTGTTTTGGGCCTGTTTAGAGTTCCACATCGGGCGTTTCCCACAATACTAACAAGGTTAACGATTTAAGATTTCAAAAACTTCTTCTAAAGATTGCGCCCGCTTTACACTTTGACCCCAGGTGACTGGAGTAGAAATAGAGATCATAGACACCCACATTTTAATGCGTGACAACACATAACCATCACCCTGCTGCGCATGCGAGGCAAATTTTTGAAATACATTAGACCAAAAGACGGGCAACGTTCGGTCTGCACTCTCGGCAGACGATTGAGACCTATTAAAAAAGCGCTCTATTTCTCGCGCTAAAAATGGATTCGCTAGCGCACTACGCCCCAACATAAAATGCTGGCATTTTGTTAATTCGTGACACCGTTTAAAGGCTTCAAAATCCCAAATATCCCCATTTGCCACGACGGGAATATTTAAACGCTCTCGAACTTTTGCGATAAAATGCCAATGTGCAGGTGGACGGTAACCTTGAATTTTTGTACGAGCATGTATCGTTATCCAATCTGCGCCGGCGCGTTCTACTTGTTGTGCGTTAAAAAAAATATCTTCAGGGTTTTCAAATCCCAAACGCAATTTTGCAGAAACTGGAATACTGCGAGGCAAGGTCATGCGTAACGTATTTATGATATTATATATACGATCTGGGTATTTTAGAAGAGCGGCCCCGCCATCGTGGCGATTGACGATTGGAGCAGGACACCCAAAATTAATATCGACGGCCGTAGCGCCTGCTGCAACCGCTGATAGGGCGCTTTGAGTTAACAAGTCGACATCGCCACCCAATAACTGCACTTGTACCGGAACACGACTCGGCGTTAGACTACCCTGTTGCAACTCAGGTACATGTTTTCTAAACGCACGCTCAGATGGCACGTTGTTGCTAATACGAATGAACTCGGTCACACAATACCTGTAGCCCCCGAGCGCTGTCAAAAACGAGCGCATCGTGGCATCTGTCACCCCCTCCATAGGTGCTAAAACAACGGCAGGTAAATAACTATGTATAAACAAGCGTAACTAGCGCTGTGCGCCAAAGTAAAAAATAATCAATACGGCAACGACTCCAAGCAAACACTCGTATTCACGGTTTTTTAAATACTGCTGAATCGAAAACCGAGTAGTTCCAGGCACTAGACCCTTTAATATTGCCCAAATTCCTCGCGGTTTTGGCCACAATGGACCAGCCCGTTTGGCATAACTCTCATAAGAGCCCTGAAAACGTTTGCGCAAATTAGACTCTTCATGGCGCACAGTATGCACATAGGTCAACAACGTTAGGGTGCCTAATGAAATTGCAACAGGCCAACTATGCATCGCCACAATAAGGCCCAAGGCTAATATACAAGAACCTAAATATAATGGATGTCGTACAAACAAATACGGACCACCATTCGCTAAACGCTGGTCTTTATATAAATGCCCTGCACCCCAGGCACGAATAAAAACTCCGAACCCAATTAGCCACAAGGCTTGCCAGTTTACCGTCGGATTTTCACTCAAAATCAGCCACAAAATTGGAATCACAAAGACCGCATAGCGAGACGCCACTTCACGAAACTTAGAGCGGTCGATCGTAGCAGAATAAATATTTTGTAGGGTTCGTAAAATTATCATTATGGTTTCGTCACTTTCAAAAGAGTTTCTACTGTACCTCGAAGTCCAGCCAACGTATCTTGTGCTGTTCGATTGGTCGCACGAACCTGTTCATAATACGTGATCTCAGACCGATCGGCATCGGCAAGGCTAACCAGCTCAATGCTACCGCAGAGATGCGAAATATGCGAAGTACCATCTACTTTTTCATAATTTATTAACCACATTTTCTGAGGCTTAGCGTGATCGGCAGAGGGCATTTCTCGAGCAAAAAAGCACCAGCGCTCTTGCCAACGAACATAAACAAACGGAAAGGGATTTACTTCGAATCGAATATTCTTAATCCATCGCGATGGCTCAGACACTTCGACCGTCTCAACAATCGTCGCTTTGGGCGATTTTAAGTTGTTGTGGTCTTTTAAAGCTTCAATTAACGATGGTACCGAGCGGGGGAGTTCTGCTTTTACAAGGCCATGGTTAATATTTTCTGAGCTATCACCCGTCGCCGCCTTAACATAAGCCTGACGATGCCATCTGATGGGGCTATCTGGGCGGAGGGGTTCGTCAATCCAGCTCAGCGTATTCGGCGGAATAAGTCGGGCGGCACCGGGCGCCTTTGAAAAATCGAAACAGTTGGCGTTCGCCGTATAAGTGCACATAAAAGCGCCCACAATAGCGGATCCCCCAAAAAATAGGCCACACGCTACAAGGCGATCTACATTTTGACGAAACACGCTACCCATGAAATATCTCGAGCCATAACGTTTCATAGATTATTGATACTTTACGACCATTAACGTCGGCAAACAGGTTCGTTACAAGTTACCAAATATTTAAAAAATAATATGCTAAATCGATTGCAAATTGCCCTATTACCAGCCCCTAATCATCCATCCATGACCAAACGCGTTTGGCCAATTGTATTAGGATTATTGTATATACTAACAATTGCTATTCTGGGCGGTTTACAAACACGCCATGTTCTCATTGGGCTGTTAGGTTTTTTGGATGCCTATAATCCGACAACTCGACGTTTTTTGCGCTATTTCTTTCCCTTTATTTTAACCGGCGTCATTTATGACTTTATGCGCTACTTTTATTGGGAACTGGTTGAGGGCCACATTCACGTTCGCGAGCCCTATGAATATGAAAAAATGTTTTTTGGCATTAACGTTAACGGCGAACGCCTGACGCCCAACGAGTTCTGGCAAAATAATACTTTTGCGATACTCGACTTTATGTGTGGTTTTGCCTACATAACGTTTGTTGCGGAATACCTAAGCTGTGGTTTTATACTTTTTGTAAAACGCCATTATAGACTGTTAGAATCTCTAGGACTTAGTTTTCTGATAGTTAATATTCTAGGGTTTGCTGTGTACTATATTTACCCCGCAGCGCCCCCTTGGTTCATTACAAAACATGGGTTTGAGCCGATTATGCGGGTAGCGTCGGACCCAGGCGGTGCGGCACGTTTTGATAAATTACTCGGAACACATTTTTTTGATGTGATGTATGGGCAAGCGGTCGACATTTACGGAGCCTACCCGAGCCTACACGTTTCTTACCCACTCTTAGTATTCTGGTGTTGTTTGGTGGTAAAAAAATTCCGCATACCATCAGCCTTCTTCTTTCTACTGATGTGTTTTTCTGCCGTGTATTTGAACCACCACTACATCATGGATGTCATTCAAGGCATCGCACTCGCGATAGCGGTATTAATTGGGGTGCGCTGGTATCAAGAGCGGCGAGATTTTCCTAACACACCCATCACAATGCGGAATCTTTTGCTGCGTTTGTAACCCCTGAGGTTGTCACTAATTGGAACGTGATCCTAAGTAGGCCCGCACTCGCTCAAAATTTTCCGACTGAAAAATTCTCTCACTGCTTAAAATGCCGTTTGAGAGCGTAAGAGTGGTCTTTTCATAAAGACCCTCATTATCGATGATACTTTTTGCCGTGTATTTGGAAAATTTTTCCTCAATTTGAATACGCCCCTTCGGCAATTTTTTCTCAAATCGACACATTGTTTGATTAACTTTATTGGGAGTCGTACCCGGACGAAACTCTTCAAAGTGCAATTCTCGCTGGCCGTTTTGTAACATGCTCGATAGCTCGATAGCTTCAGCAACATGTGTTACGAGACCTTTCTTCGATGACAACTTAAAGGCAGTGGATGACTTTTCGAACTCTCCGCCAACTTCATAGTTTTGGACATCTATACGCTTTAGTTTGAGATCCATGTCAAAAATACCGTTCGTGAGTGTTTGGTACACCCCAGCATCAACCGTTTTACCATCCCGACTATTTTCGATTTCAAGATCATCAATCGCTAAAATGTCATTGTTCGCTAATGGCAAAAGTTTGTTTACAGAAACCTTGGTACCGAGCCCCTGATCCGGAAGCTGATGGACATGGAAAAATAAAAATCCAATCGGCTCATCGTTAAAATGCATGGCGTGTACTTCTCGAAATAGTTCGTCTTGATCGGTTTGATAGGTTTTTTCAATTAACTTACTGACTAAAGTTTTTAGAGTTCGCCGATAACCTAACTGCGCATGAGTGCATATGAGATTAGAGTCTTCTAACAAAACAGAGACGGCCTTCACGCTGCCAATCTTTTTGCCGTGAACAAACTGAACCTCAAAAACTAATCCCGGCGATCCATGAAACATTTCAACGGAAACGTTTGCAGAATCTTTTATCAGACTGTCTTGATTACTAATATTCGCTAGAATTGCCTGCACTTCTTTTCGTAAGTTCGCCGCAACAGAAGTGGAGTCCTTCAAAAGATAACATTGCGCAGGCGCCGCCTCCCACAACTTAAAATTGGTACGCTGTTCTAATGCCAAACTACTAGGGATTGGAAAGTTAGTTTGATTGACTTCGCGTTTTAATAGGTCTGGCAAGGCCTCGGTCGTATCGTTTTCGACTACTATCGGTAAATCACCGCCTAAAGAACTTTTGACTGCTTGGCGTAACCCGGCACACGACGCTAGAAAAACAAAAAGGCTCGGCAACAAACAACTAAGCACAACGGTAGTGGTCAAATTTTTTTTTGTTGTAGAATCTCTTAATATAAACTTTTTCATATGTATTTTTCTTAAAGAAATTAGACCTTTGTTAGAAGAGGGTCGCAGGTTTTTAAATAACTTTCAATCTTACTTTGGGCTACTTTGGGCACTCCAACAGTGACGGCGTATTACTCACAGCGGCGTACTGTGTCAAAAGTGAAAGCTGTGGTCGGAGAAGTCCACTTAGACTGAGAGTCGACACCGTGGTCCAAATGATTAGAAGTGCATTCAAAAACGATGTCGGTCGTACACCAATAGATTCCCGTAAGAATTTTACGAATCGATCGAGACCATAGGCGCCCAAAACGACCCATGCCGGTACAAAAGGAAATGTATACCAAGGATGGATAAAGTTAGTTACCGCCACCATCCAAAACAGAACGCCTGAAACAACTGCCAATAAAAGGGCAATATAAAGACTATGGTGCACCTTCTTCAATGATACCCACACTGCAGCAGCAAATAGAAAATCACCGACTCCTCGATGACTGGTCCACAACCAATACCTTCCCCAATAACGCAAAGTGAATACCTGCAACGACGCTTTAGCATCCCCCAGATGGCGCTGTAGGTTAATAGAATCCGTAAAAAATGGATTTTTGATTTGGCCGTGTTTTAAAAATAATAACCAACATAAAAATGGCAACCCAAGAAGAAAGCTCCCAACAACAAACCGTACTATCGCGCGCGCCTTAAATTTTCGTTTCTGCATTGGTATGAAAAAAATCATCGCCGACAATAAGGCCACGCTCGATGCTAAAGCAGTGGCTTTAGTTAGGCAGGCTAAAAACAAAAGAATATATACAAAAATATATTTTTTTCGCACTAACGCCCAAGCCGCCGCACTCATAAACAACAGCACAAGATGATCAGGCAATGCACGCGTTACATGAATCGAAAATATGGGCGCGGTAATAACAAGTAGTCCGGTTGCAGGTTGAAGAATATTTAGTTGGTGTAAAACTATTAATAGAAATAGCACCGACATCCACGTCAACAATGCCGCCCCCACTCGTGGGTAGTGCTCTGGAAATACTTTGCGCACCAAAGAAAACAAGTAATGTGCGAGAGGTGGTTCTTCTGCCCAAGTAGGTAATGCCGTTGCCTTATAACCATTCTGCACATCACGACAAATAACACCATGCGCCACCACGCCGCCGTCCGTCGCATAATGCTCGGTGAGATGCACAAAAACACTAACTTTATCGTTTAAGTAGGGCGCTTGGAGTAAACCTATGCAAAAAAAATAGAACGAAGCAATAAATATATAAATATATATACTTCTATATTTCACGTCCACTGAACCTGAAACTGGGCTGGTTCGGCATCGTTCGCACGAGCGATTTTTATAAAACCGTTTCGCATTCCAAACGTAAACACATCGCGTGTGATTTCGACATCTTTGATACAATACTTAATAATCTCGTCGATCTTGCCTTGCTTATACCACTCCACAGCCTGCAAACCGTCAGCGCTTTTTTCGGTGCCCAAAGTAGCCTTGGCAATCGAATCTAACTTTACGTAGCGCCATCCGCTCGATTGTTCGACGTCGACCATAATGTCAAACGTATCAAATTTTTTATAATCAAAACCGTAGGGCGCTAAAACCTTCAAATCAAAACCGAGAATATTGTAACCAACGACTAAACGTTCTTTGCACAGCTGATTCAGACCATCTAATTCATTTTCACGAAACGCTAAAACTGAATCTGTCTTTGAATCATACGCACAGGCCACAGAAACACCCAATTTATCGATGTGCCCCCAGCCACCGACGTCTTGCGCAATCTGTTTCGTTTCAATGTCCACCACCAAAAAATGTTTATTCTTTAAAAACAAACTCGCTGGTTGAATGTCTTCTGAGAATGGAACCGTGTAATCGTGCAACCAGAAACTTTGACTGAGGCGGATGCGCGCTTTTGAGGCGTTACTTAAATCACTGACTGCCATAATCTAGCTTTGCTTCCACTTAATCGAACAACCCATACTTGGGATTTGTTCCCCCTGAAATGGCTTCCCAATTAGAAAACCTTCAATCGCAGTTTTTAGATCTTCTTGCGTAACTTTAGCAGGGTCCTTCCACGAATCATCAATGCGACCATGGTAGCCTAAAATAGGCTGAGATGTGCGATCGCCCGTGCGATGAAACACAAAAATATCCGGAGTACATACAGCGCCATACGCACGCGCCACCTCTTGCGTGGCATCAATCAAGTAGGGAAACGAAAACCCCACGGCCTGCGCTTGAGCCTGCATACCCTCGATCCCATCATCGGTATACCGTGTGCTATCGTTCGAATTTATTCCGATAAACTGCACCGACTTATTTGCAAAGTACTTAGCTAAACTTGCTAGTCGATCTTGCACCGCAACAACATAGGGGCAGTGTTTACAAATAAACATCACGACCAAAACATCATGATGAATGAACTGCTCTAACGAATAGCTCTGACCATCAATTCCGGGTAAAACGAAAGGCTTAGCCGGAGTTCCCATTGGAATAGACTCTGAGTGTGTAAGTGCCATAATTAACCCATAGTTCAGATTTCAAAAATTTGTCAGCTGCAAAACGATGTCTCTATAATTGAGTCATGCAGACGTTTGATTACATCGTAATTGGTTCGGGTTTTGGTGGCAGCGTGTCGGCGCTTAGATTAGCCGAGAAGGGTTATAAAGTTTTGGTGTTAGAACGTGGCAAACGATTTCGCGCCGAAGACTACGCGAAGACTAATTGGGAGGTGAGGAAGTACCTCTGGATGCCTCTCTTAAAATGTTTTGGCATTCAGAATATTAGTCTATTCAAAAATGTCATGATCCTTAGCGGCTCGGGCGTGGGAGGTGGTTCCTTAGTTTATGCCAATACGTTATTAGAACCCGGCGATTCATTCTATAACCAACCTAGCTGGAAAAGCTTAGCAGACTGGCGTCAAGAACTCGCCCCCTGTTACGCAACCGCAAAGAGGATGTTAGGCGTCACAAAGAACCCCCTTTTGACGGAGCCCGATCGTAAACTAAAAGAAATCGCTCAAGAAATGGGCCGCGAGTCTACGTTTAAAGCCGTTGATGTCGGTATTTATTTTGGTGACCCAGCAAAAGAAGGCGAGACTGTAGCCGATCCGTATTTTAACGGCGCTGGCCCCAACCGTGCAGGCTGTACTTTTTGTGGCGCCTGTATGGTGGGCTGTCGTCATAATGCAAAAAACACACTCGATAAAAATTATTTATACTTAGCTGAAAAGCTAGGGGCACAAATTATTCCCGAGAGGCGTGTTATTGACATCGAACCGATCGGTGCTCGAGGCGAAGATGGCTACATCGTCCACACCGAATCATCGACCAACTGGTTTGATAAAAAAACCATTCGTTTTCAAACCAAGGGCGTTGTCGTTTCTGCCGGAGTTTTAGGTTCGGTCGACTTATTATTACGCTGCCGCGACCAAACAAAATCTCTAAAAAATCTATCGCCGATTCTAGGTCACAATGTACGAACGAACAGCGAAGCCATTTTGGGCGTCACGACTCGCAACCCCGAGACCGATTACTCTAGAGGCATTGCAATTACTTCAGGGTTTTATCCCGACGATACCACTCACATCGAACCCGTGCGTTATTCCAAAGGCTCTTCTTTTATGAAGCTCTTAGCGGCTCCTATGGCCGATGCTGGTGGGCCCTTGTTAAGGCCATTAAAATTGCTACTTTCGATGTTGAGTAGTCCGATCGATACGTTACGCTTATTTTTTAACTCACGCTGGGCTGAGTCGACGATCATTTTGTTGGTCATGCAAAACATCGACAACAAAATGAAGTTCAAACTCGGCCGTAACCTTTTTACACTTTTCAGAAAACGCATGACCACCGAACAAGATCGTGCGGCGCGCGTGCCCTCTTATATTGCCATCGGGCATGTGGTCGCTCGTATGTTGGCAAAAAAAATTAATGGCATCCCGCAGAGCGCAACGAACGAAGTGGTTCTGCAGATTCCCACTACAGCCCATATTTTAGGGGGTTGTGGCATTGGCACAAACGTCAACGACGGCGTGATCGATACTAAACACAAACTATTTAACTATGAAAATATATATGTTTGTGACGGCAGTGTTATTCCAGCCAACTTGGGTGTTAATCCGAGTCTCACCATTACCGCCATGACCGAACGTTGCATGAAGTTTATTGCCCCGAAAGTTTAGGGCCTGAACAAGCCTGGCAATCCACTATTTTTGTAGTAGAGCTATAGTGTGGAAACAAAAGATAAACTCAAGAGTGGCTTAAACAAAGCATCGCAATCATCGGCTACCGCTGCCCAAAACGACGTCGATACCAAGACGCTGTTATTGAGGCCTCGCTCGGGCGCTCCCTATAGCGGTAATGGCGCCGTAGCCGAGGAAGCGCTATTTTTACGCGGGCCACAACCCAAACTGAAAGAATTTTGGCGCGCGGTAAAAATTTTTACAGAAATTATTCGAGGCTACCGCAAACTCCACAATGCCGGCCCTTGTGTTACGATTTTTGGTTCTGCGCGCATTGCTCCTGACCACGAGTACTACACTCTGACACGGCAAGTCGCCGCTGAAGTCGCACGTTCCGGATTTACGGTGATGACAGGCGGTGGCCCTGGATTGATGTTGGCTGCCAACCAAGGCGCTAAAGACGTCAACGGACGATCGATCGGCTGCAATATTAAATTACCATTCGAACAGGAACCAAATCCGTATTTAGATATCTGGGTAACGTTCAAATACTTTTTTGTACGTAAGTTTATGTTGGCCAAATACTCCTACGCGTTTGTCGCCGCGCCGGGTGGTTTCGGAACGTTAGATGAATTGTTCGAAGTGCTAACGTTGATTCAGACGCGCAAAATGAAGGCGTTTCCCGTAATTTTAGTCGGCCGTGAATACTGGCAACCAATCGTAGATTTTATTTATCAAGACATGTGCCAGGCCGGCGTCGTCAGTGCCGACGAACTCAACGGCCTCGTAATCTGTGATGACCCTGCCGAAGTGGCCCGCATCATCCGCGAATCCGCTGTGGGTCAGTTTGGTTTGAAGTATGCTAAGAATTATTCTTGGTTGAGTTGAAACACGGCAACTCGACACAACTCATGACGCGATAGATGGCACAACTCTACTGCAACTTATTATAATGACACGTTAGACAGCGGAAACACACGCGCCCCACTTCCATCATCTGGTGCAAACGTTAGAGTGGAACGTCTGGCATTAAACTGGATAACTTTTCCTCGATGCGCCATCATTGGTGGCGTGATTGTGAATTCCGTTATCCCTTGCCGGCCTATGAGCGTTAGCACCTGTTCGAGTTTAAATGCTAGCACGTGATCAAGCCCACCCTCATCGACTCCCTCTAATGGCCCTGATCTAAGGCTCTCAGGAAGTAGAGCACGAGTAGCCGCCAAGACTGTGTTGTTGCCCAACACAACAAAAGGCCTGCCCCCTGCTCGAATTTCAATACTAGCAATATTAAAGGAATTGCCAGAAGACGGGTCGATTAGGTCGACACCCTTCTCTTTAGCGTAAGCCAGTCGTTTGAGAAGATCTTGGGTATCCGCCGATAAATACGGTTCATCACGAACCCGCACTTGAGCGAGAGATACTTCGTAAATAGACGTCGTTACGGTCTTGCTATCGATTGCAAAATCAACAACAAAACGGTCAATCGCATTTAAACGTATCGTCTTTGGCGACCCACGATAGGTTTGGATCTTAGGCCAATAGCGCAGCAACACCGATTGGTTAGCACTCATACTTGTGCGGGCCGCAGCGATAGTAGCGTAGACTAACAGGCGCTGAACAGTTCGGTATAACCATATTCTAGCCTCATCTAAACGCCCTACCTGCGCGGCATTCAAAGGCTCGCGCTCCCAATAACGCTGCCCTAACTTCTTTCGTACAACATCGGTCCACTTGTCCGTCTCAAGCTGCTGCAAGAGCATTGGTAAATGATATTGATAACCACGCTCATGTATGACCTCTGCAAGTGTGATCATTACGGCTTGAGCCAAGTCTGGATCGCTCTTTTGAAGCCTACGACGGGCCGCTCGAATGCGACGCTCAATTTGACTCCATGTTGCCACTAAGACGCCCCGAGATATTTCCGGGTGAATATCGAACAACCACGTATCGCGCCGCCGCATGAAAGACGAATGGCCCGCATCGTGCTTGAGAAACTCTTCGAGGTCGAGCGGATAGCCATCAATATGAAACTGAATGGAATTGGTCGGAACCAACGGTCCACCACGGTAAGTCATTGCCGTTGCTGTAAAGGGTGGTACGGCCATAAGACCATGTAGGTAGACCGGCGCCGCTCTGGTAGCCAAAAAATAATCGTCATCTACAGGAGCAAAAGAGAAAAATATATAAGTGCCACGGCTGGGATCGCCTAAGCTTTTAAGCTCCGGGCCGGCAATATCGCGATGGTAAGTGCCTTGCAAAGCAGGATCAGCAGAACGCAGTAGCGCGTCCATCACCTCCACCCAACGAACTACAAATTGGTTGAATTTCACATAATCCACTTCCCCCTGCAACGTATACCCATCTCGAGCAAGGGCCTCAAGCTGGCGGCGAAAGGAAGTAAACCGGGGCACCTCCAATACAGACCCCGGAACAAGGCGGCTTTCAATATCGCGAATAATTCGGTCCAACACAGGTCGAGCACGGGTAAACAGAAAACTATGACCTGAACCACCAGCAGCTAGCACCGCATTTCGAGCCGCTTCTAACTCAGCATAAACCCTTTCTGGATGCTGGCGTAGGCCCGTTAAGAAAGTATCAGGCGCCACCTCCATGACTTGAGAGCAAATAGACATCCCGCTGGCGGCTAGTGAAGGGAAAAAACAAATGCACGACGCTAAAAATGGTAACAGCCTTCGAATCATGGGCCACTACCTAACGAAGATCGGGGTGGCTTACAAGTCCTAAACTCCACGATAGAGATTACTTAGATTCCAGCACCCGGTTACACGGAAATAAAATCTGAGCCAACGACACGATTGTTGTAAGAGCGCCGGACTCAGCAATAGGCGGCGACCGGCTAGCAACAAAGTCTTCAATCGTAAATCGCCGAAAGGTCCAATAGGGTAACTCTTGAGCGGCATTGTATTGAACGCCCATAATCGTTGTCGGATTCTTTGCCGGCACAAACTGCAAACGCACATAGTCATGCAGCTCAAAACCAACGGAAAGGCCAAATCAAAATCAAAAACATAACCATCTGCCAAAAGCACTACGTGAAAGTAGCCAAGCTTTGAGCGATCTCTGGTATCTTGCCGGGTAAAAAAACACTGGTTTTAAAAAAACCGGCTCCCTGAATGCGCAATACTGAGGCCTCCGTCAGATCAATACCTGCACTGCGGGCGGCCTCGTAATTTCTGATGATCCCATCGAAGTAGCCCGCATCATCCGCGAATCCGCTGTGGGTCAGTTTGGTTTGAAGTATGCTAAGA
>CAZYPH010000047.1:12698-15658 GCA_964649095.1 uncultured Oligoflexia bacterium | reverse complement strand
ATGGCGACATCGCCGAAGTCATCACCTTCAGCCCAAGCCTTTCAAATGATGAACGCAACGCCATCGATTGTTATTTGAGTTTTAAATACAATATTCCGATCTCGCATGCCTGTCCGCCGTAGCGGAAAAAGATGCCTGATGTGTTTGTTTTACAAGGATAATATCCTGTAAACCGATGCTCAAAAAAAATTATATATATATAAATATCAAAATATTTTTTCTTAGCCTCTATGCCATAGAAACATCGGCACAGAGCGTGGTTTCATCGGCCCGTCTTTTAGAAAACTTACTGCCTAATGCCGAGCGTGTTTGTTTTGAATTGTCTGATCAGGTTTCGAATGCTTCAGAAAACAATGCCGCTTCTTTTGAGGTTTTTGTGCAAGACAACGCACGAAGTGCTCCTCACGCTACACTCCGTGCCGCTAACGAAAATACGTTGATGGCCATGCCTACGGTTTGTCGAACGTATATTGATCATGATCCGAGCCTTCGTGCGGTGGCACCAAATGTAGGTTCCAGAGTACCATCCGATCTTCTGCCCATGCCAGAAGTGGCTAGTCGGCTAGTGCGCCTTCAAACGCGTAGGCTTGAAGTCGTGCAGCAACGTTCAGCGCGTATTTTACACAGTGCGTTTTTCTCTGGTGTTAATGCGGTTGACGGAACCGACGGTGTTGGCAATGTCTCGCCGACTGTTGTAGCGACTTTAAGCCCAGAACGTGCCACCGCATTAGAAGGTGCTATTTTAGATCAGTTTTTACCAATACTAAACTACCAGTCGGGCCCACGTCGTTTGTATGCTGCTGGTGATACTACTGAGGTTTTGTCTTGCAGCGGTTATATTCCGGTAGCTCAGAGTGGTATATATAGTTTATTAGATGTAAACCAGCGCTACCCACAAGATGTGCGTTTGTTAATCGATGTGTTGCGTAGTTCACTAACCGATCCGACAGCACCCGCCTACCGTGATCGTGTTAATTTATACCGCCACCTCAATCGATTCAAAATGATTGCTCTAAATGCATTTCCGACTTCCGGTGGTCAAACGCTAGAGATGCGCAGCCTGCAACGTGCTCGGCAGGTATTGCGTTTGCGTCCCGAGCAGCCGCTGTTTGTAGCAAGACTACGTACACAGCCGCCAGGGCAAACAGAAGCCAGTCTCGTGCGCCACTACGCAATGACCCACGTCTACCGTCTGCCCCAATCACAAGTGCGCGACCGGTATCTAGATAATCTTTCACCGTGGGTTCAGACCCTGCAGGCGGGTCAAACGATGGCCGTCGTTCCACAATTGGTGCGTCGTTATTTAGAAAGTAGTCGTCATTTTTTTGAAGCCAGTCGTATTCGTATTGCAACTGGTGCGGCCGCGTCGGCTAGTGGCACGCACAGAGTGCATGAAAATTTGTTACGAACGGTATTTTTACCCCTGTTTCCAAGGGCATTTGAGTCGGTTGTGAACGAAGCGACAAAACGGCTTGAGTTTTGGCAGCGGCCGTCACAGAGCTTTTTCGTAGAACTTAAAAATAGGTTACAGGCTGCCGAGCCTAGTCAACGGCGGGTTCTATTAGACAACGCGCTTGGCGACATAAATCGGTTTAACGATCGTGTGGTAGCCCAAGTTTATGGTGAGGCTCTGCCGCGCATCGATGCCGACGTCTTTCATAATCTACTCGTCGAGGACTTGAGTGAGTTGTTGCTCTCGGCGTTTTCGTATTGGCGTTATCATCCGCGTGGGAGTGAAAATGATGGGTTGCGGGCACGCCTTGAAGCAACAGCGGCATGGTGGGCTACGCGCCGCGTGGCGTTGCAGTATGCGAATGCGTTGACTCAGCTAGAGTCTAGGCACGCAGCGGCACTGTCAGCGATTCAGCAGCGGCATCAGGCGTGTCGGCGTCTGTACGCTGAGGTTGATATGCATACATTTCGACGACATGTTGAACGCACCCGAGAGATCAATCTCAATAATTTAGAGTTTCAGAATCTGTACGCCATTTTATCGCGATCTGAGCGTGCTCAGTTTATGATTCAGACTCTGCAACTAGTAAATGAATTTAGTTTATGGCGACACGCCTGGTTTGAAGTGGGATCGGAAAACTATTTACGATTTTTGACAGAATATTTATTGGTGCGTAACGAGCTCAATCGATCAGAAGTTTTGACATGGAATACGTTAGAGGCGATGAGCCCAGAAGAGCGTGTGGTATTGACGAACTTACGCGAGCAATTACAGCGCTATTTTTCTAATCTGGCGACAACAGACTCTAATCATGTATTGGCAGTTCTGCCAGGTCTGTTAATAGATAATTAATATACTGATTTTCCTATATAATTAAACAACCGCCGAAATGTATTATTGCGTTGCGACTCGGTCAGTAGTGCGTTGCAGTCTAATGTTCGGTAGTGGTTCTGTTCAGCGAATAGAAGTCTGCGTAGGCCGCTAGCAAAACTTTCACCTTCAGCATGAAATGCAATTTCACCAGCGCGCACGCGGCTGGTTTCATTTCCATTGTCAGATGTTCCAATAACAGCTTCACGGGTCACTAAAAGCTTTTGGTGCGAGTAAAACGCCGAGACATTAGCGTTCGCTGACGGATCAAACGCTTTAATATCAAGTGTGCTGCGGTGCACATCAGTAGCGAGTCGCAACAGTTCTTCGACGCTGAGGTCAAATGGCAGGCCACCAGGTACAAGGTGCGCTAAAGCTTGGCGCGAGTTGGTGCGGACGGTAAGCCTTGAGCCTTTTAGTAATGTTTTTCGAAGTGCTTCAAAAATTTGTGGCGGTGGTGCAAATATCATCGACGAGAAGTCGACGTCTGTGCCGCTTGCAATGGTTTCAGCCATGAGATCATGAATCGGTGAGCGAACGTGGCGCCGTTGCCGAAAAGTCGGACCCAAGTTGTGACGAAGAATTGTGGGCAGGAAGTCGTTTGTGGCTAAACGAATGCGTGAGGGGCGACCTTCGA
>CAZYPH010000047.1:0-12680 GCA_964649095.1 uncultured Oligoflexia bacterium | reverse complement strand
TAAGTGCTGCGTACAAACTCCTTCGATACGATGTGTTGAGAAGTTGTGAAATGGCTCTTTGGGTGTCGGAATTAATTGTTGGTGTTTGTGTTCTATTCGTACTGCTGCTGATGGGTTGGAATAAATTGGCTGCGTGATTCCAGTTTGTATCGTAGGCCTCCTGAATTTGATCGCCTAGATAGGTCTTGCTGTTATCGATGCGTCGAATGACAAATGTAAGATCGTGGAACCCAAGATCAAGTTGCGAGTGGTTGCGTCCCGATAAAAATACGAGCTCGTTGGGGGTGTCGTGATCAATAAGTAAAATCTTTTCATGGTTATGATCGGCCGGGCTTAAGCCATGGGCGATGTTCTGTAAAATCGGCCATACTAATACAGTTGGCGGGGTTTGTAGTGTGGCGTCAGCCAGAAGCGCCTGCGCTTTGTTCATTGGGTCGAAAAGAATCGAACCCATTCGATTAAAAAAGTGGCGCTGTTGAACACCCCGGTTGGCCGCTGCTCGAAAGGCAGCAATGAGAGGCCCGCCTACCACTGGGTCAACGCTTTGACTAAATGTCGCACTGTCGATGCTATGGCGAGCCCGGCTAATGGCTGAAATTCGAAGAGCAAAATCTACCCTAGCATCTCGAATAACTAATATTTGTGTATTGGCAGGATCGATCCATTCAAAAATGCCAGACCGTGCACTGGTCGTAAAACAGCATGCTACGATAAACAAAAAACTATAAAGCCACCTGCGATTGTTCTTTATTAAATGCCGGATAGTAGTGGTTGTGGTCAACGGGCGTGTCATATCGATTTTAGAGGCTCGCAAAACCGGTGCGAATGGGCAAGGGGAGCGTAAAAGGAACCGTTCTGAATAGTTTCTCGGTAAAATCTGCGTTGCCGACAATAAAAAGATTTTTGGTCAAATGATCTTAGTTAAATAAATAAAATTTATAAACCGAAGTAATTTATGTCCTTCAATTTAAAAATTACCGAGGTATTAAATGCATTCAATTTTAAGTCGATCGTTCGTACATAGGTCTATGGGTTTTGGGTTAATTGTGTCTGTAGGAGCTCTTGCCACACTACTTTTAACGGGCTGTGGACGCGCACCTAACGCCAATTTTGTAAAAGATGTTATCTTTCGTACGTACACCCAAGATTTTCATTCGTTTGGCGAGATTTCAACGGTCATTGATACCGGGGCCATAACACTGCCGGCGTTGCGTCTGCCCATAGTCGACCCACGTATGCCGCAAGTGTCGTATGGCAGTTTGGGTATTGTGCGTGAAGCCGGCAAAACAATGATTCGTATTAATGTCGATATCACTGAGGTTGCGCGTTTAACGCCCGCACAGCAAGCGCCACGCCTTCCTAATGACACTGCGTTGCCAGTGGATGGTGCGCAGAGCCTAATTGCGCTGCCACTCGGCAATACGCGCAGTGCGGCTTATTTATCGTTTGATCGTAGTAAATTGCTGGCCGGTGCTGCCATAGCTATTCGTGAGTTAGATAGTGTTGGGGCGTTTATCGGCCAGAGTAATATCTTTTTACCATTTAATTTGCCGCGTTCGGTTGTGGGTGTGGCAGGTATTTTTGTAGGCCGCCAGTCGGGGCAGTCCGGCATTGCCTTTTTTGTAGATGCGTCGGCGTTGTTGCCAGAAGTGCCAGCAGTGGATGACCAGGTTGTGCCGTCGAATGGCGCATTGGCTCTTTTACAGGCACCGCGGTCGTATCATATTTCTGAAGACGGCAGTCGTCGCATTTCTGGGCTGGCACAGTTGAATTTGGCACGTCTACGCAATCAGTATCGATTCACTGAACGCCAAGCCGCGCCTGAAGCTGACCGTCAGATTAAGGCAAAAGTTGCCGAGCTGCATCTTAACTCTCGTCAGGTACACTTACAGTAGTTTTTCGAAGTCTTAGTGTCGGAATTGATGGAGTGGTGCGATGTCTTGGATTAAACGACGCCCGTTTGTGGCTGTGGGAAGTGTTCTAATTATATATATATTTATAAATATATATTTGAATAATAGGAAAAACGGCTCCATCGCGTCAATCGCTCTATTTCAAGTCTTACTCAGCAGCAGCGTGTCATCGACCGTGCTGCTGCTGATTTGATGACAAGACAGGGGTTTCGTTACGATGCTAGTATTCCGGAGCCTGAAATTCTCGGAAAGTTTTTGAGTAATCTAAACTCTCAACCGAAATTATGGTCGCAGGTCAGCGATAATACTGAATTGCGTCGCCTATTATTAAGTGTCGGACCTCAGACATCAGATGAAGTACAGGCCGTGGGCGAGCTGTATCAACATACAAACGAGCAGTGCGATACCAGCGCCTTGCTGGCAAGTCATTGTGCCGCGATTGTTGATGGTCTTTCGTTGTCGGTGCACCCTAAGAGTCTTGAAGTGGTTCTGCAGCTGATTCGATTTGAGAGTGATATTCCGAGGCAAGCATTTTTAATCGATAAACTTAGTAGTTTCGTACTGCCAGCACAGCAAATCTATCAGATTCAGCCTCAGTTCTTTAAGAACCTATTTTCTAGTGAGTATCTAGGTCATGTGGCCAGTCAGAATCAGTTCGCCTTCGGGGCGGCCGTAGGTGCTTTGGTGGCAGGTGTTCCTGATCTTCGCACTCAGATTCGATTTACAGGTGATTTTGATCGAGGCCTTCAAGAGACCCTCAATGCCTTACAGTTAGGAGCGTTATGAAAGTAGTACGTGTGTTCGCAATATTTTTAATACAAATGATGTCAATTGATTCTATTTATGCACAAAAGATGGTCTCTAGTGACCCTGTGATCGCACCCGAGTTGGGTGCCGTGCTGGCAAAAACGCCCATCCATGTGCCGATGCTAAAATGTATCAACGGTAGGCGTCAGGTTTGTTCGTTCTTGGAAATCAATCGTCCCGAAATTTATAAACAGATACTATTAGTACCAGTAGGTTATCAAGCGCACGAAAAGGGCCGTTTTGAACTAGATGTCGAACGGTTTGTCTTTGCGATGTCAGAGACGGATCCAAACATTTATTCCCGACGATATATTAATAATTTATTATATGTATCGATGTGGATGCCTGACAGTGGCTTAGAATCTCAGCAGACAAATTTTGACGCAAAGCTGCAGGCCCATCCGACGCGTCGTTTTATGGCAACAGCCAATCAATCAAAAGTGTTAGCGTTTACCGACCGCTTGATGCGCGAAGAATGGGTGCGTCCGGTTGCAGTGAATCTCATCTACAATTTTGATTCGCCGTTAGAAGAGGCTGCGGCGAGTGCCGTAACACCTAACTTTTTACAGCGTCCGTATGGCATCGCAAAAATAATGCGAAACGACCTAAATAATACTTACGTTGCGCCGCATGAAGTCGCTCACGCTGCGCTGAATTTCCTCGATGAATATACCGAGCAGGGTATGGAGAATATTAACATCCGAACACTTGATGCGTTGACACCGCTTGTGGTGTTAGATGGTAGTTTAGATGCCTTCTTTAGGGCTTTAAAAAATGTTTTGGGTGTTTATAGTTACCGCATCTCTGAAGTATTGGCTGCGAATGGGAATGAAAACTTAGATGTTGTGTCGCAGCCCAATCGCGTTGGTCAGAGCGGCGCGGCAAGTCCGAATTTTGACTACGAAGGTGGCATGTTCTTTGGTCGTGGTACGTACCACCAGCGCGGTCGTAATATGATGAATGGCAACAATGCATCGAAGGGCCCCGATGATGGCTTTGCTATGACCCATTCTACCAATCAAAATAATTTAATAGACGCGTACTTTGCAAATCGATCGTACCGTGCCAACGACCGTTTGCGTTTAGTTGGTCCGTTTGGAACATGGGGTTCACAATTTGGCTCGAATACCCAGATCGTGTTTTTTGATGCCGACAAAAACCACCGAGTGCAACCAACACAAACCTATGAGGTTCAGGTGGGCTACTACTCACGTGATTGGAAGGTCTGTTGGGCTGCGATTATTCCCTACCCGTGTTATGACAATCGTTGGACGGCCTACACACGAAATGCGGTAGCTGCAGTAGAAACCCTGTCGCTTGAAACCTCAGCAGCCTACGCCGTTGCACAACTGGCGCAGCGGGCCTTTTGTGGATTGGGTCTTTCTAGTTTGGTGTCGCTGCCGAATGGTTTAGATCTGTGTTCACAATCGATCGAGTCGTTGGCAAATGGCTTCTTGCCCGCGTGGCGCTTTGTAACGCCGTACCAAACTATGGCGGTAGAGTTACCGCAGGCATTTTCGACGTATTACTTTAGAGTGCGCTCGTATAATGGCCAGTGGCATTCTAATTTTACGGGTTGGGGAAGTTTTCAACGTGTTTTCTAGTGCAATTTTTTTTGATGGCTTATAGTTTTGGGCTGAATGAATGCCGATAATATATATAAAAATGTTGATATTTTAGATTCTGTAAAACGTATTAAGTTAAAACTTTATAAGTACATCAAACCAACGCCACTTGTGGCTTCAAGTTTTGGTTGGTTGAAGATGGAGTTATGGCAGCCAACCAATTCTTTCAAGGTGCGTCCCGCATTTTGTTCGGTTTTGATGCACTTAGACGAGTGTCGTGCACGGGGCGTTGTAACGTCGTCATCGGGAAATTTTGCGCAGGCCTTGGCCTATGTGGCCCACGCGCTGGGCATTAAGGCTACGATTGTCATGACAGCTGATGCGTCGCCCTACAAAATGCAGAAGACACGTGATTGGGGTGCAGACGTTGTAATGAGTGGTCCTAGCTTTGAAGAACGTTGGGCAAAGACGGCTGAAATGCGAGAAAAAACCCAGAGCTTTTTTGTACACCCGTATGATTCCGTAGAGACCGTTATTGGTGATGGTACTTGTGGTTACGAGATTGCCCAGCAACTGGGTGGTGAGCTTGATAATGCTGTAGTTTTAGTGCCAACTTCGGGTGGAGGTTTATTATCGGGCGTTGCCACAGTATTAAAAAAAATGTCGCGTAGTGTGGTGGTTATTGGTGTGCAGCCATCAGGCAATGGTAGTCTGCGTCTCGCGTTTGAAGCAAAAGAACCACGCCCAACAGCAAAAGTAGACACTATTGCTGACGCCTTGGTGGCGAAAACTATTGGTGATGTTCCGTGCCACTATATTTTAGAAAATGTCGACGCTGTACTCGAGGTCTCAGACCACTCTATGCGGTTAGCCATGGCGGCTATTCTCAACGAAAAACGTTTGGTTGTAGAGCCCGGTGGCGCCGCAGCTGTGGCTGCAAGTGCCATTGAGTATAAAGAATGGCTTTCAAAAACATACCCAGGACGTTCGATAGTAAATGTACTTTCCGGCGGAAATATTAGTCTTGAACGGTTTTCTGAGCTGGTAACTAATATTTAAGAAATTCTATATTTTAAATTGTAGAGCGGCGTCGACAAGTTCTTTTGAAGATGTTTTTAGTAATCGTTTAATGTCACCACCTGCAAAAGTATGTAAAAGATGTTTCGTAAATAACCAGCCCCAAACGTATTGCGCAAATAGTGGAAATTCACCTGTGTACTCGCGATTATAGGCCTGGTATGTCGCCGGTTGGTACAATTCAACATAACGTTTTGCCGGGTCTTTTAAGCACGCGTGGATCGTCGTATTTAAAATATCTTTGTGGTTCATGATGTAGTGGTACGTCTCAGTAGTTTGGTAGGTGTATTCATGCGGCATCAGGCCAGGCACTAAGAGCTCTGAAGTCAGACAGCTAAAACCCTCGTTCACCAGATGTTCGATGAGTGGGAGATGTTCAACAAACTCATCGTGTGTCAGTGTTGGGCTCAGGCCAAAACCTTGCCATACTGATGCCTGACCTTCTCGGGCGACGTGGGTCAATTCATGGACCGCTAAAACATCGAGGTATTTTGAAGGGCCCGGGTTTTCATCTACACCAAAATAAACAGTGTGTTTGCCTTTGTGGAAACGGGCGTAGCCGTCAATTGATTCAAAAGATCCAAATACAATTACTTGACCCTCGAGGGTTTGACCAAGAAGGCCTTCTACGTCACTAAGACATCGTTTTACGCGAGCTTCTTCAAATTGGGGATCAATCGTTAACGCCTTTTTTCGATACTGTTCCCAATTGACATCACGAATGCAGTCAAAGAATGAAAAATCTCGGTACGATTTAAAGTCCTCCAACATAGGCTTAAGCCAAGGCTCTAAGATGCGTTCGTAGTAGATTAGAAATTCATTCTCACGTGGCGGATTTTTCCACTGTTTCAGGCAATCAATTAACACTGGAATAAAATTATGAATTTGCATTGTTCCCACCGTAAGTCTGTATTGTGTCATTGTATCAATGATAGATCTGCATCACAATACTTTAGGATGGCACGATTGGTTTCAACTAGTTATAAACTAAAAATATTTACCAGGATCGAGCGTGTATTTATTGGTATGCCTGTCTTAGTGTTTTTTGCGACGCTGGCTACTTCTGCTGCACCGACGACACCCAATGCTGCAGTGATTAACAAGTTAGCGAAGGTTGAATATAAATTGACTCAGGCCATCGCGGCTTATGAGCAAGGTGAGTATGCTGTCGCCGAAAAACAATTACAGGCGATTCTAGAGTTAGATAAAAAAAACTACATTGCACACGAGTATCTGGCTCTCATTAACGAACGTAACGAGAAGTTGTCGGATTCAGTAAATCACCTAAGCCAGGCTCGCAAGCTAGCCCCAAAAAAGCGACGCGGTTTCATTTGTTACCATTTGGGGCGTTTGTATACGAATCTTAAAGATCAAGAAAAGGCGATAGAAGCGCTTCAATGCGCCATTCAATATGACGCATTTTTAGTAGCGTCTAATTATAGTTTGGGTTTTTTGTATTATAGCAATCACAGATATCGAGAGGCCGAAGCCTACCTCTACAAAGCCTGGCTGCTGGCCCGTGATGCCGATGCCACTGAAGTTGAAAAAAAATACCAGCAATCAATAGCCTATTATTTGGCGGAAATCAGTGCCCGTTACAGTCGTGATGTGCAGGCCATTCGCTTTGTAGATGAAGTCGAAGCCGGTTCTAGTTTTGAGATTCGAAACACCGCGTGGCGTTTGAAGTCAGAGCTAGGTAATGCAGGCTTTGCCGCCGATGTTGGGGCCTATCTGGGTTACGATTCTAACGTAGTGCTCTTACCGAATAGTTCTATACTGCCGACGGACTTTGCATCAAAAGCGGCCATCACTAACACCGTGGTGGGCAATGTAGCTTACCAGTCGTCGCTTACGAGTCCATTTCAATGGCGGGTACCTGTTACTGTTTACGTCAAAAATAATTGGCATCTCGATTTGGGGGGGTACGACGTTTTATACATGCACGCATCTCCCGAGATTGCTTGGACGAATCGTCGTGATTATCGTTTGCAGGTAAACTATCTGGCTAGCAATTCGATTGTTGATAGAAAAAACTGGTACCGATTTCATACTAACCATGGGCCCGATGTCAGCATTACGTATACACCCTACGATCGTTGGCGGTACCGGCTAGGTGCGCGTTATTTGATGAATGACTTCACGTTCGATTTGCCGGTGGGCCCAGACAGGCGGTCTGGTGCGCAGCTCAGTATATATGGTGAGGCTGTCTTAGATGCATTGAATCCGCGCTTTCGGCCGCGCATCGCCTTAGATTACACGGTCGATGCCACCTTAGGGCAGAATTTTCAGGCTAAGTGGTATCGAGGGTTATTGGGGCTTGAAAGTAATATCACCGAACGACTGCTGGTCGATGTTTCAGGGCGTTATGCTCTTGGCGATTACGTGAATCATCTTCAAGATCGTGAAGATGCTTTGTTAGAGTTTAGTGTGGTAGGTAGTTATACGTTAAAGTCTGACCTGCGTTTTATATGTAATTTTTCATATATTAATCAGACATCATCGCTACGAGTATTCACATACGAGCGATTTATTTTTTCATCTGGAATTGTATATACTCTTTTCTAAGTATATTTACAGGCCTTCTAGATTGATCCGCACGCGTGAAAAACTACCTGGTAAAAACGGCGTCGGGGGTGCGCCGGCGTAGCCAGTGCTTGATCGCAATCGTTCAACGTTAAAAAAATCACGCGTAATACTGCTTGGTATTCTAAAGTTACCGCTCTTAGAAGCGATCGACCGGTTAATGGCTGAATGCCTAACATCGAATGAGTTAATGAGTTCGGCATCGGATTGCTGAAAGTAACCTGTGACATCGTTAAAACTAAGTTCGGCTTGCTTTAAGACACCGGTGCCGAGCATTTGATCAATTTCAGGATACTTTAATAGTGGTGATTGTAAGCTTGCTACTTTGGGGGCGGCCTTTGTGATGGCTGTTTGCTGTAGTGCATACCATTGTTCATCGACAATAATTGGTGTGCCGGCTGCAAAGTCCTGCGTGCTTTCTTCGAGCGGTTCAGTTTTAAAGACATAACGTTGCGGTTCGTTAAGAGTGTACGACGCGGGATAGTATTTGCCGTTCTTTGATTTTTTAAAATGCTCAAAACGCACGTTGCCAGCGGTTAATTGATAGTCCGTTTCACCAGATGGTTTTGTTTCAAAGTAGTGGTCGCCGCTTTCAATGTGAGCTTTAAATAGAAATGTCTTAATAGAGAATGGTTTGCCTGGGTTGTGGGATCTAACGATACGATAACGTCCGTGGCTAATCGTCGCTTCAATGCCGGTCTGGTTTTCTGTAAAACGAAGTGCGCATTGTGGGCCTAAATCGACAATCGTTTTGTCTTCAAAAACCAAACGCGCACGGCTCTGTTTACCGGTGTAAAAAGTTTGTCCCGGTGTGACGTCCGTATTTATTGTTAGATTCGCACGTCCACTTACGCTGATTACTTTAGCGCCAGATGCGTAGCATTGATCATAAATAGAAAAAATTGAATAACTCAGCACAAGAGACACTTTTAGAAAATTACAACTAAGGCGCGTCATATACTCCAATTCTATGAAATAATGCGTCCATTAGGTAGATCAGTCTACCTGACGTCGGGTGCGATAGAACTAAAATGCCTACTGGCGAGCCTACGGCATTGTGCGTAGGTACGGCTCCGGGTGCGCCAGCGGTTGTCATGTCGACTGCCCCAATAGCATGGTAAGCATCAAAGGCATTTGATGGGCCAAGGCTTGGCTGGTTGTCGGCATCGCTCAAATCAAAAGCCAAGACGCGTCGATTGTTAGAATCTGAAACATATAAATTAGAATTATTGGTATCAAAGAAAATAGCATTTGGGCTATCGAAGGCAAAGCTTTGCGGGGCACCAGCCCCATCATTAGCCAAGACGTTGTTACAGGCTGCAGCAACTGTGGCATCACGATGGCCGTAACAGAACGTGGACGAAGCAGGTACGCCGCCCGTTAAATCATAGTAATTTACCCGGTGGTTGCCAGTGTCCGCCACAAACAATCCACGATTTACATAGTCGTTACCCGATGTATAAAAGAGCGCCGTGGGCGCGCTCACTGTCGTCTGTGAGCTGCCGTTAGAAAGTGCGAGTGTTGCTGTGGCACCGTCGGTAGCTGTATCGAGATCGTAATAAATTAACCGATTGTTGCCATTGTCTGCCACGTATAAATAGTTATCGTTGGTATCAATAGCCAAGCCAGACGGTGTATTGAGGTTCGTAAGCCCCGCGCCGGATGAGTTGCTTACATAGTCTGATTGACCGAGTACGAGAGTAGCAATTTTTGATGTTTCACTGAGAGTGGTTACGCCTGTGGGAAACTTTAAAATGCGGTGGTTGCCGGCGTCGCTAACGTAGAGATTTCCGGAGGAGTCTAACGTAATACCTGTTGGTGTATTGAGACTGAAAGAGGTCGTAGTATTCGCTGTCGTCGACGCATCTAACAGCGCATCGTGATCGGGGGCGAGAGTTTTGTAGCCAATCTGAAAATAGGCTTCGGTTTGAGGTTTTTTGTCCGCAGGGTTGACTCGGTACACTAAAATTCGATGGTGGTTGGTGTCGCTTACAAAGAGCCGGTTTCGAGACGAATCAAACGCAATATGTTGGGCAGAATTAAGAGATGTACCGTTCGGGCTATTGGCCGAGCCCGCGTAGAAACTTCGAGTTTGTCCGGCCGCGTCGGTGTGGCCAATGACTTCGTTCGGCAGCATCGCACCGCTTGGAAGATTAAATTCATACTGCAATACCCGATGGTTCGCCGCATCGGTAACCAGTAGTCGCGTGTAGGCATCGATTGATGATGTATACGCAACGAGATGGCTTGGGTTGCTTAATAAGCTTTGCGTGACACCGGAGGTGCCCAGAGAATTTAGCGTGGCCACTTGTTCGAATGTGCCAGCGTTGTCTTTGTAAAATTTAATTTTGTTGGAGTCTGAGATAACAACATAATCATCTGACGCTGCTGTAAAGCTTGTGACACCTTGAGGAGAGCTCAGGTTGGGCGCGCTAGCGCCATTATTGTCGTCATTGGTAGTGGTCACAAAATCAGCTTGGCCGATTACGCCATCTGCACTGTTGACGTTAGTCGCAATCGTCCCCGCGTTATCAAAATATAGCACACGTCTAAATATAGAATCAGATATATATAATCTATCTAATGTTATATTGTAGTGAATACCAATTGGGCTATTTAGAGTGTTGTTGGCTGCAGCCGCAGCACAACTCCAAATGCCATTTGGTGCTGTATTAGATGCGGCTAGTTGGTAATCGATCGACGCACCGCTTACGGCTCCGTTAGAGTTGGGGTCATCAAAGATTGCCACTCGACAAGTGCCCTGATCAGCCACAAACAGACGGTTATTGGTGTCGTCAAAAGCTAAGCTAATCGGACTAGCTAAAAGAGCGCCCGCTGTGCCAATCGTTTCATCGCCAGCGGTATTTGTGGCTAAAGTCGCCTGGCCTAATACGAGGTCAGCCTCGCGATCGTACGTAATCGATGAGGCGTCGCTAAAGTCTGCGTTGCTTAGGTCAAAGCGCAGTACTCGATTGTTATTGGTGTCAGCCACAAACAGCCGATGCGGCGAGGCACTAACGGCAACGCCAGTTGGGCCATCCATAGGTGTGTAGGTCACGCCGTTCATTGTCGTGTCGTTGGTGCCGTTAAAATTACTAGCAAGTGTTGCTTGCCCGTAAACAGCGACCGCCTTACGCGAGTTAAATCGTCCGGTCTCGGCATTATATTGAAACACCAAGACTCGATGATTCGACACATCAGCTACAAAAAGTACCCCAAGGCTAGCATCGTAGGCGGTTTGGCCGGGGCCGTTAAAACCAACTGGGTTTGTGAGTGTTGGTGTTAGTGAGTTTGTATAGTTGGTCTCGTCGATTAGTGATGTGCCATCAGATAGTCTGCGCCCAATAACCGGTCGATTATAAAGTGAATCTGTAAATATAGTAAATGCACTATATGTTTGGTTGCTTGCAGCATCTTTTGCACGGACTGTTAATGTATGGCGATTGCCACTGTTGGTAGCTGAGGCATCAACGATGGGTGTTGCATTACAGTCGTAGTCGGCGCCGCTATTTAAACTACACGAAACATTAGTTGTATCTAACAATACGGCATCGGCTGCGGCCACAGTAGCGATTGATGTTAGGTCGCCACCAAACGACCAAAACGTACTGCTAGAAATCAGGCCTGCGGCAGGGGTTAACGTTATGGTAGGTGGTGTGGCGTCATACGAATAGTCGGCCGTCGTGGTATTGATATTGCCAGCGGCGTCGGTGAGTCGAAAGGTTAGGTTATTGAGTCCGGCGCTGAGTGCAATTTGACAACCGGTGGTGCCGCTCGTTGTCGGTGTCGCACACGATGTGTAAGTGCCACCGCCATCTGTCGAGTAGGCTACGGTTCCGGCCTCTGAGACCGTGAGTGTAACGGTTGGTGTAGCGACACGCGTGTACCAACGTGTCGTTCCGGCATCGTAGGTACCGGTGTTGATGGCGGTCACTGAGATGGTCGGTGCGGTAGTGTCGACCGTAAATGTAAATGTAATATCGTTAGCTCGTTTATTGAAAATCGAATCCGTAGTTTCAATGCGCAAGACACGGGCGCCATCGGCTAATGGTGCGGGTCCAATGTATTGAGCGTACCCTCCGTTAGGCACGGTGCAAGCGCCGGGCGAACACGCTACTGCTGAACCATTCAGATAACACGTAAACTGCGGTGAGTTCGCGGTGGTCGCGTACGCCACGCAGGCCGCAGCGGTTGATGACGTTGAGCTACCACTGGTGATCACCGGGTCGGCCCCCGCCCCGGGAAAAACTTTCCCATGTGTAATATTAGTAGTAGCGCTCGGTGGGCTTCCGCAGAATGTTTGATTGACTCCTAATTGAAAACTCACCGGAATGTTTACTGTGGCTAACGGGCTTAAAATATCTACTTGTTTGGTGCCTAGAATATAACCAGGTCCGGTGGTGCCGCCCGGGATAGTGCCTGGCGCCATGTTTGCAAGATGCATGATGTGCGGACACGAAGTTGCATTAGCAAAACCTAATACTTGAAACGTACGATTGCGTCCCGTTGGAACATCAATCTCGATACGCGAACTGCGCGGAGAGAAACCTACCACCTGCCCTAAACGAATCTCATTGTTACAGCCATTAAAGGCACCAATGTCAGGTGCCGTAACGTTTATGCCTAGGCAGTTAAATTGTTCTAATCCAGTTGGAATCAGCATGTCGTTAATACGAAACGCACTCAGTAATGTGGGAATCGGTCTTTCCGTGAGTTCAATAACGGTTTTGTTCGA
>CAZYPH010000046.1:7977-15765 GCA_964649095.1 uncultured Oligoflexia bacterium | reverse complement strand
TTTTTTATCGTAGCAATATCCTATGTTTTGGCTCATATAGTTCTTCTTAGATATACTTCTGGGCCGTTGCTAAAACGCTCATTGATGTTATTGATGCCTTTCGCGATGTTATTCATTGCGGTTCAACGATCAAATGATTTTAGGCAGTTGCTGTTGGAACTATTTTGGGCTCTTGGGTTGTGGAATATATATATAGTTTGTTTAGTATGTATCCAAAATTCAATCTCTTTACAGTTATTGGATCGAATTTATTCAAGTGGTGGTGTCGAAGTTGAACTAACACAGAGAGGTAACTCAGAAGAAAACAATATACGCGCTAGGCTTGCGGTAATGGAGCGTAATGGGATTATTATCGATAAGGGTGGGTGTCTTCAACTCTCGCGGTCTGCAAAAATACTGGCGGTAGTCGTACTAGGCTTGCGCAAGGTATTTGCGATACGTAATTCCCATTAGTATTGCGATAACTATATAGCTCGCAGCAAAATGGATTGCAGTAAAATGTGCAGGTTGCGAGAACAAGTGGTGAATCGAGCCTAAGACGATCAAAATCAGGGTCATCCAATAATATTTATTTGTTGGGTTGTGCAAGTTTGAAGACTTCACATAGTAGGCGCAAGCGATTAGTCCCAGAGCTACTCCGTAGGCACTTTGCCTTGATTGATTTTGTACTTGTAACGGAGGCTCGACAAAAAATGGCATGGCGCAAATTCCAAGTACCATCAAAATTAGTGCTAATGCCTCCTTGGGTATCCGTTGTTTCCATGGGCGCACACCTATTATTAGCAGAGCTAACGGAAAGGCGTACGGTATCATAACACGCACGGTATGTTCTGCTAACTCTGGCCAGTTAAATTCGTCTCTAAAAAACCAATTAAGAAGTGAATAAAATACATCGATGCCCATCGGCTTTGCAGAGCCTCTGTGGTAGGCCATCCACGAAGACAACTTATAGGTGGTGAGTGTTACAAGAACTGCTACGAATAGGGCACTCATACGTCTGTGCCATTTGAATTGTTGCCATGTGGCGCTTGTAGCAATCCATAAAATTAACCCCGGAAGAATCAGGAGGGTCGTCTGCCGGCCGAGTGCAGCGAAAAAGCAGCTTGCGACAAGCCAGACAATACGGCCTGTTATGAGACCGTAGATAACATGTAGGAGTCCTACAACAAAGATGAGGTCAGCCCACATAGTTGGAACGATCCAGTAGTAACGAAAACAGTAGGGTGTACAAAGCAATGCACTGGTAAATACTAATACCTGCTGTCGGCTGATTCCTAACGTCGTCAAAATTTTTACAAAAATCTGAATGATTAAACATGACGTGACAAACACACACGCGCGGTAGGTGGTTTCGAGAGATAAGCCGAAATAGTAATGTAAGCTACCGACAAAGTAGTGCGGAAAAAATCGTTGCGCATGGTGGAATGGTATCGGCATGTCCTGGATGCGCGGAGCGTGATTTGCTATTTTAAGATACGATATTGTATCGTCTGCGGACAAAAAATGTCGAGCTGTTTCAAGATCCATCCAGGGTGTCGTAGCGAGTAGAAAAGCAATTATTACTGCGAGTAACCAATAGGCACGCCAGTAAATAGTCCCAGTAGTGTTTGTTGTTGTAGTCACGATGCTGATAGTATGCAGTTTGCTTTTAGGCGCTAGCAAGAATTTTCTTAGTTTGCTCACGCTAGATGGCGGTGTTATTTTTCGTCAATGAAATGGGCCATTAAAAACCACATACGTCGACAAGATGTTCAAGAGATTTATAATCACCTTGTTGATAGAGAAAGTCTGTTTGGCAACACCATTCTCCTTACAGGAGCCAATGGTTTTTTGCCTTCGTTGCTATTGGATGTCCTTTTACAGATAAATAATAATTTACCACTATCGGACGCAATAAATATTTTTTGTTTAGTTCGTTGTGCAAATAAATTTAAAACCAACCTTAGTGCTAGGTATGGTGCGGAGGGTATTGTTGACTCCGTTAATGTAGTGGAGTGTGATTTAACTAACGGATTACAGAACGCTAGCGATCTAATGGCACTACCATCGATTGACTTCATTATTCATGCCGCAAGCCATGCGAGTCCGAAGTATTTTGGCAAAAATCCCGTTGAGACCGCTCTGCCTAACCTTGTTGGCACGATTGATTTATTAAAGTTAGCGCAGAGTAAGAGTACCAAGAAGTTTTTGTTTTTTAGTACGAGTGAGGTTTATGGAGTAATGCCGTCTGATAGCATTCCTACCAGAGAAGATCAGTTCGGGGCTTTAGATCCTACCAATGTGCGATCGTGTTATGCTGAAAGCAAACGAATGGGTGAGACACTTTGTGCCGCATGGTACAAACAATTTAATGTCCCTTCTGTGATAGTGCGCCCCTTTCATACTTATGGTCCTGGTATGTTATTAGACGATGGTCGTGTCTTCGCCGATTTTGTGGCAGATATTTTGGAAAACAGAGACATCGTAATACGTGGTGACGGTTTGGCTAAGCGAGCCTATTGTTATGTTGGTGATGCGGTTTTGGGCTTTTTGATAACGCTTCTGAGCGGAACGCCAGGCGAGGCGTATAATATTGGAAATCCTTTTGAAGAGGTTAGTGTACGAGAGTTAGCAGAACTATTGGTGGGAATGTATCCGGCAAAGAAACTCAAGGTAGTGCGGCAGACGCAACCGGCATCCTCAGGGTATATGCCGTCGGCTGTTGCTCGAAATTGTCCAGATATAACAAAAGCTAAGCAATTGGGTTGGAGTCCGCGCATGTCGATAACTGACGGATTTCGAAGAACAATCGATAGTTATCAATAAATGAGTTGTGTATGACTTTGAAAGAACTTCGCAAGAGTTACGAAGAAAATAAAATAGATAAATCTGTATATATAAATGAAATTTACAAAAAACATGTAACGTTATTCGACTATAGTGAATTTCTAAAGGACTCTGACATTGAGTCTATCGAAATACGCAATGGGCAGGTGATCTTATCTTCCACCTCTTTAGGGGTGCGATTGTTGTGTGCCCGCGGTGATGAGCGAGTGGCCGCAATCGACGCATTAAATTTTGGGTCGTATGAACATACTGAATGGTCTTTGATGACGCAGTTCGTTCAGAATGGTTCGAACGTATTAGATATTGGTGCCAATTATGGTTGGTACTCAATGGGGTTACACAAACGATTCCCTGGTGCTCGTATTTATGCTTTTGAACCGGTTCCAAAAACTTTTGATTATTTATTAAAAAATATGGCTTTAAATTTTGGTTCGGCCGCAAGTTTCGCCGAGCTCAAAGGTGGATATCGAACGTTTGATGAAAATGTGGTGTGCTATCCCATGGGTTTTTCAAAAGAGCCGGGCACTGCAAAATTTTACGTTTATGATCAAGGCTCTGTAAATGCATCAATGGAAAACGTCAGTGGCAGGTCGGATGTTAAAGTTGTAGAAGCCCCAGTAAGTACAATTGATCACTTTGTTTCGACCGAAAATATTGTCGTCGATTTTTTGAAGTGTGACGTTGAGGGTGCGGAATTGTTTGTGTTTCAGGGGGGGCTCAAAACATTACAAAACCATAAACCGATTGTATTTACAGAAATGTTGCGAAAATGGGCAGCTAAATTTGGTTATCATCCTAATGAGATGATTCAGATGTTTGAGTCTCTGGGCTATTCATGTTTTTTTGGACGTCAGGTTGGGAATACCTGTCGGTTATCACGCTTATCTCACATGACGGATGAGACCATCGAGACTAATTTTTTCTTTTTACATAACACCAAACACGAAGACCATATTAAGAGGTTGCTCTAAATGAAATTAGTAATCTTGGCAGGTGGCTTGGGTACGCGCTTAAGTGAAGAAACAGAATTACGCCCGAAGCCGATGGTAGAGATCGGCGGTAAACCAATTCTTTGGCATATCATGAAGATTTATAGCCATTTTGGTGTTCGTGAATTTGTAGTGTGCCTGGGCTATAAAGGTTACGTTATTAAGGAGTACTTCAATAACTATTTTCTACATACGAGCGACGTCACCATCGATCTCGCTACTGGCGATCTCCAGGTACACTCTAAAAGAGCGGAGCCGTGGAAAATTACGTTGGTAGATACGGGCAATCAAACGATGACTGGGGGCCGTCTATTGCGTGTGGCTCCCTATGTCGGTAAATCAAAATCATTTATGTTGACCTACGGTGATGGTGTTTCGAATGTTAATATTAGAGAGCTTGTAAAATTCCATCACGCACACAAAAAAATGGCGACCGTCACCGCCGTGCCTCAACCTGGACGATTTGGTAATTTAAAGATCGCTAAGAATGGGCAGGTTGAGTCGTTTATTGAGAAACCACTATTTGATGGTTCCCTAATTAACGGAGGTTTTTTTATCTTTAACAGAGGGGTGTTTGATTATCTCAGTGATGATCAAACAGTTCTTGAAGGTGAACCGCTAGCAAACTTAGCGAGAGACAAAGAGTTGGCCGCGTTTCGTCATGATGGTTTCTGGCACCCGATGGATACACTACGCGATAAACGCTATCTAGAAGATCTTTGGTCATCGGGGCAAGCCCCTTGGAAGGTTTGGTAAAATTGACGATGCCTCACTTTGAAAGCTTGCAACTATTTGCCAACTGCTACCGTGGTAAACGCGTTTTAGTGACCGGTCATACTGGTTTTAAGGGCGCTTGGTTAACCCACTGGCTAATGGAGATGGGAGCTGAGGTTTATGGTTATGCCCTGCCAGAGGGTGTGTTGTCTCCTGGTGCAGTTCCTGTTTTTGAGTGTGGTGTGTATTCGGCTTTAGGGTTGTCGCGCCGCTTGCACGGAGAGGTTTTGGGCGATTTAGCAGATCGCACTACGCTCGTTGAGTTTCTGAATTCTGCTGCACCAGACTTTATTTTTCATTTAGCTGCCCAGCCTTTAGTGCGTCGATCTTATATCGAACCATTGCAGACCATTTATTCCAATTTTGTTGGTACTGCGCATTTATTAGAAGCTCTTCGGCAACGGCCGTGGTTGGGACGTTGTTCGGTGGTCATTGTTACTAGTGATAAGTGTTATGAAAACCGCAATACCTTAGAAGGCTATAAAGAAACCGACCCAATGGGTGGCAGTGATGTTTACAGTATGACCAAGGGCGCTTGTGAGCTTTTAGTTAATGCTTATCGAAAATCGTTTTTTTCTATACAGACGATCGAAGCAAAACGCGTGTCACTAGCAACTGGTCGCGCGGGCAACGTTTTTGGTGGCGGCGATTATTCTGAGGATCGTATTATTCCAGATTGTGTAAGGGCGTTGGCGGCAGGAGAAGATGTTATCCTACGTAATCCTGATTCCATTCGGCCGTGGCAGCATGTTCTTGAGTCTGTGTCAGGTTATTTAACTTTAGGGAAATATCTTAGTCGAGCTTCTGATGAACGATTCGAGACAGGGTGGAACTTTGGTCCATCAGACTTGTTACATAAAACGGTGCAGGAATTGGTAACTTTATTTAGAGAGTATTGGTGTGGTGTTGGGGCATTATCTGAGTCCATCTCGCAGATTAAAGTCACTCAGGATATCAAATTTGCAGAGGCTAACCTCTTGCGCCTTGATGTAACAAAAGCACGTAGAGAACTTCGCTGGAAATCAGTTTGGTCGCTCGAAGAGTCCATCAAATATACTGTCGATTGGTACAAAGCGTTTGAATTTAAGAAGCAATCATTAGATTCGAGTGTGATTGATTCCATGGTTGCGATTTCAAATAACCAAATCCATCAATATTTAAAACAGGCGAAGTTTGTTTATGAATGAGAATGATTTACGTCAGGGCGTTTTTGATAGCGTGCAAAAGTATTTTACCGAGTGTCATCAGAAGAAGTCATTTGTCGCCGGTGAGACCTATATTCCTGCTACCGCAAAAGTAGTCGATGGTGATGACTTGCAAACGCTAGTTGATGCTTCTTTGGATATGTGGTTGACGGCAGGTAGGTATTCCGATGAGCTGGAAGCTCAGTTGCCAAGATACTTCAACCGTAAAACGACAGCATTATTAGTGAATAGTGGGTCGAGTGCTAACTTGTTAGCTATTAGTAGTTTGTTAGCGAAAAGCTTACCAAGTTTAGGACTTGCTCCGCTAGTGGCTGGAGACGAAGTAATTACAGTAGCGGCTGGATTCCCTACTACTTTAAATCCTATTCTACAAAACGGTTTAGTTCCTGTTTTTGTGGACGTGGACCGCGATACTTTAAATACAACGCCAGATCTTTTAGCCGCGGCCTACACAAAAAAAACTCGTGCCGTTGTTTTGGCACATACCCTAGGAAATCCATTTCGAGCTGACCTCATTCGTCGTTGGTGTGATGAAAATAATTTGTATTTAGTCGAAGACTGTTGTGATGCGTTGGGCGCTGAGATTTCAGGCGTGGGTCCGGTAGGAAGTTTTGGACAATTCGCTACGCTGAGTTTTTATCCTGCCCACCATATCACAATGGGTGAAGGGGGCGCCGTGATTGCCGAAAATGGCCGTTGGCGGCGGGTAGCTGAAAGTGTTCGCGACTGGGGGCGAGATTGTTGGTGTAAGCCGGGGCAAGACAATACGTGTAACAAACGATTCTGTTGGCAATTGGGTGATTTACCAGAGGGCTATGACCATAAGTATACCTACTCGAACATTGGTTATAATCTAAAAATAACTGACATGCAGGCGGCTCTCGGTGTGTCGCAGTTAAAAAAAGTGGATGCCTTTATTGCTGCGCGACGCCTAAATTGGCAGACTCTGTATGACGGTGTCATGAATCATCCTCATTTGAGAGAGGCGTTCCGTCCGATTAAAGCCACTGAGGGCACACGTCCTAGTTGGTTTGGTTTTGCTCTGAGGTGTTTGCCTGGAATTGATCGAAACCGGGTGACTCAGTTTCTTGAAGAAAAAAGAGTTGGTACCCGTCTTTTATTTGGCGGCAATCTTCTAAAACAGCCGGCCTACAAGAATTGTAGTCATCGTGTTGTGGGGGCGCTTTCAAATACTGATGAAATCATGAGCAGAGTGTTCTGGATTGGTGTGCATCCCCAGCTTACGACAGAAAAAATTAACTATATGTTAGAACAACTCACCCTCGCCGCCAAAGCCGCAGCCGAGTAAACAGATAACCGAGTAATAAAAAAATGATCCACCTACCAGAGTCCCACAGTTTTGATCGTATCGGGTGGTTAAGGGCCGCTGTAATGGGTGCTAATGATGGTATCGTTTCAACGGCTAGTTTGATAGTTGGGGTAGCAACGGCGGGGTCCAGCCACCATGAAATTATTGTTAGCGGGGTGGCGGGGCTTGTGGCTGGTGCGATGTCTATGGCCGCAGGTGAGTATATCTCGGTAAGTTCGCAAGCCGATGCCGAGAAGGCCGACTTGGCGCGTGAGGCGCGTGAGCTCTCTGAAAATCCTGTCTTTGAGCAGCAGGAGCTTGCACAAATTTATATCACTCGTGGTTTAGAGCCCCAATTGGCTCAAGAAGTGGCTAAACAATTGATGGCTCATGATGCTCTGGGCAGTCATGCTCGCGATGAGTTGGGCTTAAACCACGCAACATTGGCGAGGCCCGTTCAGGCGGCTGTTGTATCGGCTCTTACTTTTTCGGTGGGTGCTGCTATCCCTCTTTTATTGGCCTATTTAAGCAATAGAGATTTTTTAGTATATATAGTTTCAATTATGTCCTTAGCATCTCTACTAGGACTAGGTGTAATCTCGGCCAAAATCGGCCGTGCCAATGTGTTGGTAGGTGCTGTTCGTGTGGCCTTTTGGAGTACTCTCGCCATGGTTTTAACTGCTTT
>CAZYPH010000046.1:0-7967 GCA_964649095.1 uncultured Oligoflexia bacterium | reverse complement strand
AATTGGTTGGGTCTTCGGGGCTGTTTAAGTCGTAGCTTTACGCGCTTCATGTATCGGGCCGTCAAAACCTAAACCAGAGTCGACAAATGGTCGACTCTGGCAAACCCCAAAGAAATTTAGCCGTCAGACTTCTTAGAGAAACTTAATAAACGTCATTCGTAGACGAATCCATAGGGCCACGACGCCTACGATCAAGTGAAGTAGGTGTACTACCGGACTGATTTGTGGCGTCGGGTTCATATGGTGTGCCTGGTGCCGTCGGTGCACCCGGCTGATTCCCGTTGCGTCCTAAAATCACCTGTTCCAAGGGGTTGCCGTAATAGGGCACAGGGTCGATTGGGGTCAGTGGCATCGGCCCATTGTTGCCATTTGGAGAGCGTGGGCCTGCTGGTGGGGCAGGTCTCGTTTGTACGCCCGGTCTTGGTGGCGGGGCTTGTCTACGAATACGATTGGCATCAAAACCATTTGCATAAGCCAAATACGTTTCTTGATCGATAGTGTAGGGCGTTCTCGCACTTTCGCCATGATCGCTTTGGCGCCGAACTATCAAACGAAAAAATTCCCTTAGTTGAGGGTCGCTGTGGGTCCGTGCGGGGTTTAGTAGTCGTTTTGACAGTTCGTGTCCTCGGAGGAGTCCGCCATCTGTGCGTGCGCCGCGCACCAATTCGGCGGCGCGTTGATCAAGCTGCGATCTTAGTAGTGTCGATGACGCACATCGATCGCAATCTCGATCCATTGCTGATCGTACGCGTCGAACATCCGGGTCATCTTGAGGTGGTAAAACAACTGGTGCTGTCTGAGGATGAATCTCTCGGACGTTGCCTGCTGAAGGTGGGGGCGGAGCGGGCTCTAAATGAGGTGCTTGTGCTAACGCTTCCATCAAAAAAGTTTGCGACAAAATAAAGCCGCAGAGTGCTACGAATCTTAACGATGGGTGCTGTGGGTTTTTGGTGTGTAACGTGTGCATCGGTTTCCTTTCAGGTTAGAAATAATGATGTTTTATAACAGGTATCGAATCCATCACTGCACGGGCGCTACTGCCGGTGTAGTGATAATGGGTGCGATTGGGACGGCCGGCGCTGGTGGCATCCTATCTAGGGCGCGCTGAAGGCTGCTGTTTTTATTGAGGGTTCGTGCAAGATACAAAAAACGGGCGTCATCAATCCGACGTAAATGGGTATCAACAATTTTTTGCATCACCTCTGCGCGCAGCAGTGTCCGATCAGTGGAACTTCGCCCTTGGTTACTTAAAAATACACTTAACAAAACCTGACTCAGCTCAGCGTCGGGGTGTTCTCGAATGCGTTCCGCTAATTCGTTTGCCCGTTGTCTTAAGGCTCGTAATCCTGAACGTGTTTGACCGGCCGACGCGAAAAGCTGAGGGCGCATTTCTTGAAATAGACGGTCTGATATTTGCTGATTTGTATAATTTGTTACAGAAACGGTGGTTGTTTGTGTGGCCGGAGCGGTGCCGCTAGCAACATCTACCCCTGAAGAAAAGAGTAACAAAACCACAAGTGTAAACAACTTTAATTTATAAACTATTTATGTTTTAATAACTTATTCTAGCCAAAGGTAATTTTAGTTAACGCTGCGCAGAATTATAGCACCCCTCACCCCATCAACCCCAAATAACTAAACAAAAGGAAGTGGGTCGCATTGACGGCGGAGTGGGTGATGATGGCGGCTTCGATGCGATTACTTTTGAGATAAGCGTAGCCGTAAAATATTCCGGCAATAGTTGCGAGGGCCACAAAAGCGACCCCGGCCTTTAGGTGGCTTGGAAATATTCCAAAAATAATCGAGGCGATCACGATAGCGATCCACGAACGTTTTGGACCTACAATTTTAAATATATTTTTTTGAATATAGTATCTAAAGAACATTTCTTCTGGAACGGCTGTAAACAGTATATTGGAAAACATCCATATGCCTGTTTGTGATGGAAGCTTGGGATCAAACCTTACAAAGCGGATAAGGAGTGCGACACTCATAAGTAGCGCTGCGCAAGGTGCGATGCAGAGTAGTGCTGTTTTAGTGGTGTTTTTCCAGTCTCGCATTGACTGCGCTTTATAACCTACAAAGTAGGCTATTAAAAAGCCCACAGCGCCCTTATCAAAGTTGAGATACATCGAATAGGGCCGCGAATCGTACGAAAACTTTATCGCATCGATGACCTTGAGATTCTGAAAGCCCGGCATCCAATGTGAAATTAAAGCGGTGCCTAGAATCACGATGCTGGCGTGCGCCAATATGCTTAGTAGGCGTGGTTGTGGTTTAGATTGGTACCCAGCGCGCAACACAAGGCCTAGCGCGAAAACGGCCGTCAGCCCGATAAAATTTAACCTTTCGGTTATTAGGGCAACAATAACAGAGACACCAAAGACGCCCAGTCCGCGCACCGGATGTTTCGGATACACCCAAAGCAAAACAGTGGCACAACCTAAAAGTAAGTAACTTAGTGACGGTGGCATTTGTGTTGGCTCCTGTTCAAGACCTGACGCTGGTTTTCGGGCTGCGCGCGGCCGTTTGGCCGTGCTCGCGCAAAAACAAAAAACCCCCGAAACACAGTAAGCGTTTCGGGGGTTTTATTGGTTGCGGGGGCCAGATTTGAACTGACGACCTTTGGGTTATGAGCCCAACGAGCTACCAGGCTGCTCCACCCCGCGATAAACAGAAGCCCATTAATAACCAGTTGGCCCAATACTGTCAAACAAAACTAAAAGATTCGAAGATTACCGGCTCATGGTATCTCTGGCCGTATGGTAGATCGCATGTCAGAACACGATTCTTTTTTCGATGTCGTCATTCTCGGGGCCGGTGGTGCTGGGCTTATGTGCGCTCTCACGGCGGCTAGGCGGGGGCTTCGGGTTGCTGTGGTTGACCACTCAAAACGTGTCGGGGGAAAAATTACTATTTCGGGCGGTGGTCGGTGTAACTTTACGAACCTAACCGTCGGGCCGCAGAATTATGTTTCACAAAATCCGCATTTTTCGACCTCGGCGCTGCGTCGCTTTCAGCCCAACGATTTTATTGCCATGGTGGAAAAACATGGCATCGCCTACCATGAACGCCGGCACGGCCAATTGTTTTGTAACGAGTCGGCCAAACAATTGGTGGCGATGTTAGAACATGAAGTGCGCGACGTGGGTGTAACGCTGTTTTTGGAGCAGGAGATTCTTACGGTAGAGCGCCTTGCTCCCGCGGCGGAGATAACACCAACAGCCCGCTTCAAAACGTGTACGGACAAAGGTTTAGTTTTGCACTCCACGTCGCTTGTGGTGGCCACAGGTGGACTGTCGTTACCAAAAATTGGCGCTACCGACATTGGTTATCGTATTGCCCAACAATTCGACGTGCCGGTTACGGCTCTTGCGCCAGCGCTCGATGGCTTTATTTTATCGGAGCACGATCAAAAACTTTTTGAAGGTTTTTCGGGAATCGCTCTCGATGCGGTGATTCGCTGCGGCGCGATAGCGTTTCAAGAGAATCTGCTCTTTACCCATGTAGGGCTTAGTGGGCCGGTGGCATTGCAAGCATCACTCCATTGGAATCCCGGCGAAAGTATCTTTATTAATTTTTTACCTTCGATGACGGAGGCTGAACTACAACGCTGGTTTAGTGACCGACGCGATTCGAAAACCGATCTTAAGACGTTAGTAAGTACTTTATTGCCAAAACGTTTAGCTGAGGCGTTGTGTGAAAAGTACGTGCCTCGATCGAATCGACCTATTAATGTATTTTCGACAGAGTCTCTGACGAAGCTTCAACAAGGTATACAGAATTTTATATGTAATCCCAAGTCGACGGTGGGCTATTCTAAGGCCGAAGTCACGCGTGGCGGTGTCGATACGCACGCGTTGTCGTCAAAAACCATGGAATCCAAAACAGTACCGGGCTTGTATTTTATTGGTGAAGTGGTTGATGTCACGGGCTGGCTCGGTGGTTTCAACTATCAGTGGGCGTGGGCGTCGGGGCATGCTGCGGGCAGCAGCGTTTGATGGCTAAAGAAGTTTGGCACTGACTTGTTCCCACTTCGTCATAACATCTTCCAATTGTCTCGCCGTCTCTTGCTGTTCCAATGTCAGGCGCTTCCAGAGTGTTTGATCTTGGTAGGTACTTTCTTGTGACAGTTGTTCAGCCAACGTATTTTGTTTAGATTCTAACGTATTGATTTGAGCTTCGAGTTTATCGCGTTCGCGCTCCCACGAACGTTTTTGATTCGACGTAATACCGGTCGTAACGGGCTTTGCAGCAGCGTTAGTTGCGCTTGGTTTTGCCACAACAGTAGTCGTACTTTTGCGTAACGTGTGTTTTTCTTGTTTCGCGGCTTTTAAAGCCTTTGTCGTGCGGGCCACGTAGTCATCGTAACTGCAGACCAAGTGGTGCACTTCGCCGCCAGTTGGTTGAGGCACAATTTCTAATACGGCATTCACAAGTGGTGCCATAAACTCACGGTCATGTGAAACCAAACACAGTGTGCCGGTGTAGGTTTTTAAGGCCTCTAGTAAGACCTGTCGTGAGTCCATATCTAAGTGGTTTGTGGGTTCGTCTAAGATGAGAAAGTTTGACGGCGTAAGAAGTAGCTTGGCCAACGCAACACGTGCCTTTTCTCCACCCGACAATACGGAGCATTTCTTTTGAATGGCGTCGCCAGAGAATAAAAAAGCTCCGGCAATACCACGGACTTCCGTTTCGCTAAAGTTGGCCGAACCTCTCGCTTGAACCGCGGCTTCCGAGAGTTCTTCGAAAATCGTACGATGTAGTTGTAAACTTTCCGTCTGCATCTGGGCGTAATAGCCTACTTTGACTTGGTGGCCTAACTTTACGTTTCCGTTAGATGGCGCCAACTCTTGCGCCAATACTCTCAATAGCGACGTTTTGCCGGCGCCATTGACCCCAACGATAGCTACACGAGAGTTTTTTTGAATCGTCCAATTCATATTTTTAAATATAGTTTTTTCACTATATTTAAGATCAACGTTTTGCATCGTGATAATGTCTTTGCCTGAATGGGGAGCCTCTGGAAAACGAAAGCGTACTTTTGAGCGCGCCTCAGGCAATTCGATGAGATCCATCTTTTCTAATTGTTTTAATCGACTCTGGGCCTGGCGGGCTTTGGTGGCTTTCGCACCAAAACGCGCTACAAAGGCCTCAATGTCAGCTATTTTAGCCTGTTGGCCTTCATATTGTGCTTTTAAGATGGTTAGGCGTTCTGCCTTTTGAGCAGCATAGGCGTTCAGATTGCCGGCATAACGGGTAATTTGTTGTTGGTCGATTTCTAAAACCTCACGCACAATGCGGTTTAAAAACGCCGTATCGTGACTGACTAAAAGTATGGCGCCTTTAAATTCAGTCAAAAATTCTTCAAGCCATATTAGAGATTCGAGATCTAAGTGGTTGGTCGGTTCGTCTAATAACAACAAATCAGGACTGCTTAACAAAACGCGTGACAGCGCCACGCGCATTAGCCAGCCGCCGCTGAACTCGCTCAAACGACGTTGAAAGTCGGCTTCACTAAAACCCATGCCAGAAAGAATTTCTTTGGCTCGCGATTCTAGGCGGTACTCATCCAGATGTTCTAATTCTTCAGAAATACGGCCATAACGCAGTAGGTCTGAGTCAGACGCTTCGCCTGTTTCAAAAAGAGTTTCGTAGTAGCGTTGCGTTTCTAAAAGTTTTTCACGTCGACCATCAAGCCGCATGGTTTCTTCTAAGACTGAGAACTCCGAGCTTTTAGGTACTTCTTGCGCCAAGTGGCCAATGGTCAGATTTTTTGCGCGACCAATTGTGCCCGAGTCTGGTGATTCTTGCTCTAAGATCATTTTGATGAGTGTGCTTTTGCCAGCGCCATTGGGGCCAATCAAAGCAACTCTAGCATCGGCATTGATAAACGCCGATGCTTCGTCGAAAAGAACTTTCGAGCCGTATTGTTTAGAGATGTTTTGGATCGTTATCATACGAATTAGCTAGAGATAGCTAATGCTTCGAAGTCTGATTTTTTTACCAACTCGTATTCACCAGGAAATAAGCCCTTAATTGACAAATTTCCAACAGCAGAGCGTACGATGCGGTCTACGTAGATATTACGCTGATTGAGTAATTCGCGAAGGTCGAGGTTGGAGCCTTGCGTGACTTCTAGTTTGATCCAACTTTTATTCTTTAACGAATGGTCGACGTCGAGATCTAAAATGCGCACGACACCATTATCAGTAAAAATACCCTCACGTAAAAAATCGAGATCCTTCTTGAGTGGGTGGCCCTTTACTTTGACCATGTAAATTTTCGGAAGGTTGCGATTTTTGACGATGCGGTTCAGTAAGTCACCGTCGTTGGTCATCAGCAAAACACCTTCTGAATTAAAGTCTAAACGCCCGATCGGTAACAAACGTTCTCTAAAATGCCTAAAGTAACGCTCTAGTGTTTCGCGGCCTTCAGGGTCTTTGAGGGAACTAATAATGCCCTTGGGTTTGTAAAATACGGCATACACTTTTTCGACATCCGTCAAAATCATCCTGCCGTTGACTTTAATGGCATCGTTTTGTGGATGTACTTTAGTACCAAGTTCGGTCACCAAAAGACCATTCACAGAAACCCGCCCTTCTAACACGAGGCGCTCGGCCTCACGGCGCGAGGCAATGCCTGCGGCAGATAGTACTTTCTGTATACGTTCTTTGCCGGCGTCGGCATCGGTGTCGCTGAGTTTTTTTGTCTTCTGGCGCTTCTCAGCACCAAGTTTTGCAAGGGCTGGGGGCTTAAGAGCTACGTCATCATTATTGGCTGGATTGGCTGGTCTGGTTGGTTTCTCTTTTGGTTTTACCGCCGGTGTTGTTTTGGCGTCGTTATTCGCGTTTAAGAAGAAAGCATCAAATTTCCAGAGGCGTTTCTTCTTCTCTAGTTTGAGTTTCGGACCACTTTTCGTCCGTGTTTTGGGTGCTTGTATTGGTTGTTTCTGTAGTGTGATCGGTTGGATTTGCTGACGTCGCGTCATGTTCTACCTCGTTATTGTTTTCGAAATCTTGAATTTCAAATATTTGGTCAGTTTCTGTCGAAAAAACAGAGGCTTGGTATTCGGCTACAATGCTTTCTACCTGCTCTGTAAGACGCTCTCTTGTAGCAGCTTCGGCTTCTTCTTGCAATGTAGATTGCACTGGTGGCGGGGTTGAGGCCGCTACCCAGCGGTCTAGGGCTTCGTCCAAATTCGCTTCAGAAATCGCTAGTTCGGAGTCTAGGGGAACTGTGTTGCCCTCGGCGTCGAGGGTGAGGCCTTGGGCCTTCAGTTCGAGCAGGCGCAGTCTGAATTTGTCGCGCGTTTTTTGTTCTTCAATAAACGCTGTGGTGGTTGGAATATGCGCGATTTCGCGGCGTAACGACTCGACCTCTGAATCCAGCGAACTGTCGTCAAAAAGGGGGGTACTTGGCGCCTCGAGTAGTTTACCGATAGCTTCGGTGACGTTGCGGGTTTTTTCTTCAAAACCCACTTCATTGGCGGCAACCATGGCCTCTACTTCGTATAGTGGTGGCATTTGTTTAATGTCTTTTAAATTAAACAATTCTAAAAATTCGTGCGTCGTCGCATAGATCAGCGGTTTGCCTGGCAACTCGCTGCGGCCAGCGATTTTAACGAGCCGTTTTTCCATGAGATTGCGTAACACGTAGCCACTGTCGACCCCTCTGATTTGATCGACTTCTTCTTTCGTAATGGGTTGTTTAAAGGCAACGATGGCTAGTACTTCCATGGTCGTGGGCGATAGTTTTAGGGGTTGGGTTTTGACCAGTTTGCGCAGAACTTGAGCCATGTGCGGTTTGGTGCGCAGTTGAAAGCCCAGCGCGACTTCCGCAATTTCCACACCCCGATGTTCCATCGAGAATTCTTGTCGGAGCGTGGTCATTAGGCGACGGTATGTTGGCAGAGAGTAGTTTGGGTTTAGAATCGCGCGTAACTTCGGAAGACTAACGGGCTTATC
>CAZYPH010000045.1:7936-15907 GCA_964649095.1 uncultured Oligoflexia bacterium | reverse complement strand
ATCGACTGATTCACACGACTCAGTACACACGCCAATGCAAATAGATCAATCATGATGTCGGCCAAACGTTTCGTCGCAAACTGCTTACCAATAATGTTTTTTCCGTGTTTACGCAAAATACGATCAGCCGCACCCGCTAAATCTCGAGTCATTTCTTCAAACGTATCAGCCTGTTCACGAATGGCGTCGTTAATTTTTGTAAAATGGGTTTTTTCGCCGCGTAAACCAGCACGATTGCTCACTTGTTTTAAAGCATATTCTGAAAGTACGCCGAAGCCCTTAATCGGGTCGTTGAAAATGCCTTTTACGCTATCACGCACTTCTCGCAAGTTATCACCGACGTCTTTCATTGCCGTCAAGGCGATGAACAAACGTAAGATATCGTTGGTACCTTCAAATATGCGATTAATACGGCAATCACGCATGATACGTTCGTATGGAAACTCACACATAAAGCCGTTACCCGCGGCAATCTGTAAAGCCTCATCTGCAGTACGCCACATGCACTCCGACGCGAAAACTTTACTAATGGCGGCTTCTACCGCGTAGTCTTCGTAGCCTTGATCCATAAGGCCAGCAACTAAGTTTACAACCGATTCCGAAGCGTAACATTCTACCAACATGTGGCCGATTTTCTGTTTAACCAAACCGAACTCAGCAATGGGCTTTCCGAACTGCACCCGCTCTTTAGCTTGTTTAGTAGACTCTTGAATCAAACGCTTCATGCCACCAATACAACCACCGCCTAAACCGGTACGGCCGTTGTTCAGCACTTTCATGGCGATTTTAAAACCATCACCTACTTCACCTAAAATATTTTCTTTTGGTACTCGCACGTTATCGAAATGCACGGTTGTGGTAGAGCTTGCGCGTAAGCCCATTTTATCTTCATGCGGCCCGATGCTAATGCCAGGCATGTCCGAAGTTACAATAAATGCAGTCATCTTTCCGCGATCACCACTTGGTCCAGTTTTAGCAAATACCGTAAAGAATTTTGCGATGCCGCCATTAGTGATCCACAGTTTATTACCGTTAATTACCCAGGCATCACCATCTTCTTTTGCTGTCGTTGCAATGGATGCGGCATCCGAGCCCGCACCAGGCTCCGTCAAACAAAACGCCGCAATAGCAGCGCCCGACGCCAATTCGGGATACCATTTCGCCTTTTGCTCAGGATTTCCAAATAAGTGCAGCGCCCGCATTCCAATCGATGAATGGGCCCCGATTGTTACCGCCACAGACCCATCGTATTTAGCTACTTCTTGCAGAGCACGCGAATACGCTGCCGAGCCCAACCCCATACCACCATGGTCTTCAGGAATGATCAGACTAAATAACCCGAACTGTTTCATCTCTTCGATAAACTCTGGGGGAAACTCGCCTGCACGGTCCCACTTTCTAAACTCAGGGCCCTTGCTGCCCAACCAACTTTCCAAAGAATCTGAAATGCCTTTTAATACATCTCGCTCGTGGTCTTTAATTTTTGGATAGGGCAATAAAATATCTTCTTCAATTTGGCCGGTGCATAACGAGCGAATAAAACTGGCGGTTGTTTTGTCGATGCCGTTCTGGTTCTCAGGCTCTAACTTGTGAACCGATGCTGTATTTTTTTGCGCAGTTTGTGCCATGAAGATCTCCTCCGGAAGGGTGGGTTAAGTAGAAACTATAACAAAGACGAATTCGCTCTCGATTGTCACATTGGTCACGTAATTTGACAACGGCCGCAACGGAGTAAAATTTAGAGTGGTTGCTGCGGCATCGAACGCAGACGCCCCCGCGAAAATACGAACGCTACGAATACAATCAACACCATCAGCAAACCAAACCAACGAAGCGCGGCTAGAGGTCCGTAGAGATCACCTAATTTGCCGATAATAAGTCCGCCAAGTGGTGCTGAGCCCGTAAACACCATCATGTAATTTCCAAGCACACGGCCACGCATGCGATCGTCACAAAACGTTTGAATAGCTGTGTTCACAATCGGAAAAATTGTAATCAAGCAAAATCCAAAGATCGCCAACAATACCAAGGCACTGACGATAGACTTACTAAAACCCAAAACAATTAGTGCCACAGCACTTAAAGCCATCAATTGTAGCAGTATGCGTTCAATTTCGATTTTAGAGCGATCACGCACGATCGTTAACGAACCCAAAATGGCACCCAAACTCATTGCCCCCGTAAGATAAGCCACCATACTAGGGCCGGCATGCAAGACATCGACGACCAATTGCGGAAATATTACCGGAATAGCCCAACCAAAAATTGAGCCAATCGATGCTGCGGCAAAACATCGAATCAAAAATATATCATTCAAAATATATTTAAATCCTAATATAATTTCAGAGGTAATAACTTTGATAGAATCTGCTTCCACCTTTGCAATTGCCTTTTTGGGCAGTCGCATAGTGATCAACACAAACAACACCACCGAATAACTCAAACTATTGATCAAAAAACAGTTTTCAAGGCCAACTGCGGCGATCGTGGCCGCTCCGACAAGTGGCCCAATGATGCGCGATAAATTAAACGTCATGGTGTTAATCGACACCGCCGAGGCAATATACTGCTGCCCAACTAGGTCTTTCGAAAAGGCATGCCTTGCGCCCATTTCGAAGGCAAGAATACAACTATTAAATACTCCAGCCAAAATCACGTGCCAGGCCTGAATCCAATTATTGCGCACCAAAATAAAGAGAACCATAGCCTGAAGTGCACAAGCAATTTCAGCAGCGATCAGGAGTTTTTTGCGTTCCAACTTATCCGCATAATACCCACCAAGCGGTGACAGAAAAAATGCCGGCACCATAGTCGCCACACCTAACCAGCCCACCCAAGTTGACGAGCGCGTCAGCGAATACATCAACCATGAAATCGCCAATTGCTGTAAATTGGTACCTGTCAACGAAATCGATTGCGCGTAAAAATAGTGCCTGTAATTTCGCACCGAAAGCGCTCCGAAACGCTTACGTAATGTTTTACCACTGTTCTGAAAATGAAAGGCCAATGTTGCCATGAAGACACCAGAAAAAGAGGAGAGTTAGTACCGCTTTTCGATTTTAGGGGTATTCTTCAGTTTGGTCAGCAAGTTTTTCAAACACTAACGCACAGCGCGCGACTAGTTGCCTAAAACATTGATTCTTTTAAATCGCACCGCAACGAATTACAGTAGGAGAATCATGGACAATATTACGCACACACTAATTGGCTTAGCCCAGGGCGAAGCGCTCTATCGTATCGCGCAACAGAAACAGAGCGCTCTATCAACTGAAACTGAGGCTTATGCAAGTAGCGACACGTCAGCACGGTTTAATTTGCGGCAGGCCCTTCTGCTATCGGCGGTATTGGCCAATAACTTACCCGACCATGATTTCATTTATCAGTTTTTATTCAGACCCTCCGCCAATCCCAAACTCGGCGCCCTATTGTACCACCGTGGGTATACCCACTCGATCGGGGGCCTTATTGCTCAGGGCGTTATTTTTCCCCTAATCTTTTTTTTAGCTGTTCGATTTTTCCTTCGAAAGCAGAATATAAAAACAACGACTTTGGCATTGATAAGTTTTAACGCCGCGTTGGGATGTCTGCTCCACTTTACATTCGATGGTCTCAACCAATACGGCGTAATGTCCCGATGGCCGATACTGTCAGAGTGGTACTACGGCGACGCACTATTTATAATCGAACCCTGGCTGTGGGTCACTCTTGCGCCCATGTGGTATTTTAATGCGAAGCCTGGCTCTGGCTTTCGTAAACTACTGGTTACGTTTTTATTTTTAGCTTTTGGTCTATGTGTGTTTTCAGGTGCCGTGGCCACCGCTCCGTTACTAGCGTTAAGCCTGGGGGCTGTTACTGTGAGCCTCATGCATTTTTATTTACAACCGATCCAAAGAATTATTGCCACGGTGGTACTAACTATCGCCACGATCGCGGTTTTTAAGATGCAATCGACTACATTACGAAACTACGTTGTTTCGGCACACGACTCACGCCAATCTGATGAAGAAACTATCAACGTGGCTATGAGCCCAACACCAGCCAACCCCCTGTGTTTTCAGGTTTATACGCAGCACTATAAAGCAAACACCGACGAGTACATTCTTCGTTACGGTTTTGTAACGGGCTCTGCCTCGTACCCTGCATTTGATTGTTTCAAAGAAGTACGTAAGCGTTTCGCCCCAAATGTAAATTTGCGTGATTTTGCAAGGCTGCAATACTTGCCATCTACACCCGAACTACTGTGGTTAGATGAATTTCGAGCCCCCCTAAAAGTATTAAACGATGCGATCGAAAAACATTGCAGTGCTCGAGCCTTTACACACTTTGCACGTATGCCGATTTGGAAGCCTATTGCTGCGTCAGCATCATCTAGCCCCAATAATCCAGCAACACCCGAGCACTTAGCCCTTTACGACTATCGGTTTTACAACATGACAAAACACACCGCAGACGATGGCCCTGAAAAATCTCTTAGACCATTTTCTAAAATCGCCATTTTTGACACAGAACCACCTTGCACGACAGAAGAATTGAAGCGTTTGCCTCAATGGATTACACCTCTAAAAAAATACCTTTCACGACGTTTTGAACAGCCAACAAATTAGACGTACTGGGTTTGTCCGGGTAAATTGCAAATTCGCTCAAAAAAAAGGAGTACCAAACAATGGCAAAAAACAAATCGAATAGCCGCCCACAAGATGGCGCTGCAACCCATAATATAGATATTTCTTTATATAATAAAATCGCTAAACGTGCCCTATATTACTCCACTCAGATGATCCACCTTGCCAACAACCGCGATGACGCCGAAAAAGGCGACCCGAAAGTTGGCGGCCATCCGGCAGCTTGTGCTAGTTCTACGCATCTTCTTGGAGCGCTACACCTTCACGTCCGACGGCCTGAAGACTTTATCGCCGTAAAACCACACGCTAGCCCTATGGATCATGCTTATGGCCACTTGTTAGAAGTTTTTTTTCACGCGCATGGCCCACGCACGGGTGAACAATTGACTGCCGATGAAGCGAAAGAGGTCATGACTAAACTGCGCCACTTTACTGACCCGTCAGATCCCGCAGCCAAACCAGCGTTTCAAAGTTATCATGCCGCATGGGACCCTGATAATTTTCATTTTTTTCCGAGTGGTTCGGTAGGAATTCCTCCTGTAGTTTCAGCCTACACGGCACTTGCCTATCGTTTTGCTGAAAATCATAAGTTTGAAGTTCCAAAAAACGCCCACTTTTGGTCGATAATCGGCGACTCCGAATTCCGCGAGGGCTCACTTCACGAGGCGATGCCTGACATTGCTGAACGCGAGCTGGGCAACGTTACCTGGATTGTAGACTACAACCGCCAAAACCTAGACGGCACCCGCATAAAAAACGAAGAGGGCATTGCGGGCACTGATGCCGAACGTATCGAACGCGTGGGCAAAGCCAATGGTTGGTTTGTGGACCAATTGCGCCACGGAAAAAAACGCTTAAAACTTTTTGCAAAACCTAACGGCGAGACGTTCAAACAGGCCATCGAAGACCTTTCTGATTTTGAACTACAAGCCCTACTAATTAAAAAAGATGCCAAAATTACGCGGCAGCGTTTCGTAGAGATTGCACCAAAATTCAAATCAGAACTGAGTGCTTTAAGCGATTCTGAAGTTTTAGAAATCTTAACAGACCTTGGCGGGCATGATTTTGAACTACTCATCGAGGCGTATGAAGCCTCTCGTCGCCGCCCTAACAAACCAACTCTTATTGTCGCACACACTATAAAAGGCTGGGGCTTAGACTGCCAAGCGCAGACCGGCAACCATTCGATGATGGTTGACCAATCTGAAGTGGATCGCCTGCGCGAGCAACAAACGATTCCGGCGACCGACTTGTTTGCATTGTACGACCCAAAAACTGCAGAAAAAAAATTCTTGGCAAACAGGGGCGCCTTACTAAGAAACGGAATCGCCGAACACCGCAGCCTGCGCGAACGCAATTATGCCCACGTTGCCAAAATCATAACGGAACAAGGTGGCTTTCCGACAGAGTTTGGCATCAATCTTAAACTCTCGCCCTGGGCTAATACGCAGTGGATGTGGGGGCAGCTAGCTGCAAAACTTATTCGAATTGCCAACGCCTCTTCGCACAATGGCGATGAAGCCAAATGGCTTATCGCTTCGAAACACATTGCCACGATGGCGCCCGACGTTGGTACGTCGACTAACCTAAACCCTAGCATGGATGGCAAAATTTACGCTCCACAGGCTGAGAACGACTTCGAGGCCATGTACAACGTAAAAGATTCACGCAGGCCAAACCTGATTCCTTTAGAAAAAGAAGATCATCGCCACTTGCGTTTCGAAATTGAAGAGGGCAATGCCATGTCGTGTTGTGGCGCCTTCGGTAAAATGCTCGACCATGTGGGCATTCCATTTTTACCGCTGATGACGGTTTACGATTTCTTTATAAAACGGGCTCTTGATCAATATTTTTATAACTTATACTGGAAAAGCGGTTTTATTTTAGTAGGAACCCCGAGTGGTGTATCCCTTTCGCCCGAAGGTGCGCAGCACTCGTGGAAGAGTGACATCCAAATCCCCAACGGCATTACATGGGAGCCCGCATTTAGCATCGAGTTAGATTGGATTTTTGCCGATGCCGTACGCAGGCACTTTACCCGTGACAATAAAGACCGAGAAGGCGTTCTATTGCGAGCCGTTACGCGCGGTCTTGAACAAAAACAGTTCATTGAGAATCTACGTAAACAAAATCGATTTACAGGATTAAGTGATGCCGAGATTTTAGCACGCACTCGAGAAGACGTTTTACAAGGCGGTTATTGGCTAGTGCACCACGAAGGCGCACCGGGCTATGCTCCGGGCGACAATGTCGTCCATTTGGCTGTAATGGGAGCCTTGGCTCCCGAGGCCATTGCAGCCTCTGAGAAACTCTTAGCAACGGGTATATTTGCAAACATTCTGGTTGTCACAAGCCCCGACCTACTCTTGGGAACGTTAGGCCGACAAGACAACTACACGCACCTCCGAAAAAACTTAAATATAAATAGCAATATATACATTAACACTAATTCGTCGTTACGTGGGGGCGACGCTGCGGCGTTGCCAATTCAGTCATCTGCTGAATTGTTGTCAATGCGCGGTGGCCGCATTCCAATTCTAGCTATATGTGACGGCGAAGCCGGCTTATTAGATAATATTGGTTCAGTGGTCGGCACACTTGCAGACACACTAGCTGTGCGTAAACACTCGAAATCAGGCACTCCGAAAGCTGTGTACGCGTACCACCATCTTGATGCAGACTCGATCGCGCATTCGGCGGAACGTTTATTAGAAGAAAGCGCTAGCGAGGAGCTTATTGTTCATCGCCAGGCTCTCAACTAATCTATTTTTCTTCATACCCAATCTAACCGGAGTTTTACCAGGCAACGCATCCGCCGTTGACCCCTGGTAAAACTCCCTCCAAACACCTCTTCTTAACACTCTGAAATCATTTCTTTTTTACAAAAATTCCTATCTTTTTTACACGGCGCACTACATGTAAAAACCACCCCAGACTCATCGCATTAGCTGCGCTGCATTATATAACATATTGAAATTAAAAGGGAAATTTTTACATACCCGTCGCGTGAAGCAACCTATTTTCTTAGAAGTTATAGTGGGGGTATTATACATGAAAGGAAAACACGACAAAACGTTCTCGAATTTGACGGTAGTTGCAGCATTGGGGGCTGCCATTGCCACAGCTTGTGCTCCGGCTCCGCGCCGCGAGTTATCGGTTGAAGACCGAACGGCTGACATGTACTGGCTCTATTCGCAATTCAATGAATATTACGGGCCATTAGAATACAAACAGGCTCGTTTTGGATTTAACTACGAAGAACTAAAGCGAAATTATTTACAGCGTGCGACGGAAACAAGAAACAACAATGAATTCTACAAACTGATGTATCAATTCATCAGCGAATTCA
>CAZYPH010000045.1:0-7926 GCA_964649095.1 uncultured Oligoflexia bacterium | reverse complement strand
TGGTAAACGTGTTGGCAATGTTCTAGAAGTCACCGACCTTCTGCCAACGTCGAAACGCAGTCCGAACTATCCCATCAAAATGGGCGACAAAATTAAGAAACTAAATGGTGTGACCCTGCCAGAGGTCGTAAACACCGAGATGAAATCGTTTCGAGATCTTGGTCACGATGAAGGCAACCTCACCATTCACATGAATAAAATCTTCACACGTACCAACCTTTCGAACGGTTTGCCTACAGGCGACGATGCCACCCTCACGGTCGAACGTGATGGCACCGATCTCACGGTCGTTCTTCCTTGGGTCAAAAAAGATCTAATGGAATTCAACCGTGAACAAGCTGCTGCTTCACGGGGTAGAGAAGCGCCGCAAGACACGGATGATTCCGTTACGAATATTGCAAATCGGGTGTCTCAATCACTCTTTCAATTGGGCTTCCTAAACCGATCTGATGGCCGTATCAGCGCCCGTCTACCCGAGTTAATTAATTTTGTACGCGGCCTTCCTGAGTTTAATTATTTGAATACGTTTAAGTTTATCGACGATAGTCCGACGTGGTCGTACTTAGACAACACAATCGCCCAGATGGAATCTTCGACGGTTGCGTCGGAAGGTACTCGTGCAAATGGTCCACGTCCGACCACTGCCAACGCTGCCGAAGACTTACTAAGACGTTCACGCGAGGTACCGAGCAACGCTACAATCGTAAGCGCTGCTACGGTTTATCCGGCGTACTACAAACCAGTAGCCATCATGAATGCAGCAGGTCAAAGCACCGGGATGTATAAAAATGTAGGTTATATCTATCTACATAGCTTCTCGGTACCAGACAGAGCTGCACTAAGCTCATTTGCAGCAACACTTCAAATATTTCAGTCGGTGGGCGTATCAGACATCGTTATCGACATGATCAACAACGGTGGCGGATCTTTGGTCTTGGGCATGAAATTGGCTCAAATGCTGTCGAAAGACAAAGTCGTGCAACCTGAGATTCAATTCCGTTTGAGCGAAACATGGTTGGACGAATTTGAGGAGACCAGCCTCCGTGGTCATAGCGACGCCGAGCGCGAACTAGCACGCCGCGTATTTACGCACCTCAAAGAAGACCAAGCTCAAGGGCTAAAAATGTCACGTAAGTTCAACGTAGAAACATTGTTACCGTATGCGTTTGAACCAAGCGGCATCGTTAAATCGCCATTGAACATCGTCTTGGTCGTCAACGAAATGTGTGAGTAAATGTGTGATATTTTCAGGGCCACAATGAAAGAAAACAACTTGGCAACGGTAGTCGGCTCTCGCACTTTGGGTGCGGGTGGAAACGTCGTAAACCACCCCTACACCCCAAACAGCCACATGAGTGTTCGTGTGACCGAGAGTTTAATTGTGCGAAAAGACGGCTCTTATATCGAAAACAATGGCGTAACGCCTGACGTTGCGGTCGCTGTCAATGAGTTTGCCACCAGCAAATACGAAGGGGTATTGGCAGCTGCAAACCGTACATTGACACGGGGTTTTCAGACTCCGGCAGCGACACCTGCAGCCACTCCTGTAGTGGATCCTGTACCGTCGCCGGAACCAGCTCCAACTAGACCATAACCTATCTTGGTCTAAAACCGACCCTAGAGCGCCACTCTAGGGTCGGTTTTTTTGTTAAATGCGTCGCTTTTGGGAACCCTTTACGTTATAACCCCGGGCGCATGTTAAATACCGAAACGTTGACCAAAACAACCCCGTCACCCGCGCCTCTTACTAAAGCCGAAATTGAACGTTGTCCCAACTGTCGCAAGCCGACCGCTACTCCCTCTCTCTGCATGTGCGCCGAGGCTTCAGCCCTAAAAGAAACGCTCCCTTCTACGAACTTAAAAGTACTCGTACTACAACACCCTCAAGAGCCTGATAAAGACTTAGCCTCGGCTACGCTAGCCAAGACTCTATTTCCAAACGTTACAATTACGGTTGGCCTATCAAAGGCTAATTTAGCGCACGCTCTAGGAGCACCTAAAAATACAATCATCGACCCCAAAAAATGGGCTGTATTATTTTTGGGCACACAAACACAAAAGGCCCAGTTCACTTCAGAGGCACCACAAAATCAATTTTTTGGCTTAGATGGCATTGTCGTACTAGATGGTAATTGGCGTCAGTCTAAAACACTGTGGTGGCGCAATCCGTGGTTACTTAAGTTAAAACGTATATCTCTAAATCCTAATAAACGTTCGGCGTATGGAACTATTCGTCGTGAACCACGCCCAGACTGTTTATCAACAATGGAATCTATTGGTCTAAGCTTAGACCTAGCACACTCCCTCGCACAGCGGGTCGAATCGCATGATCATTTCAATGCAGCTCATAAGTTACTCAGCGATTTTTTAACGAAATACAGGACCACCACGAACAAAAAATAAGTCCTCAGCAGTAGTAGTATGTTTGCATTTGGAATTCCGACCGTTATTAGCGCCCTCGTAGTTTGCGTAAATTTATTGCAGTTGGCGCTGTTTCAAATGCTGGCTTGGACTTCTAGTGTTCAAGTCCCAACGCGAGGGATTATTATTTGTTTAGTCTGTATCTTGTGTAGCCTGCTAGGGGCTACGACTGCCTATGCTATTCGGCAAAAACTAGACGACAACAACCAAAAGTCAGGTCACAGTTATTTTTATTACTTACTCATGGCTCTCGTTGCCTGCGCCTTCGGAGATGCCTTTTACGCCTACAGTTATTTTATAGCAGCACTTCCCTCAGGATCGATTGAACATTCATATTCTGATTTTTTATATAATATATTTGCAATATATATTGGCGTCGCCAGCATCAAACGAACATTTTATCAGCAGAACCCAACGCTCAAAACACCTTCTCTTTATGTGTTTATTGGCCTCACACTGCTATTAATGGGCGTGCATTATGTATCGATAGTAGAGCCTCTGTTCGAGAGTGACCCTGATATCGTTTCAAACATCCTAACTATCTCATATAACGTATTTGAATCCGTATTTATGGCTGGAGCCCTCATGGCAAGCTTACGTGCCGGTACAATCTACGAATTCATCTTATGGACGAGTGTTGCTTTATTAGGAATTTCTAATATTGCCGTTAACGCTATCGATGATTCGCTCAACAGTAGCCATTTACGTCTTTTCGACTACGGCTGGCAGTGGGGTTTATCAGGCGTTTGCATCGCACTACTAGGTCTATTATTAAGCCAACAGTCGAACAAACTGACGACACCTGATAGTACTCTAAATACTCAGGTTTCGTTTCGAAGTCTCCGCACTATGACCGTTCTCTTCGGTTTAGGCGGCATGTTAATTGCGAGCTATATATTTTGGTACTTTAAAGATCCCGATCTCACCTTTGCAGCGCACTTCAACTCGCGCCTTACAATTAGCAGTGAATTGGCCTCACTTTTTGTTGTTTGGTGTTTAAGTAATATGTTTGCCATTTTAATGAGCCGTCGACTTGTTGCATTTTGCCAAAGTCTTTACGCCAGCGTGTTAATGGGCGATGAAAATATGAATTGGGTATTGCAGAGCCGAATTCCATCAGAGCTACGTCCGATACTTGCGTCGTTAAAGGCGGTGTTATCGCGATTACGATTATCCTACGAACTAAACGCACAACTTAGAACCGACGCGTCAATTGCGACTATCGCAGCGCAAGTAGCACACGACATTCGCTCACCACTAATGGCTCTTCAGGCAATAAAAACCCGATCTCATATGTTAGACCCCGAGACCCAGCAATTAATTCAGACAGCAACACAACGTATTTACGATATTACTGGTGAGCTTCTAGTAAAATTCCAATCTGAAGACTCAAACACGAACAATGCAAACGACCGCAGCCTCAATGCTAGTAATGACGAAACATATAGCAATACATTAATATATCCGACCATCGAAGCCATTTGCACTGAAGTTAAACTAAGCGCTAAAAACAACGTACCTATCACTACGGCATATCGAAATACCTCAGATGTATTTCTTTCAAGCTACCTGAAACCAAAAGTTTTTAAGTCTATTCTAGCAAACCTCTTACATAATGCTGTGGAAAGTACGATTGGTCGCCCTAACCCCGCGGTAGCCGTCGAATTCGAAGAATCCAGGGAACACAAAATTATTCTTAAAATCAAAGACAATGGCCCCGGGTTTTCAGACGAGGCACTTCAACACTTTGCACAAAAGGGTTTTAGCACTAAGGGCCATCAGGGGCATGGATTGGGACTATGGTACTCCAAACTCCAAATCGAATCGTTTGGTGGCAGCCTGACGCTAGAAAGTAACTCCAACGAGGGCGCGACAATACAAATAGAGCTGCCTCTCGCTGACGCACCTGAGACTAACATTAGTGTGATTGACCTGCGTAACCGTGAAATTGTAGTGATCGACGATGAACCACATACCCACATTATTTGGGAGCAACTAATTACAGAAAAAAAACAACTCGCCCAAACCCTCCACGCCATGTTTGACGTAGCCGATATCGAAAGCAAACAATTTTACGCCCACCATTTTGATACGATCGAAGCGGCACAACAGTTCGTACGAACGCAGAAAAATAACAGCACATTAGATAAATACGTTTTTTTGGTGGATCATGAATTTAAGAACACTCCCAAAACAGGCGGACAATTTATTATTGAGAATGGTCTTAGCAATCAGGCGGTTCTTGTAACGGGCCACACAGATCTTCAAAACATCACCACACAGCTCGGTGGAACTAAACTAAAAATTTTACCAAAAGTTTTGCTACCGATGGTCCAAATTCAGGTGACGACGGATTCCGTGAGTTATGACCTAGCGCGTAGATCTATCTTTTCTCCCGAGCGTTTCAAAACTAGTGCCTCGACGTAGCCCAACAAGTCAATGCCTTGGCCTTTATCGTCTAACCAGCGTCGTTCGCCCTCGGAAAAACTAAAATGCAACGCTACACCCTCACTCGCATTCGCTAACCAAATCTGCCGCACGGAAGGCTGCTGCGATAAAATACATTTTGTGCGATCAGCAAACAGCAACACGACGTTGCCGTTAGCATACTCACACTCTACGACGTCAGGATCTATCGCTTCAAACACCTGCGTCATTGATTGAAATAATTGGTCGGTTCGCTTACGAAACGTTTTTTCATCCATTACTGTCGTCATAGACGCTAAATATAGTGTTCGGATGCCGGTTCGACAACTGTACGATCTCTTGATATTTTAAAACCGTGAATCTACCAATCAATAGAGAGCAGAGAGTCCAGCCACACGTAGCTGTTGTAATTCCGTGTTTTAAAGTTAAGGCCCATATAGGTGCGCTCTTAGAAAAAATTGCAACTAGTACCCATCAAGCTATTCATTCTGTTTATTTGATCGACGATGCTTGCCCTGACCAATCTGGCGAATATATTAATAATTTACTATATTCTAATAAGTTGATATCGACATTCGCTCAAACCCACACCATAAAGATTATTTCTCATACTAAGAATCAAGGCGTCGGCGGAGCGGTGTTATCGGGTTACGCGGCGGCCATCGATGATGGTGCTGAAATTATAGTTAAACTAGATGGTGACGGACAAATGGACCCCGATGACATCGAATCTCTTATTGATCCGATTCAGATGGGGTGGGCCGACTACACCAAGGGCAACCGCTTTTTTGACCTCACCTCACTACGTGCGATGCCGCCCATTCGGCTACTCGGCAATGCTGTTTTATCGTTTATCAATAAAGCCTCGAGTGGTTATTGGTCGAACATGGATCCCACGAACGGCTTTACTGCCATTCACCGCGAATGTTTGAAACGTCTCGATTTTGCAAAAATTGATCGTAGGTATTTTTTCGAAAGCGATATGTTGTTTCGCCTAGGCACGTTGCGTGCTGTAGTCGTCGACGTACCGTTGCCGGCACGTTATTCTGATGAAATCAGCAATCTACGCATCTCTCGGATTTTATTTGAGTTTCCTCCCAAATATTTAAAATGCATTTTAAAGCGTATTTTTTATCTATATCTCTTACGCGATTTCAATGCCGGATCATTGTTCTTATTTTTTGGCAGTTTGCTGTTTGGTTTCGGATTGGTCTTTGGCGCGTGGCGTTGGTGGCACGGCATTCTAACACACACACCAACACTGACAGGCACGGTAATGCTGGCCGTTGTACCTGTAGTCATTGGATTTCAGCTACTTTTGAGTTTTATTCAATTCGACGTTGCCAACACTCCAAACAGAGTACAGATAAAACGCACCATAAAACGATAAACACCTTAAACTGCTTAGATTTTAGATCAAATTTAGAGCCTTGCTTCCAGTTTCTAGACTTGATAGAAAACACGGTTGTATGACATCAGACGCCATTAAAGCACGTATCCAAACATTGGCCCCTAACACACAGGTAGAATTGGTAGACCTTACCGGAACTAACGACCACTGGCAGGCACTTATTGTCTCGCCCGCGTTTGAAGGGCGTTCGCTCATTCAGCAACATCGCATGGTTTTTGATTTGTTCAAAAGCGAGGTCGAATCGAACGACGTGCACGCGCTGTCTCTCAAAACATTTACGCCAGAACAATGGGCCCAGAAAAATCACCAAAAGAATTAACCAGAAGCATTAATTAGGAGCAATAAACACTATGAGTCATCCATTAGAACCCAAAATTGAAGAAACCGTAAAAGGCAATAAAGTTACTATTTTCATGAAAGGTACGGCGCAATTTCCACAGTGTGGTTTCTCTGCACGTGCGTGTCAGGTTTTACGTGCCGCGGGCGCTGAAAACTTTGAATCTATAAATGTTTTAGAAGACGATGCTCTTTGGGACGCGCTGGAGAGCTATACCAAGTGGCCAACCGTGCCTCAGATCTTTATCAACGGTGAATTTGTTGGTGGCTGTGACATCGTTTCTGAAATGTTCGAGCGCGGCGAACTACAAAAGCTCGTTCAGAACTAAGGCGCGACAGCCGTTCTCTTTTACAAAAAGCCCATCTAACCCTTTGCAAAAAACTGCAAATCGTTAGATGGGCTTTTTTTTTATGGGTGCGGTAAATATGTCAGAGGTTCTAGGCCAATATACCGAGTTCAAGTAGCATATTGGAACGAGGGGAATTTTAGATGACGCCGATCTATAGACGCTTGCTACTTCCACTGTTGGCCTTGCCGGTGCTTATTGTTACGCTAACCGATTGTAACGATTCGCCGTCCACGACGAATAACGCCACGCCACAAATTTCAAATTCTCAGCCAGCAACTAACCCAGTAACGAACGAGTCCGATTCGGCACACGATGAGGCCCTAAATAATACCTATCAAGACTACTCGTCGTTGTGTGCGGTGGGCGATGCAGGCTCGGGTTCCCGTTCTCAGCGGGATGTTTCTCTGGCCATGCACTTGGCCGGCTGTACCCATATTTTGTATCTCGGCGATAATTTTTATGACCATGGCGTACCATCGACTAATGCCCCTGCGTGGGATTACCAGTTTCGCACGCCGAATCAGGCGTTGTTAAATTCTGGCGCTCGTTTTTTAGTAAGTTTAGGTAATCACGATTATTTGGGCCAACCTCAAGCGCAGGTCGACTATGTTAGCACGGCAATCAATCAAATACGTAATCGGCCGGCGTGGTTCTTCGGCACCAGAGACGGCGCGTTTACGCTGGAAACCGAATCCTCTGCACTTCCTCCTCCCTCGCAATTATCGCGATTCTATAAAGTACAGTGGGGACCATTTTGTTTTTACGCTATCGATACCAACCGTCCAAACACCGAACAAGCAACCTGGTTACGTAGTAACTTGCAAGGCGATCGCAGCCAGTGTGCCTACCAACTTGTTTTTGGCCACCACCCACTACTATCTAGCGGCCAACACGGGCACATGTCGCTAAGACAGCGCCGACATTGGGCTGCCGCTATGCAGGGGGCCACGGCCTATCTTGCGGGGCATGATCATAATTTTG
>CAZYPH010000044.1:0-15937 GCA_964649095.1 uncultured Oligoflexia bacterium | reverse complement strand
TTGAAGCTTACGCTCATCCGCAGTTTATGACGGCCGTAGAGCGTTTGCGGGGTTTGGGTTTTTCAAATCGGGACGTGGTGTCTTGGGCAGACGCTACTTCTAACGTTGAAGCTTACGCTCATCCGCAGTTTATGACGGCCGTAGAGCGTTTGCGGGGTTTGGGTTTTTCAAATCGGGACGTGGTGTTTTGGGCAGACGCTACTTCTAGAGTTGAAGCTTACGCTCATCCGCAGTTTATGACGGCCGTAGAGCGTCTGCGGGGTTTGGGTTTTTCAAATCGGGACGTGGTGTCGGTGTATTGGGCAGGCGCTACTTCTAACGTTGAAGCTTACACTCATCCCCAGTTTATGGCGGCCATAGCGCGCCTGCGGGGTTTTGGTTTGTCGAATGAGGAAGCGGTGAGGAGGACACGCTCTGTCTCTAACGTTAATGCCTACATGCATCCCCAGTTTGCCCAGGCAGCGGAAAATTTAACTAACGGGGGGCAGCCTATTGACCAGGTACTAGATCGGCTCAGCAATACGGCCAACAGCCAGCGTTATAGCAATCTAGACCGCGCCCTGCGAAGCGCGCGAACTATAGAAGAGGAACGAGAGATTTTAGAGCTGCTATCGCGTTTTAGGCAATTATCACCGGCCATGTTAGAGTTGGTTAGTGAGTCGCTAGGCGAGCACTCCACCAATCGACATCTTTTTGGATGGATTCGAACACGCGGTGAGCGTCTGACAGATGAGGTTCGGTTGCTAGCAGCCACAATCCTTGAACGTCATCGTGCGAGTATTACTGAGCCACGCCTACAAGCCATTATACAAAGGCGGGTAGCCGCTGCACAAGCGGCTTTGCCGGCTGAGGTAGGGCCGGTAAGTGTTGGGGCTGGGGCCTATCGTGCGGCTTCAGATCTTAGGCCGCCCACGTCTGAAACGAGCATTCTTTTACGACGGCGCCTGGCGTCACTGAGTAGGCCCGTAGCAAATTCAGTAACACCGGCAGCGCCAGCAAGCGGCAATCAACAGGCAGCGAGCGCACCTAGTGCACCAGCCGAGCCGGCCTCAGCGCCTACTGTTGTAGCAGAACCCGTCCAAGTTGCGGCTGGGCCCGCTGCGCCAGCACCAGAACGAACTGGTGTGCGGATTGCGCCGCAAGAGAGTCGTAGTGCGACTTCAGGTGCCAGTGGAATAAGCCTAGCCGATTGCATGGTCACTCAGTTAGAGCGGCCTGTAGCCACGGCTAGGCGCCGAGGTTCTGATGATTAAACTGTTTTGAAAACGCGGGCCTCGGCTTCTGTTAAAGATTCAGGCGCATGTGGCCTAGAATTATGTGGAGCGTACTCCATCGATTGCTAAGTTCCTAATTTGAAAACAGTTTTTTCCATTTTGTTATTCGAGGCGCGGGTAAATCAACCCTTTTGCAGAACCATTTTAGTTCAATGGGTGCCATCAAGGAGACGCATTTAATTGATCTTTTGCTCGAAGAGTCTCGATGTTCAGGCGAACAAGGTCACTGATCTTTGAGGTAGAACTTGGTGGAAATTGGTTTTTAAGTATTGGTGTAACTAACGCTGTTATCCTGCTAAAGGCGGCTGTGCCGGATCTCAATCTACGCCCCCACTCCCAAAGCCGGCACCAAATACTGCTCCCAAATAATCTCATCTAGTTTTTCCCGCAGTGTCATTTCAGCAATGAGCTCGGCGTTGTAGTTTAGGGCGTGGACGATCGGCTCGACGTCGACATGGCGGATTAGGGTCGACGCGCGGCAGGCGTTGAATTTTTCGATAGCTAGGTGTGAGAGGCTCAGCGCCGGGCTAAATTGTTTTTTCTTTAAATGCACAAATACTGCAGCCGTTTGAATGAGGGCTTGCAGAAAAAGCCTGTCTTCAGTGTTCTCGCATACACGCCACGCCGTCTCGAGTGTTTCGTGGGCTTCGAAAAATAATCCGTTATCAAATTGTTCGCAGAATTCTGAGAGAGATTTCAACATATATATATTCTAAAAATAATATATATTATGCCGCTTTTTTAAAGATATTGCGAGTCGCGTGGTGGGCTTTTTCATAGTCGGCTCGCAGTTGTTTGCGTTGTAGAGCGGCTTCGTAGCGTCGCTTTTCAATCTCACTAGTCGGTTCTAGCTTGGCAACGGTGATGGGTTTACTGTCTTCGCCGACGGCGACCATAGTGAAAAAACATGACATCACGTGGCGTAAATTGCGCGTGCGTGGATTTTCGGCCATCACCCGAATACCAATCTCCATCGATGACGTACCGGTATAATTCACACTACTTAAAAACGTAATGAGCTCACCCAAATAGATGGGCTGCCTAAAAAACACTTGGTCCACGGAAAGGGTTACTACATAAGCGCCCGAGTAGCGGCACGCACAAGCATAGGCTACTTGATCTAGTAGGCGTAACATCGCGCCACCATGTATTTTGCCAGAAAAATTCACCATGTCGGGCGATGCCAATACGGTCATCGTGAGCTGGTGGGGCGCGCCATTGCGATTCGATGTCTCCATAGTTAACTTTGTTTTCGGCGTTTTTACCAAAACTCTGAATGGGTAAATCTTGCGCGGTGCCCAGCGGTGCGTGTACTTTCAGGGCAAATACACAAGCGAGGTAAATATGGCTTCAGGAAATGTTTCTTTAGACTCTGTCATGGCGGCTCTACGCACTGTTAAAGACCCCGAATATGGCAAAGACATTCTTACGGCAAATTTGGTTAAAGATTTAAAAATCCAAGGCGACGCGGTTTCTCTAAAACTAATTGTAAAGAGCGCTTCAAAAACCGTGCGCGAGCAAATGACCATTCAAGTGCGTGATGCCCTAACGCGCCTTGCGGGTAGCGTACAGGCGCATATTACGGTTGAAAGTCCGGCCGCTCAAGAACGTATTAGCAAAGATAAAAACGGCATTCCGGGCATTAAACACATCATCGCCGTGAGTAGTGGTAAGGGCGGTGTTGGTAAATCAACAGTATCGGCGAATTTGGCGTTTGCTCTCACGAAACTAGGCCACAGCGTGGGGTTATTAGATACCGACGTGTATGGCCCTAATATTCCCACGATGGTTGGTTTACGCGATCAAGCCCCTGAGGCGCGTATGGATGAAACCCGTGGTGAGCTCATCGTGCCATTAGAAACCACAATCGATGGCCGCACCTTAAAAGTCATGTCGATGGGCTTTTTGACAAAAGGCGATCAGCCCCTTGTCTGGCGCGGGCCGATGCTCCACAGCATGGTCAGCCAGTTTTTGCTCAAAGTAGAGTGGGGTAATTTAGATTATCTTATCGTCGATATGCCGCCCGGCACGGGCGATATTCAGTTGTCGTTGACGCAGATTGCTCCTGTCAGTGGTGCCGTTATTGTCACCACTCCGCAAGAAGTGAGTCTGCAAGACGTTCGCAAAGCCATTCTGATGTTTGAAAAAGTCGGTGTGCCGATTTTGGGTATCGTCGAGAATATGAGTTATTTTATATGTGATGGCTGCGACAAGCGGCACTACATATTTGGTCAAGATGGTGCGCTGACATTGACCGATAAATTTAAAGTACCTCTTTTGGCCCAACTTCCACTAAACGCCGCCGTACGCCAAGGTGGCGATCAAGGTAGGCCGATTGTGGTGCAAGCCCCTACCTCGCAACACGCAAAGCTATTTTTAGAATTGGCCCGCGCCGTGCATAACCAGACCGTCGAAGCGTCATTGAACAGTGGAACAGAATCGGGAGCCCCGGTTGTGCATATTTCAGGGTTCGATGGCTAAACAAACTCTAGGCAGATGCCCAAAGAATGGTCAAAAAACCATGTGGGTATCAAGATTAGAGACTTAACGCTCTTTCGGAGGTTTAAAATGGTTCTAACTAAAGGCGCAAAAAAATCAGCGGCCACGCTTACGGCATTAATCGCCGGACTGGTAATGGTCGGTTGTAGTAAAGACAAAGGCGATCAAAATCAGGGTGCCGGCGGCGGCGCTGTGGCACAGCAGTCGGTGGCACAAACGACAACGACCGTGACTCAAGAGTCGCGCACAGGCACTAATACATTTGATTTGTTTGCGGGCAGCCACTCCTTCCGATTCTACAAAGCCAATGAAACCGACCGCCAGTTGACCGTTGAGGCGAGTTTTCAATTGTTCTCGGAGATCGCTTACAACGATACGGGTGCTGAAGAAGTATTAACTTTTGCTCAAGCTGTAGAGCGCGATCAAGTAGATGTCGTTTCGTTCCGTGGGCGTTTGAATGCCAGTGGCCGCGTAGAAGGCGTGCCATTCGAATTCGGTCGTCAAAACGACGAATTATGGACCGGTCGGTACAACATGGCCATTCAGTGTGTGACAGCTACGGATTGTAGTTCGGCTACTGTAGTGCTCACAAAAGAGTCTGGGTTGTTGGCGGGCCGCTCTGAGATTATTATCAAAACGATTGATCAGGGGTTGAGCTGTCGTAGTGAAATCAATCGTAGTCGGTTGCCATTGCCTGAAGGTGACATCGGCGAAGAACGTACTACGATTCGTCAGATTGCGAATTTTCTATCGGAGACACCGAGTTACTTGAGCGCTGTAGTGTACCAGTCGATGAACGTCATCGGTTCGGGCAAGTTGTACCACACGATTCGTATGACTAACGACTCCGAAGATGCGCAGAACATGATTGGTCTTGCAGATTTTGGTCAAGAGATTCATTTGACAGGCTTCACCAATGCAAACGGTGACGATGCTCGTACGCATCAGGTGTCTGTTGCTCGTGTCATTGATACGTCTCCAGATGCGCCAGTAGTAGCTGGTCGTCAGTTGGAACTATTAAGCAATAAACATGAAGCCACAATGCCATCGATGGTTGTTTCAGGTTCTTTAGTGCGGTTGCCGAATCTGTCGTACGGTGGATCGATTGATTTCAATTTCAATCCACGTTTGGAGCTTAAGTTGATTTCTTGCAGCGCCACACGTAGCCAATAGAGCGGTTCTCTAGGTTTATTCGCAGAGGGTTATAAACAGTTCGTAACTGTTTATAACCCTTTTTTTATTTGTGCCACATACATGGGCCCCCAGTTGAGTTGGGGTGTAGGCATGAGCTGCAGGCCGAACTCGGTAGTGTAGTAGTTGTCGTGTGAGATTAAGTCATAGATGCCAGCCGGTAGGTATCTTTGAAAGATGGCCATGAGGGCGTGGTTCTCTATGTCAGGTTTTAAAAGTCTGGCCGACAGATTTTTTTTCTCAGCGCGTGTTAAAAACTTTTTAATCACGCCGTCGTTTTCGCCGGGATTAATCGAGCAGGTGGAGTAGGTCAAAACAGCCTCTTCTTTTAAACATTCATACGCTGAACACAACAGGCTGTATTGGCGTTGGGCCAGTTGTTTGGGGCGGCTGGGCTTCCACTCCGTCAAATGTGTTGGCGATTGTAGAACGTGGCGTTCCGATGAGCAGGGGGCGTCGAGCAAAATATGATCAAAAGTGTTTTCAAAAAACTTAAATAAAAGACTAGCGTCATGGGCCGTGCACTGCAGCGATTGCGGTGGCTGTTTAGCATTTTCTAAAAAGTGCCCCAAATTATATTGCAAACGTTGTCGTCGTTGGGGCGAGAGTTCGTTGCAAGTGAGTTCGTAGGCAGACGTCGATAGGTGTTCAGGCCATAAGTGTGCCAGCGTCAAACTTTTGCCGCCCGGCGCTGCACACGCATCTAAAATAGAATATATATTGGAATTTCTATTTTTAAGAACTTCTAAAATAAAACCCACTACAACAATCGACGCCGCATCGACGTCGTACGTACTACCATCATCATGCCGTGCAACGGTGCAGTGTTGGTTGGTTCGATTCTGTAAACGATTAATTAAATCGATATATTTATCTTTGTATATATTTGTATAAAACGTTTCAAAATCTCTGTTCATGAATTGGGCCTTTTTCATCATGCTTGTTCTTTGGGCTTAGCCCAAAGAACGGAGTACTTGTTCTTTGGGCCAAGCCCAAACACAGATAAAGATACAGTTTTTTGTCTGCAAAAAGGTCCAGATGCGCGAAGCGAGTGAGGCGATGTGACCAAGCTGGCCACGAAAGGCCAGCGCGGGAGCTCGCCGATTGCCACCGTGCGGCTTGCCGCACGGACGCTCCAAAGACAAAGCAGATGGGCCTTTTTCCAGACAAAAAAAGGCCGCCCTCCGAAGAGAGCGGCCTTATAAGGGTCTATCCTAGCCCTTTATTGTATATCCGTCACTACTACTGCCGAGTAATCTCAGCGGCACGTTCATGCAAGTATACTTCTAGGTTGGTGTAGCCTGCTACGCCAAACTTCGACACTGATAGAGTGGTAGCATTACCGTCCGCAGCGTTGTTTGGGTTTAGGCCGTTCGATGTTTCCCAAGCATCAGGCATACCGTCATTGTCCGTATCCACCGGCGCTGTCGCAGTACATGAATTCATGATGTACGCGTCGTTCGGTGACTGATCAAATGACTGAGTGCTGATCGTGCGGTTTTGAACCGCATCGGCATACCGGCGTGAGCGGGTATCGCGTGGGAAAGAACCCATGTTGTTTACCATGTAGTCATACATTTGTGACGATGTATGGTACGTGATAGGCGCAAAATCATGGCGAGTTGAACGGCGTTGTGCGCCGAATAACTCACTGCCGCCACCTGTGCCGAAGTCGTTACAGCAATACGCAAGCTGATAGTTACTTCGTGTTGGGTACGCGCTCATGAAGTTGTCAGCGAAGTGGAGAGTGTTGTTCGTGTTTGTCACTACTTCGGCTGTCATAGCACCATATTGGAAGTTGCTACGAGTATGCCACATGTTACCAATCCAGTTTAGGTTCAACAACAGACGTGAAAGTGTGTTGTTTTCATACCAAATTGGGAAGTTAGGGTTGAAGATCAAGTTGTTCGACAACTCGAGGTTCAACTTTAACGAACCGCAATTTGAAGTACCGTACTGAGAGTTGGCCTCACAGCTTAACTCTGGCAAGCGTCCACCCGCGCGGTACCACATGTTGTGGTGCAACGACAGGTTTTGTAATGGCTTGGTAGTTGAGCTGTAGTTGATGAGCATACCGCCCAGGTCAGCGTGACCACCGACTGTTTCACCCAAGATTGAGTTTTGCACAGTGATGTTGCTGCTGCCTGAGATCTGCCATGCTTCATCCGTCGCATTGGTAGCTTCTACGTGGTCGATGATGGTGTTAGAAACACCGTCAAGCGTCACACCGTCTGCTAGAATGTAACCACCGGCCATTTGTGAAGACGTACCAGGACGCGACTTCAAGTAACGCACAACCATGTTGTTACATTGCGCGCTATCGTACACGCTATCACACACTAAACCGCGCACTGTCACACCGCATGGCGATGTTTGACCGGCAATAGTTACATCGCCGCGCATGATCTCAGCAGCACCGTTGATCAAACCACTTGTTTTAAACAAGATGGTTCGAGGACCAGTTTCTGCAAGAGCCGCGTTCAATGAACCAGCACCGCTTGTGTTGTTGTTGGTTACGTAGATTACGCGACCACCACGTCCACCTGTTGCTACGGCACCAAAACCTTCTGCACCTGGGAACGCCTTAAGACCAGTCACTGGCACCGGTGTTGGTGTCGGAGTTGGCGTAGGCGTCGGTGTAGGCGTTGGTGTTGGAGTAGGCGTAGGTGTCGGCGTCGGAGTTGGTGTAGGCGTTGGTGTCACGATTGGTGCTGCAGCCACTTTCAATTGAAGTGTTGCATTTTTCACTATCGTGCCAGCCGTACCACGTACGTAGTAGTTGTACGTTCCAGCCGCTAACGCATTCGGAACGGCCAATGCAAGGTTGATCGAGCTTACTTGACCAGCGCCCCCAGTAACGGGGTTTGCGCTGAACGTAGGCACGACTATTTGACCGCCTGTGGTTCGTGATACTAACGAAAGCGCAACGTTGGTGTTGTAAGCACTTCCTTTAGTCAGCGACACTGTTGCTTGTGCAGTGGCACCCTGAATGACGTTAACGGTTGCCGGTGTTGATGAAATCAAAAAGTTAGACAACTTATTGACTGTCAACGTGTATGGCACCGACACTGCTAAACCTGCTTGACGTGTACCCACAATACGAATGGTGTATTTCGCATTGGCTACCGTAATAGGAACAAACAGAGTTAGTTTCGATTGTATTGTACTGCCACTTAAACTTGTAGGTGCAAATGTACCTACAACGCCTTGAGGGGCATCAGCAATTGATAGAGCTACCGGTTCACTCATGCCATTTGTACGTGAAACGGTAACGTTTACCGTACGGCTAGCGCCTTGTGTAACCGAACCTGAAATAGCGCTCAACGCCAATGAAAAGTCAGGCACGGTTGGTGCCGGAGCATTTTCTAAAACGTTATAGTCTACTTCGTTTGTAGTTTGATCGTATTGCGCAGTAGAGTTGATGTCTTTTGCACTAATCGCAAAACGCCACATGCCGGCACTGTTTGGTGTGAACGCACACGTTGCGGCTGATGAGTAGTTGCCACATGGCAACGTCCACGAACCGCTCGGGGTAATTACCCAGAAACGGTATTGTGGATTACTGCTGCCTTGGCTGGTAGCACTAATCACCGTTTGTTGATTCATCACACCAGGCGTACGCGACAACGTATAGGCCAGCGATGTCACTAAACCACCACCTGATGTTGGTGGAGGTGTCACGCTACCAGTGCCTACACTAAACGAGCCCATTGCAAACACACCGTTGCGAGCGACTTTTTCAATATCGTCGACCACAAAATATGGCGCTGCAGACGTATCAATACCCACAGCGCTTGCACGAGGTTTTAAGCCCGATATGATGTTGACTTTCTGAGCCGTCATCACGTCAATGCTAGCGACTTGTGGATTGATGAGACTGCGCCCCGGTTCGTTAGCTAAGTTTACCAAAGCTGACGTCGGAACGGCTGCACCGTTGTTGTAGTACAAGTTGTGTGTGTTTACAAAACCGCTCAAAGTATGGCTTGAACGTTGGTACGGCGTAGGCATTTGTCCACGCGTATCTACGAACATGTTGTTGGCTACCTGTACGTTAGATGAGCCACCAGCAGGGCCTGAGCCTGCACGGAACTCAACCAGTACGCGGTCGTTGTTTACGAATAAGTTGTTGGCGATGTAGGCGTTCTGCGCATCGTAAACGGCAAGAGCACCAGTGCTACCGCCGAATAAGATGTTGTTACGAAACACCACATCGATAATTTCATAACGTTCTCCGCCTAATAAGTTAGTGTCGGTTGCGCCGCCGATACCAACCATCGGGTCGCTGGCGCCCGCACGTTGATAACTAATGACGTTACGCTCAACGATAGAGTTGCGCGAACCGCCTTTAACATACATCAACATCGAACCACCGTCGTGAATGAAGTTGTCGCGAATGATAGAGTTATCAACATCGACAAAATCAAGACACTCTTGATAAGGGTTTTCGCCACCTGATCTGCGACCAGGGCGTGCGAATTCCGAATTTTCTACGGTAATGGCATTCGATTGACTGACTTTTAAAACGTCACCCTCAAGACCCGCATCGTGGGCGTAGATATTACGCAATACGATGCCGGTAGAGTTGCCATCGATTTGAATGACGTTGTTCTGTGCGTTTCGCACTTCTAATCCGTCAAAAATCATATGACGTGCGTTATTTAAACGCAGGGACTGAGAGCCTCCTTCTAAAACGGCGCGGCCTGGGCCGTCCGCTGAGATAATGGTGATTGGGCTGGTGGCTGTGCCACCAACGTTAGAGATCCATCCGCTTCCACCTGAAAAAATACCAGCTCGCATAAGAATGCGGTCACCGGGTTGGGCTCGATTGAGCACTCCGGCAAGCGATTCTCCGCCTGGTCTTAATTCAATATCGGCTGCTGTTGCGGCCGACGTCGAAAGCAGAAGAGCTAAACCCGCGAGGGTTTTTGACTTCATCATACGTACCCCTATGTCTCTTCTGACTAATGATTGTTAATAATACATTCTTATTATCGGACTAATTTTGTCAGACGTTAGAAAAACTTCGTGTGTGAGGTTTAAACAGGGTCAAATAGGGGTTTTAAAGTTTGCCGGTGAGCTTGCTTGGCCTATGTACTTGCGACGCAGGGGTAGTAAGTGGTCGAGTTTGATTGGTAATTTTATGAGGGTTTACTTTAAAGAAATTGAATGTATTGGTGTTAACTAAATTTGTTTATAAATAATCCCGCCGTAAATACCGTCAGTGTTTACTCATTAGATAGCCACTCTGTGGATTTGAAGTTCTAGTTCGTTTGATTGTTGGGCGTTGCGGAGTAAACGATTTGTCCATCTACAACTGTCATCTCTACTTGTGTCGTTTTTGGGTTTAGAGAAATCGGATCTTTATTGACGACAATAAAGTCCGCCAGTTTTCCGTCCCGCAACGTACCCCAGAGATGGTCTTCTTGAAGCGCACGAGCAGGGTTTATAGTAAACGCATTGAGCGCGGCTTTTGCGCCTATTTCCTGACTTAATAGTTGAAAGGCTCGCCACGTGTCTAACGTTTCACTCGGCCACTCTTGAGCAACGCTCATCAATACATTTGATTTATCCATAGTCGCATAAGGGGTCACTTGTTTTATGTGTCCAGTAATCGTTGTCGCTAAAACATTGTCAGAGCTTGTGGGATAAATCATTACCTGCGTACGTGTTAACGCTAGGCGATCAAAAATCTGTGGTGGGCAGTGTGTGGCGCGATCGATGCTATTATGAATCCTAGAATTAAATAGTTTTTGTTTAGATCTATCAATGGCCGTCATCGCCATTGTAACCCCTTTAGAGCCTGATGCGGCAAGGCGCACCGGAAAACCCGCTTTGTTGGCCTGTAAAACCAACGCATCTAACGCCTCCTGCGAGTGGAAGGCTTGTAGGGGTTGTTTTGGGGACTCCAACGTATTTGCGGCATCAATCGCAAATAGCCCGTCGACGTCAGTAAATAGGCCTAATAAACGAATCCAGTCGTTGGGCAAACGCGACGCTGCCAGTTCCTGAAACGCTGAAAGTCTTTCAAGTGGGCCCCAAACACCGACGCGTATTTTTAGCTTCTTTTCATCGAAGAGTTTTTTGAGCGCTAATACTTCGACGTCTTCGAATAATAGCTTGGTTTGAATGGATACAATCCCCGCCCTTAATAGTTCTGCCTGAGTCCGTTCAATGCCACCGGCTACTTCGTCAATTGTAGGTTTGAAACGCTTACGAAAGTGGTCTAAGGCGTTGCGGTCTACTAAAAAGTTCGAATCCACATCTAAAAGTTTTTTTGCTTTTTTATTTATATAGGCTTTTTCGAATGTATAGTGCCACAGCCAAATAGGGTGGTCGTTGAGGTCGTCTAGTGTTGGTTCTGTTTGTACGGCATAACCGATAATCCACGCCTGGCCCTTGTTGTCTAAAACGCGTGCGGTGGTTTTAGATTGAGCCTCTTTCAATTTAGTTGCGATTTGTTCTAACGAACCGTTCAGGTTGACCCACTGGTCTTTCAAGGCAGCAAAAATTAAACGGACGTCGCCATTGTGAAAGCCCGGCAAAATCGTTTTGCCCTTTAGGTCGTAAATACCAGTCTTTTTATTGCGTAGGTGGTCGAACGTATTGTGCAGTTTTGAGCCAACTTTGGAGTGTTGTTCGATCGATTTAATCGTCGACCCTAGTGTCTCTAACGTATTTTTACGGGTAGGTTCGAAATCATGGTCAGCTAATATATTAGCATTGTGAAATATATTTTTCTGTACCTGAGCCCCTACAAAAGAGGGGCTCAAAAGTACAACTAGCAAGCTAGTCCAGAGTAACGTAAGGCCGCTTAGCCGTCCTGGCCTATCGCTTCTACTGGGCATGCTTCCATTGCCGTTTTGCATTGTGCTTCTTCCTCGGGTGTCGAAGGTTGTTTGTACACAAAAGAATACCCGTGGGATTCATTGCGTGTAAAGTTCTTCGGCGCCTCGGTTCGGCACGCATCACAGTCAATGCACTGCTCGTCTACATAGTAACGCCCTGCGGTATTTTCGGGCCATTTTTTGCTAACATCAGCCATAATTTAAATCCTCACTCTAGTATTCGACCGTAATTGGTAGATTGTGTTGCGCTCTGCAACGCAGGTTTCTTGTAACCGTTTTGCAGCCGTTTCCAGCCTTTGCGTTTGCGCCCTTTTCACATAAACTTAATTTCAATGTCCACAAACAATAACGCGCCTGCGAAAAAGATCAAGTTAGTCATCTCAGATTGTCATTTGTCTGGTGGAGTACAGTTTGAAAATCAACAAAACCCACACGAAGATTTTTTCTTCGATGATGAAATGGTTGAGTTTTTTCAGCACTTCTCAACCGGAGTATACGGCGATGGTTGTGACGTCGAGTTAATTATAAACGGTGATTATTTAGATTTTTTAAACGTACCTTACCGTGGTGAGTTTGAAGAGGTCATTACCGAACAGTTTGCGCTCTACAAGTTAGAATGCATTATCGCGGGGCACCCCAAAGTGATGAAGGCCTTGAAACACTTTACGTCACTGCCTGGAAAAAAAATCACCGTAAATATTGGCAATCACGATGCGGATTTATTTTTTCCAAAAGTACAAGAACGCCTTATTCGAGAGTGGGATGCCGATTCGATCTACCCCAGTCATCGTGTTTCCGTAAATTATGCTAAACCGCACATCGATCTCGAAGGTGGCATTCAGATCCACCACGGCAATCAGTTTGAAGCCGTGCATTTGTTTAATTATTCCAACCCGTTTTTGACGTCGGGGTTGAGTGATCCGGTTCTTAATCTACCCTGGGGTAGTTTTTATGTTCTAAAAATCGTCAATCGCTTTAAGTGGGAACGTGAATACGTCGATAAAATTCGCCCCGTCAAAACCATGCTTCTGTGGGGGCTTTTGTTCGACACGATTTTTACTTTGAAGTTTTTCTTCCTCTCGTTTTTCTATTTCATGAAAACAAGATTTGTTTATAACCCCAATCGCCATTCGCGTTTGAAAGTAACTTTAAAAATCTTACAGCAAGAGTCGACTACGTTTCTGCAAGACCTTGAAGCGGATGCGCGGCGCCTGCTCGACGAACAACCACACATCCACACCGTCATCTTCGGTCACACCCACATGCCCATGATGAAAAGTTACCCTGACGGAAAAGCCTATATCAACACCGGTACCTGGACCAAGATGGTCAATCTCGACTTACGCAACATGGGTAGCGGCTACCGTTTGACGTTTGCTTTGATCGAATATGATGACAAGGGGCGGGCGGTGGCTAGTTTGAAGCAGTGGCAAGGTGAGCATAAACCCTACCACCACTGGTCCACCTAGCGTTTGGCTGTTAAGTGGTGCTTTTGGCTTGATCCTGCGTCAGTTTCCGGGGCGAAAATCCTCATGTACTTTTGTGTACACTCCGGTTTTCGCCCCAGAAACTTCCTTGTCTGAAGCCAAAATCCCGCACTTAACACGGGAGGCTCCCTCGCTTACGGCCACGCGCCTCGCATCGATGCGTTGAAATTGTTGCACAGCAAGCTGTGTGGTGGTCGTTGAGTAGTCTGGTTGAAGAGGCTCTATAAATCGTGCTGTTAATTGCGGTTCGGTACGATTACTTTCAGAAATATATCTTTAGGCGGAGCTGGGTTTGAACAATCACGAATTTGACCAATTTGCAGGACATTATGACAAAGTATTATGCGAGTCGATTCCCTTCGGTTTGGGTGATGACCAGTACTTGGCCGAATATAAAATAGTGCACGTCAAAAAATTGGTCGCAGGCCGGGCGATCAACCATATTTTAGATTTTGGTTGTGGGGCCGGTCGAAGTTTGCCGTATTTTTCAAAGCATTTTCCCCAGGCGTCGTTAAGTGGGTTTGATTTATCGAGTGAGTCGCTTGAAATGGCTAGGGTTCGGAATCCAAAGGCTACGCTGTATGCCGACTGGGCGTTGGTTACGGATAGGCGCTTTGATCTTATTTTTGCTGCCAATGTATTTCATCATATTCCCGACGGTGATCAGCTAGCAGCGCTCGAGCGCTGCAAAAACGTTCTTGCACAGCATGGTCGTATGATTGTTTTCGAGCACAACCCCATAAACCCCGTCACGCGATGGCTGTTTGAGCGCTGTCCGTTTGATGCCCATGCGACCATGATACCCAAATGGCAATTGATGCGTCGGGCTCAGTCCGCAGGTCTGCGCGTGGTCGACGATGGTTACACGTTGTTTTTTCCGCAGCAGCTGAGAGTGCTGCGTCGTCTCGAGCCATCCTTGCGTTGGCTGCCGATCGGGGCGCAGTATTTTGTGGTATTAGAGGCTAAAATCTAACGCTCGTATTGAATTTACCCATCATTTGTTTCTCTCTTCAAAATTTCCTATAGTTCGCGCCGATGTTGCGTATGTATTTTCAAAAAATCGTAGTCATTTTTAGTGCAGTATTTTGTCTTCTGTTGACCCCGCTTGCGGCTCAGAATGCCGATTGGCGGAATGTTCAAATTGGGAGCCCGGTTTTTGTCTTGCACCAACCCGACCGCCCTGACGCGGGGGCTGCTGGGTTTGAGTTGTGGGAGCTCCGTCCGACTCCAGGCGAGGTTACTGAGAATCCGTTTTCCGGTTCGAGGCGCCTATTCGCCGCGGCGCCGCCTAATGCCGTGCCTAGAGTGGCCGCGTTTGGATTGGTGGGGTTTGTGATGCACCCTGACCGCGTGGTGCCCGGCAATCTTGTCGTATTAGACCACCGCCAGCAGCTTTGGGCGGCCCACTTGGCTATTGCCGAGTCGACACAACGACCTCAGTTAACGCGTTTGTTGCGGGACGAGCGGTTTGTCGCTCTCGAGCATGGTGCCGAGACCACGCTGTTTGCGTTGTCTACTAGTGGCGATTTGGTAGAGTTGGCGGCCCCATTCGATGAAGGTGATGCGGGCCAGGCCACGGCACCACTTTCGGTTCGGTATCGCCAGCCGCTCTCTTCATTTATGACCCTCGCGCGCGGTGAGGTGATTTTGGGTTTGCACCGCGGTTCAGCATTTACGGTCTCTATTTTAACGTCGCGCCAGTTGGTCGAGTGGAATAGCGCGACACGTAGACGAAAGCGCGTCCCTATCTTGTTGGCGGACATATTCGATTTGCCCACGGGGGCAATAACAAAAATACGCCGCGTGCACGATGGGTTGTGGGTTTGGGTGGAGAGCGCTGCGTTGCTCATGCGTTATGACCTGCGCTCCGGCGAGCGCCATCAGGTCTTGTTGAGCGACTTATTGCAGGATGACGTAGCGGGCGGTCGTGCGTTCGATTTCATGGGGTTTGAAACGCCCTCTGCGACACGCACGCAGGAGATGGTTTATGCGCGCGTCGGCACGCGTGTGGTGGCCCTGTCACGCGCGGTGCGCGGCGGGCGCTTGTCTCGACGCATTGTTGCGGCTGATTTTTTTGGACCAGACCTGCGCCGTTTCGGTGTGCCCTACGATGTCTTTACTAAAGTACACGCACTCACCCCTCGCACTGCGGAACGTAATGGCTGGCGTCGAGGTGATTTGTCGGTGCGGGATTGGCGGCGGCCGGGAAGCGCCGGTGTTGGGGACGGAGACGGCACGGTAAGTGCTGCAGTGGCTAGGTATAGAATGGATTATTTTGAGCGGTATGGTTTGAGTATCAATGACCTCGTTTGGAGGCTCGTCTTTGGGGCTTACGTGTTGCCCCCTAGGGAAATGATACCAATGGTCTGGCCCCCCACAGAGCTTAGGCAGCCCTCACTCGAAAGCACTATATTTGACCCGTATCGGCGTCCGATAATACCACTAATACCACTTCCCACTCGTCGCCCTACTCTAGCGCCCCTTCCTGCGCCCGCTGCACCAGCAGAGCCCAGGCCTTCGATTGACCAGCCCGACTTCCACAACCTCCGCCGCCTCCACGGGCCGGGGGCCGCCTATCTTGAGGTGGGTGGCGATGGTGGGTGTAGTGGGTTGTTAGAATCAAAAGAGGGTGGCTATTAAT
>CAZYPH010000043.1:0-16063 GCA_964649095.1 uncultured Oligoflexia bacterium | reverse complement strand
TAGAACCCTGCACTGTGGATAAAAAATACTGGCTCCAGCGGTCTGTCACGATCAAGTCACTAGACGTCTCTGACACGTCTCGCACATAACCCGCTTTTTGAGTTGCTGGAATTAATGAGCACAAGTACGACGAGGTTTCGCTAAACGACAAATTGTACAACTCGTCAAAACGCCCACAATTGGCCACAAATGTTTTCAACGCGTCTAGACTTTTCTTTTCAGCAATATCTCTGGCATCTAAGACAATCAATTCGTTGACATCGACACATAGCTTTGCGGCATCTAAGAATGAACGTCGAACAATCAACGAAATTGTGGCATCGGGATTCTTCTCACGTAGTCCCCTAATCGCCGGAAAACTCTGCAGAACATCTCCTAGCCTAGCTAGCTGAACTACTGCTATTCTCTTTTGCTTCATGAATTATTTTACCTTCAGCTTGCTGTAACAGATCAGCATCTAACTCTATTACCAATTGATTCAACAAAAGTTCGAGAGTCGCTGCCTCAACATCAAATATTTTTTCGGGATTTGCAGTCATAGTGGTGCGACCTCTCCTCTGACAGATTCAATGCCAGTATTCCTAGAGCTTTCGGCGCCACTAACGTCGGTCAACGTTTCCATTAGAGTCTTTAGCTCGTGAGCACCGTCGTGATTAGGATCATTTGATAGAATGCGATTGATACATCGATCAGCTAGAGGAAAATTCTTACTATGAAAGTACATACCCGCTAAGCTATATAACAGTGACGCTTGATAGCCCCTATTTGATATATAGTTTTCTAGATATCTAATGGCGTCATCAAAATGTTTTGTTTCATAAGAGCACTTCACTAAATGATAGATAGCGCCCAGTTGGTCTGAGTTTCGATTCAGACTTTCAATGAAATATCTCTTAGAGTTGATGAAGTCGCGTTTCGCTAAAAAAACCAGGCCCAATCCAAAATACGCGCGTTCATTTGCTGAGTTGATGTCAATTGCTTTTCGAAAATGAGTTTCAGCCCCAACTAAATCATTTTTATTCAAAGCCAGACTACCTACATTAACATGCAAAAGATCTGAGTCCGGTCTAATTTCATATGCGCTAGTAAAATGATCTTCAGCCTCTGCAAAATTCTTTTGTTTAAAAGCATAACTACCAAGCGACATCAAGATATCAAAACGATCGGTCGGGGTTGCGTCTGAGGCGCCTAAGGCTAGCCGCATCATTTCGATCGATTCATCATGACGATTTTGCTGCGCGTACAGACGCGATAGTGTTTGATACAACGTCAGGCTAGGTTCGTAAGCTAAAGCCTCTTGATAATACGTAATAGCTGTGTCGTAGTCTGCATTGGCCTCGGCCACTCGGCCCATACCTGCCATGGCTTCGGCAACAGACACACCCTGCTTTACCAGTATCGCGTATAGTCTACGCGCTCCGTTCCATTCACCGTGGTGCTCCAATATTTTTGCTTTAGCCAACAAATCGTCTGATGAGTTGTCACCAACAGTATTAGCCGCTGTTTCTATTGCAGGCGCTTGTGCTTGATTGGTCGTGGCATCTACTTTAAGACTCATGACGCTAGGCGTGCTAGCTGAGGCCGTTGATGCAGGGCTTGAACTGTTTACGGACTCTAACTCAACCGCAGGCAAGCTTTGAGCACTGTTAATTTCTAGGGTTTGATCAACAAGGTCTTCAAACGCCAGGGTCGTACTAACAAAAGTGTCTGCAACAGGCTCTACGTAATTGTCTTGAGACTTGGTTGCAATATTAAGGTCACCCCTCGTTCGTCGTACTCGAACTAGGAAGTGCGCAAAATTCGGATCACTATCAAACTGCGAGAGCGTTTCTTCGATTTCGTCGTTTAAGTTTAGTTTGCCAGAGTCTCGTACCGGTAATTCCATTGCTGAAATAACCATGCCCCTTTTAAATAGGTCATTTAGCAATCGCACACCTGGGTTCAAAACCTGGTTCTGGGTTGCCGTAATTTGGGGCTCATCAGCTCGGGAATTGGCAACAAACTCTTGGCCTTCGCCGTTGAGGTGAATGCGAATTTCAGACCCATGTAATTCACTAGTATTATTTACGCCATCAAGATCAAGATTTAGTCGCGGGCCGCTCATGTAAGAGTCAGCATCATCGGCAAGCATCGTAATATCCCCTCCATGGGCATTACTAAATGAGTAGTCACTCAAAGTTTAGCAAGCTGAATACTCAAAGGTCAATAGATTCTATTTAGGTATTGTCGAACGAATGGAAGCATAACTTCGCTTGGCCGTCTGTGCGTTCGAAAGTTGTTGGATGATTTTTGCGCGGTGTTTCTGCAATACTAGCATCAGACTGTCGTCTAACTTTAATACACTTTGAATCGTGCTAGCCAACGTTGCAAGGTCAGATGGGTTAAGTTTGCCTACCGCCAGACCATGATTAATTTCGGTATCGAGCTCAGTGATTATGGCAAACAATCGATCACGTCGTCGAAACAAATTCTCAAATTCTAGTTCTTTTGAATTACTCTCTGCGTCGACAAGAAATGAATTTGTAATATTATATATATTGCGAAGACATATAATCTTTCTTTCAATAGCCGTTAAATTATAGTCGTTCGTTAAATCAGACATTCTAAATCACTACTTTTTTGTTTCCTGAAGTGCTTTTACCTCTGCACCACCAGCCTTATTAATCTGAGCAATCGCACCCTGCCAGCCTTCATACAAAGTCTCTAATATACCTAGTACATTCTGCAGTGGCTGGACCTCATTTTTAATATTCGCCTCCGTTAACTGCTCGACGATATAATTATAAAGTCGCTCTAATTCTTTACTAATGTCCCCGCCCACTTTGTGATCAAGCGTCAGAGTAAGTTCATTAATTATATCTTGTACTTTTAGTATATTAACACCTTTATCAGCTAAATTTTTTCTATTTATTGCCTCGATTGCAAGCTTGGTAAACTTAATGCAACCCTCGTACAACATTAAGAGTACTTGACCACGACTGGCAGTGGTTACTGATGTTTGTTTGTATTTATTCAACGCATAGTTACTCATTGTATTGGGCTCCCCTTATCCAATTAGACTTTGTCCACCGAGACTTTGTTGTAGATAACTTTGCTGTCCTTGCATGCTATTCATTAGGTTTTCAAGTTGTGCAAATTGTCGTTTAAGCTGAGTTTCTCGCCGTTCAAGATTGCGCTCTTTTGTAGCGATATCGCGATCAATTGATCGCATACGATCTTTCACACCGTTCTCTCGAATACTGACGGGGCCAAAACCCGGCGTTAAAAAGCCATCTGTTAAATATTTAATTTGTTGTATGAACCCATTTTCACCGGCGAAGAGTTGAGCAACTCGTGGAAAATCCGAAACCATCAATTTTTTGAGGCGATCTTCTTTAAAGGTCAGCTGACCTGTTTTCTCGAACTGAATCCCGACGTCCGAAATTCTCATCAGGTCCTCTTCATTATTGGGGTCTACCTGAAATTCTTGAAAGACAAGACGACGCAAACGCGACTCAATTGTAAAGAGCGAGGTGTCACCTGCTAAGGTTTTACTAGTATCACTAGATGCATCGATTTTATTTTGTTGATAGACGAAGTCTAAAACAGAGTTAATGGCATCTACCAAGGCCTTTACTTTGGCCGAGATCTTGGCGGCGTCTTCTGTAAGGTTAAGCGTAAACTCATAACCTTCTTTGGCCTGCATAAGGTCGACTGTGACGCCGGGTAGAAGTTCAAATTTATTAGAGGCGCTCTCGATTTCAAATCCATTAAACTTAACAATCGCGTTTTGCGCTGACCGTTCTTCATCAATTGAAAATCTAAAATCTCCGTCTAAGAAATAGAAATCCGGATACTCAATGTCTTCGTCAGATCCAGATTTTTTTCCTTGCACTACAATACGCCAGGGCGTGTCACTTCCCGAGCCATCATTAATTAAAGAAGCCTGAACATTGATATCCGGTTCATTATTCAACGCACGCACTAAGCCCTTCAGGGTAGTGTCACCGCCACTGATCCACTTTGAACGCGATTCTCCGGCACTAGTTGTATACGTAAAGTAACCTGTGCCGATACTATCATCTACACTTGAAAAACCATCTGAGATCATCGAATGACGGCCGGCCAATTGAACAATTTCAATTTGATACTCACCAACCTCGGCGGCGTCTTTATCGACTACAACGTCCATTAGCTCTTTTGCTGGCCAGTCGGCCTTTACATCGCGAAACTTCCTAACGTTTTCTAATTCCCGAAATGTTTCCGGAAGTTTTCTAACACGGCCTACAAAATCCTGAACGAGTTTGAGCTTCTCTGCTTGCTTAGCCTTGCGCTGCTCTAATAGACGAATAGGCTGACGCTCAGCGTTTATGATCTCTTTGACATACTGCTTAAATTTTCCGCCCCCAGAGGGACCCGGCATATCGACCAAACAACAATCCTTTGTTGGCATCGTGTTCTAATTCACGATACTTATTTTGGTGTCGCTAACTTGCAGTCCTAGCAAGTCCTTTTAAACAATTTCAGTTTACTAAATTCAATACTAATTACCAAGCTCAACAATTCGGCCATTTTTTACCGTGAGCAAATTTAGCTCCTTTGTAAGATGGCCGTCTTCAAAGTGAATCTCGCCACCAACACCCGGAAATTTTTGCAGGTGCTGAATTCCGGTACGCACCTCATCTCGACTGTGCGACCCGCGCTGTAAAACGTCTCGCAAGACACGCCCGGCATCATAGGCATAGGCCTCAATACTGCCTGGCTCCTCCGAGTACTGCTCGCGATAACGGGCAATAAATTCCTTCACACTCGGTGCACTAGATGCGGCAAAAAAACCATCTACAAAGACCGCATTCTCAACGTAGCCTGCAGCCCGGGATAACAACTCGTTACTATTCCAACTATTGTTTCCCAGAAACAAAACGTTATCCACATCGCGATAGGCAAACGTAGGAATGACTTGGCCTAATAATTTGGGCTCATCAGGCACAAAGACGGCTTTAAAATCGACGATAGGTTTTAACCGAAATTGTGCTTCCTGCTTTTTAGTAAGTTTTTTGTTCGCAGACTGTGCCATGGCAATAGCCTTAGCTTTTCGAATTTCCTCAAGTTCTTTTGCCCGCACCTGAAGATTTGATAGTCCAACCATGCGGTCGATATAAACTCGGAAATCGGTTTCAGCCTCTGGGTACGTCTCATAACCACGTACTTTGCAACTACGTCGCTCTACTTCGCCAAAAAACGCACGTACAAACTGCTCACCGTATTTTCCTTGAGGCGCCAGTACAGCAAAGTCACAAACTTCGGCCTGTTTAACGGCATAACGTACTAATGCGCGCATCTGATTGCGCGGAGTAATTGGGGAATTAAAAACATAGTCGCCCGCCAAAACTTCTTTCTGAGTCAACAACATCAACGGCAAACCAAGTTCTTGAGCTCGCTTAGCGACAGCGTCAGCTGGTTTTGAAGCCACAGGACCAATAACAGCTACAACACCGTGCTGATAATATAAACTTTCGAGAGCTTTTACAGCAGAGCCCTCTTCTCCGCCATCATCAACTATATGTAAACTAAATGAGTTTACTTCACTAGTCTGTGTATTGTCATCAATTCGCTTAAATGCATCAAAGGCTAAAAATACTCCCTTTAAGGCACGCGACGTCAACCGAGAAAACTTACCAGATAACGACATCAACACGCCGATTTTATAAGGATTTGCGGCTGAAACACGCTCGTATTTACGTAGAGCGTTCGCCATCTCACCGTATATTGGGGAACTTGGAAACTGCTCTAACAAGCGACGTATATTGTTTTCTCCATCTACTTTTTGAAAAGTTTCACGCAAGAAATCGACTAAGACATTTTTCTGAGATGTAAACTTTTCTGATTTAACTGCTTCATCGTAGGCTTTATGTCCGGCAGAAACAGAATCGTAAAAATTTCCTAACGCCCGATTGAGTTTGGCTCCCAGCACATACAACTTATAGCGACCAGCATCGTCTAGATGGCTAGGACGAACTTGGTTAATTACCGTTGCTGCTTCTGTCAGATGAGAATTCGAGAAGGCTTCAAAATAAGTTAGAGCCAAGTTAAACCGAGCCGAGCTTCTCAGAACCGGATTAAACGATTTATCAATAGCACTTTGAAACGCCGCGACCGCCAGTTGAGGCTGTTTACGATTTAACGCACATAAGCCTCGTAAATAGTAAACTTGATCTAGATATTGTGACGTTGGATACAATTTTAAAAATTGATTACTTTGCGCAAAAACTGAATCACAGCCTTGCGGCGAGTGGTACACGCGATCAAGCTCCGAATAGGCCTTGCCATCTGCCGCCCCACTGCGCCTAGCCTGCTGTACTACTTGCTCTAAGCTTTGCCCGGCACCATCGTCGAATGCGCTACTCTCTGTTGATTGAGCACGCTCACTGCCGTAGTGGTTGCTGCGTGGACGACTAGTGCCACAACCACCAACAAGCACGGAGGCAAGACTCACCAATAAAACACCACACGCGTTCACGAATAGAAATTTTTGAATGCGTTTGCTTACCATCTTTTCTGAAATCGGCTTAAAAATCAGCATAGGTTCGATGGTAACATGTGCTTTTTGTGGCGTCGAACGAACGCAACAACTAACTCAAGGCTTGACGCATCTTATCAAGAAAACCGCGAGCTTTCGGGTTACTTCGTTCATCAGTCAAATCTTGTAGGCGCTTAAATAAATCTTTTTGTTCACTAGTCAGCTTAGCCGGCGTCTCTACGACGACACGCACTAATTGATCTCCCCGTCCGTACCCACCAAGCTTAGCAATACCTTTGTTTTTCAAACGCAGCACCTGACCTGATTGGATACCTGATGGAATTTTCAAACTTGCCTTACCTTCAATCGTAGGCACCTCAAGGTCCACGCCAAGCGCTGCCTGACTAAAACTAATGGGCACTTCACAAATGACATCAAATTCATCGCGAGTAAAAAACTCGTGTTCTTTAACATGGAGAACTACGTAAAGATCGCCTGGTGGTCCGCCTCGCACTCCAAGATCGCCTTCATTGGTCAATTTTAATCGCTGTCCTGTGTTAATACCGGCTGGGATTTTTACGGACAACGTAGATTTTTTCCTAATTCTTCCCTGCCCACTACAATCTTTACAAGGATCGGCAATTACCTGCCCTTCACCCTGACATCGGTGGCATGGCTTAGAAACTGCGAAAAACCCTTGTTGAAAACGCACTTCTCCACTGCCCTGGCACTGTGGGCAGGTAGTAGCCGACGTTCCTGCTTTTGCTCCAGACCCGTTACACGTGTTGCAACCTGCAGTTTTAGGAATATTAATTACTTTTTCACAACCAAAGGCAGCTTCTTCAAAAGAGATCTCTAAATCGTACTGTAAGTCGGCACCAGCCTGCGCTCGCGATCTGCGACCGCCACGAGCACCACCACGACCACCGCCTCCACCAAAGATATCACCGAAAATATCGCCGAATATGTCATTAATAGAAGCCCCGCCGAAGTCAAAACCACCGCCTTGAAAGCCCCCACCACCGGCTCCGCCCTGAACTCCTGCATGACCAAACTGATCATAGATTTTTCTTTTTTCAGGGTTGCTCAACACTTCATAAGCTTCAGTGAGTTCTTTAAACTTTTCCTCTGCAACTTTGTCGCCCGGATTTTTGTCTGGATGAAATTGAATAGCTAACTTCCGGTACTGCTTTTTTAATTCATCTCCGGTTGTCGATTTTGAAACGCCCAGTATCTCGTAATAATCTCTTTTTGTTGCCATAAAAATTCCCGAAATAAGAAAACCCCGCAAAAATATTTCAACATTTGTGCGGGGTTTTGATCAATGAAGTTTGTGGTTATTGTCCAAACAAACCATTTAGGCCATGCGCCTTAGCGCTACTCATTACAATGGCAATAAACATCACAAGACTCACAATAGCCTTTAAAGGCTTTTAGACTTCTTTAAAATCCGCATCAATAACACCATCGTCTTTTTTCTTAGCTGCAGATTCATCAGCGCCACCCGAGGCCGAAGCTCCGCCCTCACCAGGAGCTGCTGAGTTTGCCTGAGCCTCCGAAGCCGCTCGATACATTACTTCAGCAATTTTATTAGAAGCCTGTGTTAATTCTTCCGTAGCTTTTTTCAAGACCTCTTCATCATCTGAAGTCAGCGCTGTTTTTGCCGCTTCAAGGGCCTTTGTAAGTTCCTCTTTGCCAGCAGCGTCTATCTTGTCGCCATTGTCTTTCAGAGTTTTTTCAACACTATACACCATACCGTCTAGCGTATTTCTGGCATTAACCAGATTCTTACGCTTCTCGTCTTCTGAGCGATGCGCTTCCGCTTCTTTCACCATCCGTTGAATTTCTGCCTCAGAAAGACCAGAGCCCGCAGTAATTTTAATCGCCTGTTCTTTACCTGTACCCAAGTCTTTAGCGCTGACATTAACGATACCGTTGGCATCGATATCAAATGTCACTTCTACCTGAGGCACACCACGAGGAGCTGAAGGAATTCCAACCAAATCAAAACGCCCTAAACTCTTATTGTGCTCAGCAAAGTCACGCTCACCTTGCAATACGTGAATTGTAACCGCTGTTTGATTGTCAACCGCCGTAGAAAACACCTGGCTCTTTTTACATGGAATCGTGGTGTTCTTTTCAATAAGTTTTGTGAACACGCCACCTAAAGTCTCTAACCCTAACGACAATGGCGTAACATCTAATAATAAGACGTCTTTCACTTCGCCTTGTAGAACAGCTCCTTGCACAGCAGCACCTAAAGCCACTACCTCATCGGGGTTCACGCCCTTATGCGGTTCTTTGCCAAAAATCTCTTTCACTTTTTGTTGAACACGAGGCATACGCGTCATACCGCCGACCAAAATCACTTCATTGATTTGAGCCTTTGAAACGCCCGCATCTTTGATACAGGTTTCACATGGAGCTACCAATTGATTAATCAATTCCTCCACCAACGCTTCTAACTTGGCTCGCGTCAGTTTTATATTAAGGTGCTTAGGTCCCGATTGATCGGCCGTAATAAACGGTAAGTTCACATCGGTTTCAACCGCATTCGACAACTCATGTTTTGCTTTTTCAGCCGCCTCTTTCAAACGCTGCAACGCCATTTTATCTTTGCGAAGATCGATGCCCGCTTCTTTTTGAAAGGTTTCTGCCAAATAATCGATGATACGCTGGTCAAAATTACCACCGCCTAAAAAAGTATCTCCATTGGTGGCTTTGACTTCAAAGACACCATCACCAATTTCAAGAATTGAGATATCAAAAGTTCCACCACCCAAATCGAATACAGCAACAACTTCGTTTTTCTTTTTCTCTAAACCGTACGCTAAAGCTGCCGCCGTAGGCTCGTTCACAATCCGCTTTACTTCTAACCCTGCAATACGGCCGGCATCTTTTGTTGCCTGACGCTGCGCATCGTTAAAATAAGCCGGTACTGTGATAACCGCCTCTGTAACTTCTTCACCTAAATAATCTTCAGCAGTCTTTTTCATTTTAGCTAAAACCAATGCTGAGATCTCTTGAGGTGCGTACTCACGATCACCCACTTTAATCCACGCATCTCCATTCTTGGCTTCTACAATCTTAAAAGGAGCGTGTTTGATAAAGTCTTGAATTTCTTTTGAACTAAACTTGCGTCCAATCAAACGCTTTGCTTCGAACAATGTTCGATCTGGATTAGTGACAGATTGACGCTTAGCCACCTGACCCACTAACTTTTCACCACCGTCACTAAAAGCCACAATAGATGGTGTTGTGTTAGCCCCTTCCGAGTTTGGAATCACTTTTGGATCCCCGCCCTCAACAACGGCCACACAAGAATTCGTCGTTCCTAAATCTATTCCAATTACTTTACCCATAATGATTCCTCCAAAGTTAAATTTTTACTTAGCCACTGCCACAATCACTTTTGCAGGCCGCAACAAACGACCATTCAACGTGTAACCCTTTTCATGCTCAACCGTGACAGTGCCTTCCGGCTTGTCTTCTGCAGCAGGCTCCTGGCCTACCGCCTCGTGCAACATAGGGTCAAACTTCTGACCTACACTTAAGATGGGCACGACTGCATATTTGGCAAATACTTCGTTTAATTGAGTAGCCACCATTTTTATGCCGGTCACTAAGGCGTCAATATTATTAGTATATTGCAGCGCTCGTTCAAAATTATCGGCCACAGGCAGAAGTTCTCGTGCAAAACTTTCATTACCAAACTTTACTAGGTCCGATCGTTCACGAATCGAACGTTTTTTAAAATTATCAAACTCGGCGTACAAGTAGAGGTACTTTTGCTGTTGCTCAGCCAGCTGCTTCTCTTTTTCGGCTAATGCTAACTGCAAGGCTTCAGGAGATCCGGGGACTGGCTCCACCACTTGCGGCTCTTCTGTGCCCGAATCTACTTTATCACTTGAAGCATCAGAAGACGGCTCTTCGAAATTATCTGTCATCACATCAAACCTCACTAAAATTGCTGAAACGATTGGCTTTTTGGAATTATGGTGCCGCTTTAAGTTTTGTCAAAATAAGTTAATTTTTTATCCTGCTCGCCAGCATCTCAATGATGGAATCACTGACAAAAAAACCTTCTGAAGTTAACCTAAAAAAACCGTCTGAAAACAAACAGAGCCCCTGCTCCGCTAAGTGCTCCAACTGGTTCCGACAACGTTCAAACACTCGGGAATGTGGAAACTTTAAAGTAAACTCACCAAGATCAATGCCAGCAGAACGTCGTAGCCGTAACATCAAAAACTCGGTCTCTAGTGCTGTGGAATCAATAGTCTCCGACCACTCCCACGGCCGCTGCCCCTGACCCACTTTCTCAGCATAAAGATGCAATGACGCCACATTTTTATAACGCACCCCTGACGAGGCTTCATAACCATGCGCGCTAGGCCCCAAAGCACAATACGACTGGTGCAACCAATAATTCTCATTGTGCAAAGCACGCAGACCTGGGCGAGCATAATTCGATACTTCATAATGCTCAAACCCATGCGCTACTAAAGTTTGATGGGCCATTCTTAAATGCGCCAAACCTTCGTCCTCAGACGGCAACGACGCAAATCTAGGATTTGATGGTTTTAACGTCAGTAGATAAGCAGACACATGTGAGATAAATGAAAATCGTTTAATAAACTCTGAAAGTTCGCTGCTAATCAACTCTACTGTTTGGTCAGGAACGCCAAGAATATAGTCTACATTAACTCTACAAATATTAGCTTTTTTTAATATTTCGAGAGCATCGTAAATTTCATCGACAGAATGCACGCGCCCCAACCACTTTAAACGATTATCATCTAACGCTTGCACGCCAAGACTCACACGTTCAATACCGAGACGCCTCCATGCTACGGCTTTCTCTATTGTCACACTCGATGGATTAGCTTCTAACGTAAACTCACGTATGCTTTCCGTTCGAATCGGCAACTCTGCGATCAAACGCTCTAACACATCAATCGGGGCGAGCGACGGTGTGCCGCCACCAAAAAATATCGTCTCAGCACCCGGTGCACCCAAAGCCACAGTATTTTTTCCAAAAACCAACTGCGCTTCTGCAATTAACGCATCGTAAATACTTCGACGCTCATCGTCGCCATAACGATTTTCAGGAAGTGAAAAGAAATCACAATAATGACACTTGGTTTCGCAATAAGGAAAATGCACATAAATAGAACGATAATCTTCTGGTCTCATAGAAACATCTCACGTTACTCTGTAGCTAACATGGTTTCAAAAATTACTCTTCCGAATGGTTTCGAAATTGTCACAAAAACAACCTCAGCACCGGTAGTGTCACTGCAAGTTTGGGTCGACGTAGGTAGTATTGATGAGTCGCCAACAGAAGCCGGTTACTCTCATTTTCTAGAGCACATGCTGTTTAAGGGTACTAAAAAGCGCTCGACGCAAGTTATTGCTCAAACCATCGAGGGCGCCGGCGGCGAGATGAACGCTTTCACGTCGTTCGAATATACCGTTTACCACATAACGATTGCTGCACATAAAGCTCGTGAGGCGTTAGAAGTCTTGGCCGATATGGTGCTAGACAGTCAAATTTACCCAAAAGAGTTTGCTCCTGAAAAAGAAGTGATTTTAGAGGAAATCAAACGATCAAATGATTCACCCGATCGCCAACTCTATAAACATGTCTACAGTGGCCTTTACGGACAATCGGGATATGGCCGACCAGTCATAGGGTTTCCAAAAACTGATTCAGCGGCCACGGCAACTGAATTAAAATCATTTTATAAACGTTGGTACCATCCCAGTCTGATGACGCTAGTCATGTCCGGGCAATTGGGTGATGCGTCAGACTCTGCAAACCTCATTAACCTTGCCGCTAAACTTTTCAACGGCCATCAACATAGAAAAGCCACAACAAAAGCACCACGCGTTCGCCGACGCCTACTAACGCACTTTACAAAACAGCAATTAATTCAACAAAAAATATTTACAGGCGCTCTAGCCTACCCCATTCAGTCGGTCCGTTGGAACGGGTCGTTACCCGGCTTAGCCCTCTCCCATCCAGAACTACTTGCACTAGACATGGCTCTGATCATTTTGGGCCAAGGTGAGTCTTCACGTCTCTATCAACACCTCATTCAGCATAATCAAATCGCGACAAGTATTTCAGCTGGATTGTACTCCCCCATTGGGCAAGGCTTTATTAGTTTTGACGCTGATATTCCCCTAGAAAACACCTCTAAATTTCGAAATGCGTTTGTAGAATGTGTCGAACAATTTTTAGACTCAGGACCGACTGAAGAAGAAATCCAACGCGTAAAACGGTCGATCGAGGGCGATCGTGTTTACTCACTTCAATCAGTTGATGGCTTAGCAAGCAGGATTGGGCAGCTACAAGTCACATTGGGCAATACCAGTTTTGACCTAGAGTACGTTGCTGAACTACGAGAACTCACGGCCGAGGATGTTTTAGCGGCAGCAAAAAAATACCTCACGATTAAAACATTGCGCGAGTTTTCAATCTACCCAAAACACCTATCAGAAAGCCCGCTTGTCAAAACGGCTAACAAACGCACCGAAACCAGACCAGCAACTAAGCCGTCAACCAAGCCATCAATGACAAGCACACAAAAGACACAAAAAAGTTTCGCAAAATCCTGGCATTCCAAAAACGACCCCAGCATTAAAAAATTAGAATTACCAAACGGCGTTCAAGTCATCATGATGCCCAGAAACGACCTGCCAATTACTAGCGTTCAGGCCGCCTGGTTGGGAGGCACCAGATTTGAAAATCACCAAAACAGCGGTATCGGCAACTTATTGGCCGATACGCTACAGAAGGCTCCTGAGGGTATGTCGTCACTCGAGCTGACGAAGGAACTTGAGAACCTCTCATCTCGTATTGATAGTTTCTCAGGAAGAAATTCATTTGGGATTTCTTCGACGATGCTCACAAGAAATCAGAACCGCGTTTTTGATCTCTTCTTCCAAATTCTAGATACTCCAGCACTAGACCCCAACGAGATTAAAATCGAACAACTAGCAATACTTGAAGAGATTAAGAGTATTGAAGATGAAGGAGCCCGATTAGCTGGCAAATTATTTAATGAATTGCTGTTTGAAGGACATGCCTATTCAAAGACTATTATGGGCACCCTGGACTCGGTAAAGAATCTAACGGCCCAAAATTTACGTACACATTTTCAACATTTAAAGAATACCCATCCCCTAACGCTATCGATCGTAGGCAAATTCAATGAGTCATTGTTTTTAAAACACGCAAGTAAACTCCCCACGCAAAACCGTCAGAAAATTGAAATCCTCAAGCCTCACAATACGGTCCCTGCAATTAAATCGAACCGCCACGCTGAAGTAAAAAAGAATAAAGAACAAAGTCATATTTTTTTGGGTTACCTGAGCCATCCAATCAAATCAAATAATCGATATATATCTAAAATACTATCTACAATTTTAGGTGGTCAAAGCGGGCGTTTATTCCGAGAAATTCGTGATAAACAGGGTTTGTGTTATACCATCGCACCAACTTCATTTGAGGGCTTGGACGCTGGTTATTTTGGAATCTACATCGGCACAGACCCCAATAAACGATTTAAAGCTATCGACAGCATCCACATCGAACTCGAAAAACTTTGTCGAAAACCAGTTGGCAATAATGAATTGTCTCGAGCAAAACAATTTCTGTTAGGCCGACACTGTATTGATTTGCAGCAAAACGCATCGATCACAAACGTTATCGGCTTTAATAATCTGTTCGGCCTTGATTTTGATGAGCACCTCAAACTTGAAAGCAATTTACGAAACATCACACCAAAAACTTTGCAAAACTATTGTCAGGAATTATTCGGGCAACACTATGCCGAGGTAGTAGTAGTCTAAGATACTAGGCAAATTCTGCCCCGTTTTGCACAAAGTTTAACAATTTATTACACTGAGAGTTGAGGTTTGCGTTCCACCAATTTACGGGGGCTCTAGAGCTTGGTAAAAAAAAGACAACACTCAAAAACGAAAAAGACTCTGACTTCGATCAACCAGAAAACAAATTCGCCTCTGAGCGCCACTAATAACTCCACAGTGCAGATCGTCACCGACCCCGCACACTTCTTCTCAGAAGTGTTAACAAGTGCATTAAAAAACCAAGGTCTAACAATCGAGCCCGAGACCTATGTATATATAGTAAACTTAATGTCTCGATTCATGATCACCGATGCGCTTTTTACCGTTACAGAAGACGGCATCAGAAGAGAAGAAACACTCGCATTGCTACTAACCAATGCCGTTAACGAATCAAATACCACTCAACAAAAACAAAAGTTACAACGCCTCGGTGATATCAGTTTGTATACTGCTGGCTTTTTATCCGACCGACTTTCAAAGAAGATAGTCGATTTGGACTATTATATTGGTATGGGCCGTCAGGCATATTCAGCATTAGCTAAATCTGACTTTGAAAAATTGATGAAGAATGTCTTCAAAGAATTAGCCGATCGTTTTCCAAGACTAGTTGATATTCTACTAGAAGTTAGCCAAGAAACCTCTCTTCACAACTCCAAAGATATTCTACGTGTGTATGAAATGTGGCTCAAGACCGGCTCAGAACAAGCAGAAAAGAATCTAAAAAAAGTAGGAATAATACCGAATAAAAATTTAAAGTCAGCCTAACGCAACAAACAAAAAAAAAGACAAAAACACTTGTTTCAGACAGCAGGGCCGCATTGCGCATTGTTTATCAGCGCAATGCAGTACCCCACAAAAAAGATCTCAACCAAACGACTCGGTTCTACTCCAGTTTCACTTCGATGACTTCATCGCCAGCATTAATACGATCTAAGACATCTTTTCCGCCGACTGTTTCACCATAATCAATTACTTGTCCAACAACCGTGTAACTACCGTCAAGGTGCGAGGCTGGTCCGTAACAAATATAGAACTGACTATCAGCGCTGTTCGGATCTTGTGCACGAGCCATTGCAACCGTACCACGCACGTGTTTGCGTGAATTAAACTCCGCCTTTAGTTTAGTACCTGAACCGCCTGTGCCTACGGAAGGATCGTTGGGATTGCGACTCTTCGGATCACCCGTTTGCACTACAAACCCCGGCACTACACGATGAAAACGTACCCCGTTGTAAAATTTTGACTGAATCAACTCGACCAACCGATTCACCGTCACGGGTGCATCGCCACTATAGAATTTAAATTTCAAAGTGCCTCTTTCAGTTCTCAAACTAACGGTAGTTTTACTCAGTCCACCGGCGTCTACCGTAAGATCTACGGCGCCTGCAGCGGTTGCTTCGGAACTCTTATTTGTTTCTACGTTCATGTTAACTCCTGTATTTGATTCGCTATTACTATTTGCACCATCAGGTGAAGCGGCTTGTTTGTTACAACTTTTTGCACACCCCGACAATGAAACTACGATCAGTCCCACAAGCACCCATCGCGCGGTCTGCCCCGATATTTTTAAAATTGATTGCATAGTATCTTCTTCCTATCAAAGTTGGTTTCTTTAAAACCAAAGTGACCACAAATTATCCATGAGCGACAGAGTCTAAATTAAATTCGAATTCAATTTTTAAGTCTGAT
>CAZYPH010000042.1:0-16405 GCA_964649095.1 uncultured Oligoflexia bacterium | reverse complement strand
TTAGGCAAGCTCATCATTGGTCAGATTCAGTTCTACAATGTAGACAGCATCGAACGTTTTCAAAAACTAGAAACAACCGTACTTCAAAATAAATCTAAATTAATTGAGATGGCAAACGACGTGGTGGCTGGCCTTGTTAGGCGGGGCGGCGGCGTTACTGACATTGTCGTGCGCCGTTTAGAGCATGGTCTGGCTGTCGTGCATGTGTTGTGTGATCCGTGTGACGCCATGGGTGCCAATCTTATTAACCAAGTGTGTGAGGCCCTGAAACAGCCGTTAGAAGAATTAACGAACGAGCGCATTGGGTTATGTATTTTGTCCAACCTAGTAGACTCGAAGTTAGTGGAAGCCACTTGTGTTATTAACGATGTGGATGCCGAGTTAGGCCGCGCTATTGAACGCGCGACACTTTTTGCTCATACCGACCCCTATCGTGGCGCTACGCATAATAAAGGCGTCATGAACGGCATTGACCCAATTTTAATTGCTACCGGAAATGACTGGCGGGCCGTAGAGGCCGGCATTCATGCCTATGTCTCGCTAGAGGGTCGCTATCGCGCGATTACCGAATGGAAGTATCGAGATGGCGCTCTTCACGGGCGTTTCTGTGCACCCCTAGCTGTCGGCACTGTGGGCGGCGTCACAAAGTTACACCCGACGGCACAAGTGTGTTTGAAGTTGCTAAAAATTGAACATGCCGATGAATTAGCGCGTATTTGTGCGGCTGCCGGTTTAGCCCAGAATTTAGCAGCCCTCAGAGCTCTATGTAGCGAGGGTATTATCAAAGGCCATATGCGCTTACATTCGGCCAATTTAGCGTTGGCAAGTGGTGCCACCGAGTCTGAAATGGATCCGTTAGTGCGACGTCTGCGCGCAGAACCATCGATTTCTTTAACACGCGCCAAAGAATTGTTAGCCGAGTTGCGTGCATCGCTACATGGCTAAGTATTCTTGTGGTGGCAAAGTCATTGTATTGGGTGAATACGCTTGTTTACAAGGCTACGATGCGTTGGTGGCCATCACTCAGCCCGCATTTTCGTTAAATACTGACCAAGACTGTGGCTCGTCAAATCTCGGTCTACCCTCGCGTATTCACGCAGAGTCGCCTGCAGGTAAATTGCTGAAACGTTATCAGGCCCACACTAGCTCCGTTGTGTTTCACGATCCGTATGCCACGCCGATTGGTGTGGGTTCATCGTCCGCACAATTTTTATTATTTTGGCGTTGGTTAAATCCGCAGAGTGATCCTGTAAACAATAATGCAGACCGCCATCGTCTTATGACAGAGTATTTTGAATGCGCGACACATGCTGAATCCGAGCGGCCATCGGGCGTTGATGTCTTAGCGCAGCTATATAACGCGTTTGGAGTGGTGCACCCTCGTGCGTATAGTTTTTCCGCTGTGCCTTCGCCAAAATTTTCAGGTGTGTTACTTTTGTTTACCGGACAAAAAATGAAGACACACGAACACTTACGAGAGCTGTCTAAGAAAAAGTTGTTAACGAATAATTTTGTAAACGATTTGAACGACATTACTCAGGCTGGAATTATGGCATTAAGAAATATTCGTTCTGATTTAGATACATTCTATAGATCGATTAATCAGTATCAAGAGCTATTGAGTAGCGTTATTCCATCACCAAAAGACTATATTAATAAAATGATATATTTAAAAACAGTCTCTGGTGTTTATGCCGTGAAGGGTTGCGGTGCCCAAGGCGGTGATTCTGTTTTAATGTTCTATGACCGGGCGAAACAACATGGCATTCAGAATGCGATCAATGCTATCGGATGGCAGCCCTTTCCCATGGTAATGGATAAGTAAATCATGAATAGAGTGATTGTTGGTTTAGGTTCCAATCTCGGGGCGGCGACACTAGATGCTCATGACGGTAGGCTGCGTTACATTCGTTTGGCGCTTAGTATTTTAAAGCTCCATAACAAACTGCGCGTGTTGAAAGTGTCGCGTATTTATTTGTCGAGGGCTCAATTACCCAAACAAGCCCCGTCGGATTGGAATCAAGATTACTTAAATTGTGCATTACTCATTCACACCGAACTTGATCCGTTAGAGTTGCTCGACGAATTGAAGACCATAGAGTTTACAGTAACCGGTGAGCGTCGCGCACAGCATCCCAAGTGGAGCCCGCGTAGGTTAGATATTGATATTCTTACCTATGAAAAGCTAAGCCTCACGGTGCCTGATGTTAGTCCCATACAACCGCCGAAACTTATCTTGCCTCATTACCATTTATTTCAGCGTCCCTTTGCTGTTCTGCCCGCGTTAGAGGTAGGGCGTGATCTCATTGAGGGGCTGCAAGACTACCATAGGCATGCGGCGCAGTTAGAGCTGTGGCAATTGCACCTAGAGTCGAATCCCAGACTCTTGCCCTATGAATGCCAACCTACGCCTTTGTTTTATTCAAAAGTAACCGGAATTATAAATGCCACCCCAGATTCATTTTCCGAGCAGAACGTATTTCAATCGGTACAGGCCTTAATAAAAAAGGCAGAAGACTTTATTAAAGACGGTGCTACCGTCATCGACGTTGGCGCAGAATCTACGAGACCTCATAGTTTAAGTGTTTCACCAGAAGAAGAGTGGCGAAGGCTTGAAGAATTGCTGCCGGAGTTGCGGGCGTTATGTTTGTCTCGAGGAGCTTTATTGAGTTTAGATACGCGAAACTATGAAACGATGGAACGGGGCATTGAAGCCGGCGTCGACATCATCAACGATGTATCGGCTGGATCAGACCCCAAAGTATTGTCATTAGTTGCAAGATCGCAGGTCGTGTATGTCGCTACCCATAACCTAGGTATTCCCCCACGAGGCGATTACACGTTAGACTGTAGTGTCGATGTTGTTAGTCAGTTGCAGGGGTGGTCTCTAAAGTTTCTTGAGCGGGCGGCCCTTGCTGGTGTGCCGGCATCGCGTTTGATTATTGATCCAGGCTTAGGTTTTGGAAAAACGCTTTGGCAAAACTGGACTATTTTAAAGAGAATAACCGAGTTGCAGCAGATGAACGTTGGGTTATTAGTCGGACATTCGAGAAAGGCCTATCTTACATTAGTGTCACAACTTCCGGCATCGGAACGCGACTGTGCCACCGCGGCCTTGGCAACGCATTTAGCTCAGAACGGAATCGACTTTATTCGGGTGCACAATGTAAGAGCTACAGTAAACGCCATCGGCGCCCATCAGCTTTTACAAAGAGCGTAATTGTTGGCCAATAATATATTTATAATTTTGTATGTGTCTGCGTCCAGATGGTAGGTAGGCCAGACCGAACACCAAGTCTGATACTACGTGTCGAATTGTTTCTACAAATAGTCTAATTTTCTTCGATCGTTGATTTGTCTTAGTCAGATTAGATGGCAGAGCAATAAAACGGGGCAACGGTCTATCCGGGTCATCAGATACTAACCTTAAAAACAGCACTTTTAGACCAAACTTCGCGGCCGTTTTGGCGAGAGGTCCGGTTTCCATATCGACACAAATAGCTAGTTTTGAATCAGCTTGGAATGACGTCATAATCGTCGATGGCAGGGGCAACAAGTCAGCATGGTACACAAAATCGATCGAAGCGACTGCGACGCACTCGACTCCTAACTCTACGGTTGACGGAACCAGTTCATAACTTAAACCTTCAAATGTCACAGAGTTAGCAGTAACCACCGAACCTCTGGGGCATTGATACGAAAGGCTTCCCGCAAAACCGAACGATACAATCTGTGTTATTCGATTATTAGATTGTATTATATCTTCAATCGCCTTTTTTGCCGCCGCTGCACCCATGCCACAGGGGTTGTCGGCAACTATGACTTTATCGGATAGTTTATTGTCATAGATAATTTGCTGAGCCATGCGGTGTTCAAAATCGGTGGCTGTATATATAAAAATCATAATTTATTGCGAAGAACTAAATAAACCGCTGAAGTAACGCATACTATAACTGTCGTGCTTGAAGCCGCTAATCTATAATCTTTGATAAAAAGTGTGACCGTCAGATTAAATAAAAATACTCCTATATAAACAGCGAAGACACCCTGCAGAAGGCGCTGATTCGGCATCTTTGATTTCGTAGATTGCTTGAATCGACTCTCGAGATTTAGGTAGCGTTGAAATAGCCACTGAATAGTAAATCCGACAAAAAACCATCCCGCAAAATTCTCTAACGTCACGCCATAGTAAGGGCCTGGAATCGGATAGTGATAGAGCTTGCCTAAAAACCATTTTTCACCTTGTAGTGCAACAGGGTCAATGACTACGTCTAAAAGCGTCATTAATAACGCGCCAATCCAAGGTGTTAAACGATGGTAAAAACCAGACCATCTGTTGTGATTAGATTTAAATTCTTTAGGCGGCGTAAAAAGAGCTGAGGCCAATATAAAACAAAAAAAAGCTAAAAAAACAAACGAGAGAGAATCCCAGAACGGAATATTAGAAATCCATAACTCTCGATTACGTGTTGATTGAAAGTATTCATAATACCCAAACGGGAAGCCATTACGTGTTGACGAATACTCGCACAAAAAGGCCGTTGTAAACCCAATTAGAGTAAATACTAACGTGGTGCGTAGAGTAAAAAGTGGAATTGCAAAGTATAAAAATATACAAAAAAATAGATATACGTAGGGGCGGTAATAGATCGTAGAGAGTAATAGATGAGTAAAGCTCACGATACCAGTCATGATACCAGTCATGATACGAAGCGACCCAAAGCCATCATGGGAAAATAATGGCAATATAAATGGTACTTTAAATAAAAATGATTTGGAAAACCCGTGCCCGTAAATGCCGGCTCTTTCCATGTACCGGTCTTGGATTGGTTTCTAATTAGCCAGTCGATACCATATAATATGGGTTTGGAATCCTTTGGTAGATGCCCCTCAAGAGCCATGAGTGCCCAAGCTGTTTGTGAGGCGCTGCTCGTGCCTTGACCCATCAGTGATCGGTCTTTGTACGACTCTAAACACTCACCCCAGCCACCGTCGTCATTCTGTTTACTGACAAGCCACTTGACTGCTTTTTGGGTGCTTGATTCTACCGCCCTCAAGTTTAATACACGAGAGTTCTTGATGAGTGATTTTGAGGCTCTGAGCCCGCACAATACATTAGAGGTTCCATATATATAGTTGACGCCCCATCGACCAAACCACGGGCCTTCGGCCTCTTGTGTCTGTAGGAGATATCTCACAGCGCGTTCAATCGTTTTCAAATGTATTTTACTATTTAACAGGCCTAGAGCTTCAATAACACGGCCTGTAACGTCGGGACTCGAGGGGTCACAAAGAGAATCCATGTCTGAAAATGGAATATCGTTTAGGTAGAGATGATTGTTGTCGATGTCAAAGGCGGCAAAACCGCCGTCAGAATTCTGCATCGAAACCATCCATTTTACGGCATTCGTTACAACAGATTTTCTTTTGACGCCCGTATTCTGTTTCATGAGCGCTAGCACTACGGCTGCCGTATCGTCAACATCGGGATACCACGAATTTTCATATTCAAATGACCAACCGCCAGATGTATTAGAAGTGTTATATATACGCCAATCGCCATGTGTTACGTCAAGTCTCTTTGATTCTAACCATCTAGCGGCCATTTGCATTGGCCTCGACTTCGGCGGTGTTTTTGAGTCTACATGTCCGATGAGTGAAAGTGCAGTATCCCATACCGGGCTCTGGCAGGCTTCTACCCGTGCGCCTAATTTGTCTCGCCAGATAAAGCGGTCCAGAGCCTCAAGTCCTAGTTTGACGGGTGGGCTATCTAGTTTATGGCCATTTAAATATAGAGCCAGCACGCCGTTAACCATCGGTGGAAAAATACCAGCCCAGTCTCCACTGACTTCTTGATGCTCCAACACCCAATCTTCGCAGGCCTTCACCGCGTGTTTACGAATATTGCGTGCCAGCCGACTTGATTGCGCCCTGTCGAGGGCTTTTAGTAAAACGTCACTACCAATAAACGTAGTTTTAAGACTCCATCCATATTCTTTAAGGGCCGCTTTAAAGGTTGGAATGTACGGAATATTTTTTTTATTCGGATTAATCCACAAATGATCTAACCAAGCATTAGACCTGGAACAACCATTGGGTAGTGCGAACGTCGGTTTGTGGTGGAAAATAATAAAGAGTGGAACCATGGTACTTCGCGCCCAACTTGAAAGTCGATAGATGTTAATCGGCGACTGGGGCGGCAGAAACATAAACTCCGGAGGGATCGAAGGTACCGAGCTCCACGGAAACAACCCGAATAGGGCAAAGTTGATGCGGGTGAATACCCGAATTTTTTCCAAACCACCGTTCTGAAGAATGAACTCCTGAGCCTGGCGTAGCGCTGTGTGGTCTTGATCGACTCCACACAGTCGTAGCGCAAGATAGGTCTCCGCCGTAGTAGACACATCGCCGGCATAATCATGAGCAATTCCCCACGACCCGTCGGCATTTTGTTTGCTGAGCAGGTATTTAATAAAGGGCGTTTTATCACGATCAAACGGTAAGCCTAGGGCTTGAAGTAAAAAAATATATTCCGCTGTTATCGTTGTGTTTGACTCTAATTCACCCACCCAATGCCCATCTGGGCGCTGAATTTTTAGCGAATAGTTACGAGCGGCTTCAATGCATTTCTTTAAGTTTGTGTGCTGTGTTTTCATGCAGTCAAATTAGTAAAATCGTGAGCCACTGCTTTTAGGAGTTCTTTGAATTGCAAGGGCAGTTCTTGGAGCTGATCGATCGACTCTATTAATTCACTCTGCAATTTCGACAAGTACTCTATCGCGGCTTGTTTTGCGTGATACTTTTCAAACAACTGCAATGCGCTGTCGATCGCTGCATTATCAGTATCTTGACGTGGTAATTTTAGCGTTTTTAGCAACGAAGTTTGTTCTGATGCACTTGCTGTATTTAGAGTGTGCACTACAAAATAACTAATTTTACCTTCTGCAATGTCCGTAGCTCGGTTTTCACCGCGGCCTTTGTTGCCGTAGAGATCGATATAATCATCTTGAATCTGAAATGCAGTGCCGAGTTTTGTCGTGATAGATCGTGTTTTAAAAATCATTTCTTCTGGAACGTCTAACGCACTCAGCGCGCTCTCAAATGGCAATGCAAATAACCCGGAAGTTTTGCCTTGAACAACATTTAGATAATGTTCCATTTGTGGAAGAGGGCCATCTTTTAATAGAAATTCCAAAGACTGCCCCTCAATGACATGAAGACAATTTTCAACAAAGGTTTGAATCGTTCGATTTAAAGCGCGGGCTGGAAAGCCCGAGTGCGCAAGAAGCACATCTAGAGCAAAATAGAGCATGGCATCGCCGCAGTTGATGGCCTGTGCTGGGGAAAACTTCTTCCAAACAGTGGGTTGGTTGCGTCGCATCTCGTCGCCATCTTGCAGGTCGTCATGCACTAGTGTTGCATTGTGGATCAACTCAACGGCACTGGCTAATACGTAAGCATCGCTAGCTTTACGATCAAAGGTCTCAAATACCAGACACGGTATTAGAGCGCGCAACCGTTTTCCGCCGCTGCTTAAATGGTACTGTGTCATCAAGCTGTTGGTCCTTGCTAGGTGTTGCGCTCGGCCATGTTTGAGATAATCGTCAAGCAGTGCATTGATAGCCTTGATGTGTGTCGCATGGACATCTGAAAGGATACTTAACATGGAATCGTGTCCCTAAATATTTTCAAACATCAATTGTTGTTCGAATAATCGTAAAACAATTGTTTGTAATTAGTGAGTGGGCTAAGAGTTCACTGGTTTGTTTCGGATCTAAAAATACCACGACATTTGGTCCGGCATCGATTGTAAAGAAGAGCTTGAAGCCCAATTTTTTTAACTTCGTTACAACATCGATAATACGCAACGTTTCTGGCTCCCAGTAAAAAATCGGTGGCCGCGCTGCCATGGCCGAGGCATGCATGGCTAAACAATTACTTTCTATGATGGGGGCCATCACTTCAAAAAAAGAATCTATCGTACAGTGTTGGTTCGACAAAAAGGTACGAAGAGTTTGGGTGTCTATTTCACCCTGCGATACCCAACTGGAAAAATAGGGGGACGTGAGGCGTGTGTGTTCCATGCCGCCCGTCGAGGGTTGTTCTTTTTTGCCAGCATTTACAATGAATACGGCTACATCAAGCTTTAAGGCACAGTTGGTATTAATGCGCTCCGCTGCGGAATCGCTGCCGTCCACAAGCGTGCCTTTGTTCCAGAAGACAAATCCATTAAACACCGAGCGACAGGCTGAACCTGATCCTAGGCGTGCTACGGCACTAAGTTCCCGAGGTGTGTATTTTAGTTGTAACGCATTATTAACTGCTAATGTTAGTGCCGCAAAACCCGATGCTGATGATGCCAAGCCTGCGGCCGTTGGAAAATTATTTGCTGATTGGATGCGCACTTTTAAATTGGTGTTTGCAACGTCACGCATTTTATCGAGCACTTTAGCCACTCGACTAGGTACATCGACAACGCACTTGTTTAAAATAAAACGATCTTGTTTAAAGGCCTCGTTAAATTCCACCGTAGTGTACGACCCTAATCCTGCAATCGCGGCTGATAGACTCGAGTTGGTCGGCAGATTCAAAACAATATCACGTTTGCCCCAATATTTCGTCAGTGCAATATTTGTTGGAGCATACGCGTAGCCCATCTGCGAACGGTCGTCGATGGGTTCGACAAGCCAATCATTCGATGTGAGTGCCGTGGGTTTATGAATACTGGTTTGAGTGGCCATCGCCTACAGAACCCCCCGCACTGGGATCATCATAGCCTTAAACGCGTCCGCTAGTTTTAAGCCACTGCCGCGTTCTGTCACAAAAACAACCGCACCGCCACCACCGGCCCCTGAAACTTTTCCTGCTAAAGCACCTAGTTTAATTCCCAAAGCAATCAACTCATCGATGCCACTGGTGCTAAGGCCTAGTTGTGAAAGTAGTTCATGATTCGACTTAAGAGCTCGTGCTACCTCGTGATGTCGATTCATCATAGGTAAACATTCCAGAGCTACGTGCAAAAGCTCGCGATAACGCGATTTAAATTGGAGCCAGTCGTTAGGTCGCTCTTCTCTAAATTTAATTATGTCTCTAATTTTTGTACTACCAAGATCACGATCACCCGAATCCACAACGACAACATCAACTGCAGTAATCGATAAGTTTGTCCGAATGCTGCCATTTTCGAAAACAATTGGGGTCGAACTCAAAGCAGCCGCAACATCGGCACCACTCGGTGTGCCATGAAATAATTTTTCAACCTGTAAGCTGGCTGCAAACAACTCGCTCCAGTCTGCCGAGACTTGAGCCAAGGCGTTGCGGTATTGGTCTAGGGCTTTTACAAGGCTTACAGAAAAACTAGCACTTGATCCAAAGCCACGAGATATCGGAAAATTGGCCGTCGATTCGATGCGAAATTTTTGGGTCTTGATATCTAATCTTAAAGCATCGCAGGCAATGTAGAGCGCGCGTGTCATAAGAGCTTCCACTCTGCTGCGTTCCCCGAGTGCTGGCGCTTCGGCATGTGATGTGACGTGTTCCGAGCGAGTTAGTGTCACCTGACAGTATAAGTCGGTGAGAGGGGTTAATACCGCAGGCTCACCGTCGACTACAAAGTGTTCGCCAAATAGAATGCATTTACCAGGGCTGCGAGCCTTAAACTGTTTAATTGGCATAGTGTTTTAACAACTTCTGTTTTTTTAATTCGTTTAAATTTTGCGAGCCTGTCAAAAACATAGCAATACGTAACTGATAATTAAAACCATCAATAAACTCTTGAAGTTCGTTCTCTGACTTCTGTGCGGCCTTAAGAAATGGAAGCGCTGCAGCGCAGGCATCGGCCCCCAGGGCCAGGCACTTCGCCACCTCTAAGCCGTTACGAATGCCGCCCGATGCGATCACTGTTTTATTAGTAACCATTGATTTAACTGCTACGACGCTGTCGGCAGTAGAAATACCCCATTGAGCATATATGCTTCCAGCTATATATAATTTATCTGATTGAGATCGAATGCTATCAATTTTAGACCAAGAGGTTCCACCGACGCCCGCGGTCTCAATGCCTGCGATAGGCAATTGATTAAGGCGACGAGCCATCGTTTTAGAAATCCCACTACCCACTTCTTTTAAAACAACAGGTAACTTAAAACGCCGGTTTAGGTGCGTTGCAACTTTTTCGATTTTCTTTAAGAGCCCTAAAAAGTTGGTATTCCCCTCCGGTTGAATGACCTCTTGTAGAGGGTTGAGGTGGATGTTTAACACGTCGATTTCACAGTAATCGACCAGGCGTTCGATTTTATCTGCATCGATACCGTAGTTTAATTGAACGGCGCCGATATTGCCAAACAGGAGAGGAATCTTAGGGTTCCATTTCTTTACGGCAAACGACGACCATATCTGTTTATCAGTAGACTCGAGAGCTTTGCGTTGAGAACCCAAAGCAAAGGGAATTTGATGGGCTTCAGACGCCGCAGCTAAACGTCGATTAAGAGCATCTGTTGTTTTGGTTCCGCCGGTCATCGCACCGATGATAATAGGACTTCTTAATGCGCGCCCGAATAGTTTTGTGTCAGTAGTTATCGAACGAAAATCAAGCTCTGGCAGTGCCAAATGCTCAAACTGATAACCCTCAAGGCCCGATCGTTGGTCTTTTCGGGTGGAATAATCGACGTCCTCGTTTAGGCAGATAGCCAAATGGCTGTCTTTTCTATCGATCGTGTGAGGGCCTTTAGTATTCTGAGAGGCACGTTTTTTTTTCATCATAGAAAAAACTACAGAGTCGCCGAAAACGAACGAAGCATATTTTTTGGTGACGCCATACTGTCGTTAACGGCAGTCGGTTCAAAGCCACAATGCACCATACAGTCTTGGCATTTTGGGTTGCCACTAGCTTTGCCGTATTTGCTCCAATCTGTTTCTTCCATCAACTCTTTAAACGTATTAACGTAGCCACCTTCTGACATTAGGTAACAAGGCCGCTGCCAACCAAAAATGTTGTAATTTGGATTACCCCATGGCGTGCACTCGTACTCTTTTTCGCCTTTGAGAAAATCTAAATAAAATGGAGAGTGGTTAAATACCCATTTGCGTTCTTTCATTGGGGCAAGAATTTTACGAAATAAGGCGGTCGTCTGGTCGCGTTTTAAAAACTTATCTTGGCGAGGTGCTTTTTCATAACTGTAACCCGGTGATACCATCATGCCATCAACACCTGCAGCCATCATCTCATCAAAAAACTGGTGCAGGTCTTCTGGTGGATGCCCCTCAAAAATTGTCGAGTTGGTGGTGACTCGAAACCCCCTGCGTTTGGCTTCTTTGATGGCTGCCAATGCTGTTTTATAAGTACCCTCGCGTTTGACGCATTCGTCGTGGTGTTTCTCAAGGCCGTCCATGTGTACACTAAACGTGAGATAATCGGACGGTTGAAACAGGTCCATCTTGCGGCTGAGCAGCAAAGCGTTTGTGCACAGGTAGATAAATTTCTTGCGGGCAATAAGGCCATCAACAATCTCTTTAATTTGTGGGTGAATCAGCGGTTCGCCGCCGGCAATGCTCACAACAGGCGCGCCACATTCTTCGGCAGCCTGAAAACACTGCTCTGGTGTTAAGGTCTTTTTTAAAATTTCTTCGGGGTATTGAATCTTGCCACAACCCACACATTCTAAATTGCATCTAAAAAGGGGCTCTAACATGAGAACTAGCGGGTAGCGTTTTGCGCGTTTCAGTTTTTGTGTAACGACGTACTTGCCTACTAGGGCCGCCTGTTTGATTGGAATCGACATGAATTACCTCGAAAGTATTTTGCAATTAGAAATAATGATTCTTTTTAAACCAGTTAACAGCATCTTTCAAAGCGCCATCTACCGAGGATGGTGAATACCCTAGTTCGTTTCTGGCCTTGGCACTTGAGAAAAACATGGTGTTTGCGGCCATACGAACGGCATCAATTGCAACTTTTGGTGGCCGGTGCGTAATGTGATCAGCGATCGCAGTAGATAGGTGACCTGCTATCCAGGCTATGCTGTAAGGTATTTTAATTTTTGGTGCAGGGCGATTCAACAAAACGCCGAGGCGTTCTAACAATTCACGTAGATGCCAATTTTCACCACCGAGAATATAACGCTCACCTGACCGGCCACGTTCTTGTAATAGTAGATGGCCCATAGCGACGTCGTGGACATGGACAAAATTAAGTCCGGTGTCGAGATACGCAGGCATCCGGCCGCGTGCAAAGTCGACGATGATTTGTCCGGTTGGAGTGGGTTTGTGGTCTCCGGGGCCAATCGGCGCCGAAGGATTCCCAATCACAACAAACTCGCCACGCGAGGCTTGCTCTAACGCCAGTTGTTCGGCCTCGAATTTTGATTTTTTATACGGATTAGAAAGACAACGTGTGTCAATAATGTCTTCCTCGGTAGAAGGCGTTTTGTCTGGGCGAATGCCGATAGTTCCGACGGTAGAGGTGTAGATCAGTTTTTTGCCACGAGCCGCTGTGAGAATGTTTTTAGTTCCTAAAATATTAGAATCCCAAATCGCCTTTGGGTCACGCGACCAAAACGTATATTCTGCCGCGACGTGAAAAATTGTATCGCATTGCGAGGCAGTCTCTTGAAAGGACTGCAGATCCCTCAAGTCCCCTGTATGCAGAGTCGTGCGTTGCCAGGCGTTTGCGTCTGACACTAATTCTTTCAATACAGCAATATTTGAAGACTTGCGCACTAAACAAATAAGGTTAATAGCACTATTCTGAAGTAAACAGCGCGCAATATGGGCACCAAGAAAACCGCTGGCGCCTGTCAGAAAAACTTTTTTTGAATTCATATAAAACTATATATTAGATTTAATATGTAACAACGTGCCAGTCCCATGCAAAAACACAATGCCTTCTACTTCTTGACTCATGTCGTTTACAAACTGCTGTAACGCTTGAATATCGCTGTGAGTGATCGAAATAGGTTGAGTGCCTAAATCGATTAAGACACGAATGCGGCGGCCTGTCTGATAAAATTGATTATGTAGTCTCGCAAATCCACCAAAAAGTTTAAACGATTTTACTACCCATGTTTGCCTACGTAAACGAATGTTAATTGGAATACTTTCTTCTAACCATTGTGAATGCCACTGTTTGTAGTGTGAAAAGCGTAGCGCCTGCACCAAAGCCTGTGTGATGTGCCGAAAAACCGATCTGCGTTGTTTCGACGTAATGGTTTTTAGGGAAAAGTTCACAGTTTCATTGGAATGCGTGGTTATGAAACCATCAAAACCAGGAACGTCTTGATTATCGACTTGCGAAACTAAGTAAAACTGTTCGTTAGGTAACGCTTCAGCAAATCGTGCCATCGATTGCACTTCGTGCGGTAGAGCATCGGCCTCGGTTGCAGCATTGATGGCGGCAGACAACGTCATCGCATCACGAAATCGTCTAAAGGGCCCAGTGCGTCCAATCATAAGATTGGTTCGCTCTTCAATGGTTGTAAACGTAACATTCGGTGCCGTCAGTATGGCTGAACACAAAATGCCGTTGTCGTGTTCCGTGCTTGGTGTGGTCGATTGCTCAAGGTGATTTCTTACGATTACCGGAATGCGATAGAAGTTGGAGTCTTGAAATCGGTGTCCGTGAGCGGGAAACAAAATGCCCAACAGTTGCGATAGCAGAATTAACGCAAAATAAAAAACGCCTCGTACTCTAGTGATCACGTTGTGTTCCCCCATCCGCCCCAAATTAGAACGGAATGTCACGATATGGCTCACGCGCATAAACCCGTTGTGGTGTATTCGCTTGCTCGTTTCTATTAAGATGCGTACCTAATCGCCTTAAATCAAAATGCTCAAAATGAAACTGTTGTCGCACGGGGCGATCACTAGTCGCTTGGAGAGTGCTCGAACGAGCGTCTAAATATCGACTCAATTGATCTGTGTTGCTTTCTAAAAGTGCATTCAGAATAGCTTCGACGTAACCGGAAAAATCATCAAAATACGCATAGTCGTTTGTCAATAGCAGCCCTAAGCTGTTGGGTGGTTTTTCCCAGACCAACTGACGCAGTGGTTCGTAAAAATACTGTCGTGTGTGGCAACCTATGAGACCTAAGATTTGATATTTCGATCGGTTAAAATTTACTTGATCAAAACCCAACCAACCCCGAATAGGATCGTTGATAAAATGTTTTCCCGTAGTAGCGCTCGATGCTGCAAACTCCGGAAAACCATCGCCATTGCGACTGTGCCCGAAATACAGAATCATGTCGTCGCTGCGTAAGTGATCCCGAAAGCGCTGTACGGTCAGCTCGGGCGGCGTGTTTGGGGTGGGGTACAGTAATGTAAGACTAATTAGGAGTGGCTGCGATGCGCCCGTTGTAGGGGTTGATACATAGTGTTCAATACCGGGCGTCTGGGCAGGTTGTCGCGTAAGTTCTCGTGTAAAATAAATGCGTCGATGTTGTGTAATCGTTTGTTTGATTGCAACTAAGGTCTCAGATTGCGTGTTGGCACTATCAAACCCCAAAGCCATGGTGATCGCGAGAGTTCTAATGGGCTGTGTTTGAGCGAGCGTAGCATCAGTATTTAAAATACCAAGACCACAGATCAGCAATAGCGCGCGCAAAGAATACAAACTCGGTGTCATCCACTGTATTCTTGGGATGCCCGGGTTACTAAAGTTCTGATGCTTCTTTGGCCGTCGTTGAAAAAGCTGTGCCCCGATGTTCAGAAGTACCCCTCTGTTGATTAGGCTAGATGGTACTTAGGAAAATTTCTAAGCGACAATCAACCGGGGAAACTTTTCATGGTGCTGTCGGGTTCAATTACTCTCGAACCGCGTTGCGGTTCAATTACTCTCGAACCGCGTTGCGGTTTGATTACTCTCGAACCGCGTTGCGGTTCCAGGCCGGTATCTCCACAACAACGCGCGGGCAGGCGCCGGAGGGGATGGCCTGGCACGAGAGGCGTGATGTGGGCTTGAGGCCAGGGGCCGTGTCGAGCATGTCTTCTTCGTCGTCCGAGGCGGGTGATAGGCTCTCAAAACCCTCCCGCACAACTACGTGACACGTTGCGCAGGCGCATACGCCGCCGCACGCGTGGTCGATATCAATGCCCGAAGCTAAAGCAATATCTAAAATACTACCGGGCAAACCTGTTCCGCTTGTGGGCATCTGTGCCACGTCAACGTCGACAGTCTGCTCGGTAGTTTGCTGACCCTGGCCATCAACGCCAATAAATTGAATAGTAAAGTTTTTACTCGGCTGGTTTGCCGGCTGTGATTTAATGTAAGGATTTGATCCACCCATAGTGGTGTTTATGTAACACAATTCTTTAGGGGGTAGTGAGGGGGAATTTCGATGACGCTGTTTAGGGGAGCAGCTCACATTGGTCAATTCGTGCGATACGGTCGAAGGGTCGCCTTAGCTCAAGTTCCGTTGTTAGTCGCAGCTCTTTGCCTAGGCCCAATCGGCCTATGCGAAACCATCCGCCGTAATTCCAACTGTAGCGCCTTACTAAGACCACAGGCCCGAGACGAGCTGGCCTCGTTCTCTTATGAGCATTTTGCCGAGGTTCAAGCGACAAAAGTGTTAGCGACAACTTATCGAACTGCACCGGGTTTGATTTTACGTTGGCACTTAGAGAAAAGCAGCCTGCATTCCGATCAAGAGTTCTGGGAGTCCATTTATAATCCACAAAAATGGCTCCAGCAGATAGATTTGCAAGAACTCACAGCCAGTGGTGCTAGTTTCTTAGGTGATTATCATCGATTCACGCATGATATTCCGAGCGACCCATTTGTAATCTCGCACAATCAAAATCGAAGCAATATTCAAATTAAAGTATATACAAAAGGCATTAATTATTCGCCGAGAAATACTCTTCTAAATATTAAACAGGCACGCGATACAAAAGACCTAGGCGCTAGTTTTCAAGCTGAAATTAGAACGCGTTATCTATCTACGCCGCGACCCCAACTAGAAATCTTTGGCTTCTTATTAGCGTCGGCCATTGATCAAGAACAGGGGCATGAATATGGCTTATTGGCAGCGGCGCTTTTAGAACATCCCCATGTTCAGGTGGCAAAAGTTTGGGTGGAGTTGCCAGTGACGTGGGTCAATAAACCCTCCTCGCAGTTTGCGCGACTATGGGTTAACGAACCTGCCACGCGCAGTGCTGAAATGCTGGCTATGGTGGACTTGTTTGAGGCCTTTGGATTTCGAGTAAGTGCTCAGCGTTTTGAATGTCAGGCGCAAAGAGTCGCCCTGTTTTTTATTCGTGAGTAAACATTCAATACGAATTTAAACTGATTGCTGAGACTCTGTTCAAAAGACTCTGTTCTTAAAAGTTTAAAGTCATTTAGTGTTTCTGTGTAGTTTCCAATAAAAATATCAGCGTTTGTAACGCGCGTTTGCACTACGCTGAAGTGGGC